>NZ_JBSGGK010000004.1:0-336921 GCF_053603855.1 Monashia sp. NPDC004114 | reverse complement strand
TACCCTCGCCCCCCCCTAAACCGGGGGGGCCACAAACCCCACTGCGGCGGTGCTGACACGCTTCGCGGTGTCAGCACGGCCTCAGTCGATGAAGTGCCCCCGGCAGGATTCGAACCTGCGCTCCCGCCTCCGGAGGGCGGTGCTCTATCCCCTGAGCTACGGGGGCGTGCGCACTTTCGTGCGCCCGGTGAGATTAGCAGCCCACGGGCCAGAACGTTGAATGGCCCCTGCCGAGGAGGGGCCGAGAACCTCACAGAGGACGTCCAGCCGGTCCGGACCGAACTCCCGGGGGCCGTCGAGGAGGCCACCCCTAGACTCGGCGCCATGACGCCGGAGCAGCTGCGCGCCCTCCTCGAGGACGTCGCCGCCCGGGCCGTCCGGTTCGGCACCCTGCCCGACGAGGCGCTGGCCGGGCCGCCTCCGGGCCCGCTGTTCCGCCCGACCGACCCGCGCGTCGCCGGGGTCGTGGCCGACTGGGTGACCCCCGTGGCTCAGCGCTGGGCCCAGCCGCTGGACCTCGTCCCGCGAGATCTGGCCCGCGTGCTGGCGCAAGGGCTCACCGGGCAGAAGCCGATCGCCGCCATCGAGGTCGCACCGTCCGGACTCATCGCGATCACGCTCACCGACGGCGCGCGGTCCCAGATCATCGGCACCGTCCGTGAGGCCGAGGATGAATACGCACTGGCCGACGGCGACCGCTACCGGGTCGTGCTCGAGCGGCCCGGTTGGCGGCCGTCAACAGACCCGGTCCACCGGGTGCAGCTCTCCCACGCCCGCCTGTGCCGGCTGGTCCGCAACGCTGAAGCCTGCGGTGTGGAGCGCCGTCCCGGGGCGCGCCTCGAGGTGCTCAACCACGTCTCCGAGCGGCACCTGCTCGTGGGCATGGCGGACCTTCCGCAGCGGTTCCGGACCCACGCCGGCGATGCGGTACAGACCCAGCGTGCCCTGGTCGATGTGGGCGCGCTCGCCGACGAGTGGCAGCACCCGGTGCGCCCGATGGTCCTCGGGTCTCCGGTGGAGGCGGTGCACGGGGCCCGGATGGCGCTCGCGGATGCCGCCCGCATCGTCTTGCGCAATGGACTCGCCCGCGTCGGCGCGGCGGCCCCGGAAAGGATGTAGCAATGCGCGCACACGAAGCCGGAGCGCTCCACGCGGAGGGCTATCGCGGTCCTGCGTGGCTGCAGACCCCTGTTGACGTCAACGCCCTCGTCCCGTCGCTGTGGGCGACGTCCGTGGGCCGGGGGAGTGACGGTGTCCTGACCGTCGGCGGGGTGAGCGTCACCGAGCTCGCGCGCGAGTTCGGCACGCCGGCATACGTCATCGACGAAGACGACTTCCGTTCTCGCGCAAGGGATTTCAAGCAGACGTATGCCGAGGTGTTCGACACGCTGTCCGGTGGCGCCGACGTGTTCTACGCCGGGAAGGCGTTCCTGTGCACCGAGGTGGCACGGTGGGTCGCCGACGAGGGGCTGCACCTCGACGTGTGCACTGGCGGCGAGCTCGCGGTGGCGGTGCGCGCCGGCGTGCCGGGCGAGCGCATCGGCATGCACGGCAACAACAAGAGCGTCGGCGAGATCCGCGCGGCGCTGGAGTACGGCGTGAGTCGCATCGTCATCGACTCCTTCGACGAGATCGAGCGGGTCGCCGCGGTGGCGAGCGAGCTGGGCGTCGTGGCGCCCGTCCTCATCCGCGTCACGGTGGGCGTCGAGGCGCACACCCACGAGTTCATCGCCACCGCCCACGAGGACCAGAAGTTCGGGCTGTCCCTGTCCGGCGGGCAGGCACTCGAGGCTGCGCGACGCATCCTTGCTCGTCCCGAATCGCTCCGGCTGCTCGGGCTGCACAGCCACATCGGCTCGCAGATCTTCGACACCTCCGGTTTCGAGGTGTCCGCGCGGCGGATCCTCGGCCTGCACACCCAGGTCGCCAAGGAGCTCGGCGTGGAGCTGCCCGAGCTCGACCTCGGCGGCGGGTTCGGCATCGCGTACACGACTGAGCACGACCCGCTCCCGCCGAAGAACCTGGCGGCGGGGATGGCCGAGATCGTCGAGCGCGAGTGCCGCGCCGAGGGCGTCGCCGTGCCCCGGATCTCGGTCGAGCCCGGCCGTGCGATCGCGGGGCCGAGCACGTTCACGCTCTACGAGGTCGGCACGGTCAAGCCGGTCGACCTCGACGGCGGCAGCCAGCGCGTCTACGTCTCGGTCGACGGCGGCATGAGCGACAACATCCGCACCGCCCTCTACGACGCCAACTTCTCCTGCACGGTGGCCGGCCGCTACTCCACGGCGGACCCGGTCCTCGCCCGCGTCGTCGGCAAGCACTGCGAGAGCGGTGACATCGTGGTCAAGGACGAGTTCCTCCCGTCCGACGTCGCACCCGGCGACCTCATCGCGGTCCCCGGCACCGGCGCGTACTGCCGGTCGCTGTCGAGCCAGTACAACCACACCCCGCGCCCGCCGGTCATCGCGGTCCGCGACGGCGTGGCCCGGGTCATCGTCAGGCGCGAGACCATCGACGACCTTCTGGCGCTCGACGTCTGATGCTTCGACGGGCCGGTTCGGCGGGCGCAGATCCTGCGCTCCCGCTGTCCGGATCCCGAAACAATGACCGTCCAGCACGCGGACAGGCGGCAGGATTCACACGTGGTTAGCGCCCCCAGCCCAGGCAGGCCGCTGCGCGTCGCCCTTCTCGGGGCCGGCGTGGTCGGCGGCGCCGTCGCGCGCCTGCTCACCGAGCACGCCGACGACATGGCAGCGCGGGTCGGAGCCCCGCTCGAGATCGCGGGCATCGCCGTGCGGCGTGCCGGTCGCGACCGGTCCGACCTCGGTGTCGACCCGGACCTCTTCACGACCGACGCCGCCGACCTCGTGACCCGCGCGGATGTCGTTGTCGAGGTGATCGGCGGCATCGAGCCTGCTCGGACGCTCATCCTGCGCGCCATGGAGCACGGCGCCTCCGTCGTCACGGCCAACAAGGCGCTCCTCGCCGAGGACGGCCCGGCGCTGTATGCCGCTGCCGCTGAGCACGGGGTGGACCTTTACTACGAGGCGGCGGTCGCCGGTGCGATCCCGCTGCTGCGCCCGCTGCGCGAGTCGCTCGCCGGCGACTCGGTGACCAAGGTGCTCGGCATCGTCAACGGCACGACCAACTACGTCCTCGACAAGATGGACACGACCGGCGCCGGCTTCTCGGACGCGGTGGAGCAGGCGCAGGCGCTGGGCTATGCCGAGGCCGACCCGACTGCCGACGTCGAGGGCTTCGACGCCGCGGCCAAGGCGGCGATCCTCGCCTCCCTCGCCTTCCACACGCGGGTCTCTGGCACCGACGTCTACCGCGAGGGCATCACCGAGGTCTCCGCCGCGGACGTGGTGGCGGCGCGCGAGATGGACTGCGTGGTCAAGCTCCTGGCCATCTGCGAGCGCAGTGACAAGGGCGTCAGCGTCCGCGTCCACCCGGCGATGATCCCGAGGTCGCATCCGCTCGCCGGGGTGCGCGAGGCGTTCAACGCGGTCTTCGTCGAGGCCGACGCCGCCGGCCAGCTGATGTTCTACGGCCGGGGTGCAGGTGGTGACCCGACGGCCTCGGCCGTGCTCGGCGACCTCGTCGCCGTGGCCCGGCACCGGGTGATCGGCGGCCTGGGCCCGGGTGAGTCGAGCTACGCCGACCTGCCCGTGCTGTCGATGGGCGACGCCCAGACGAGGTACCACATCAGCCTCGACGTCGACGACCGCTCGGGCGTGCTGGCTCAGGTCGCGGCGGCGTTCGCCGACCATGACGTCTCGATCGAGACGGTGCGCCAGCACCTCGTGCCGGACGAGTGGGGCGCGGTGTCGCGGGCCAACCTCATCATCGTTACCCACACGGCCACCGACGCCGCCCTGTCGGGCACCGTCGAGGCGCTGCGCACCCTCGATGTGGTGCGTGGCGTGAACTCTGTGATGCGTGTGGAAGGTTCGTGATGGCTCACCAGTGGCGGGGCGTGATCCCCGAGTATGCCGACCGGTTGCCGATGCTCGAAGGCGCGCCGGTGGTGACCCTGCGCGAGGGCGGCACGCCGCTCATCCATGCCGAGCGGCTGTCCGAGCTGGTTCGCGCCGAGGTGTACCTGAAGTACGAGGGGCTGAACCCGACCGGCTCGTTCAAGGACCGCGGGATGACCACCGCGATCAGCGTGGCCGCCAAGAAGGGCGCGAAGGCGGTCATCTGCGCGAGCACGGGCAACACGAGCGCGTCGGCAGCGGCATATGCGACGAAGGCCGGCATGGCCTGCGGCGTCCTCGTGCCCGACGGCAAGATCGCGATGGGCAAGCTCAGCCAGGCGATCGCGCACGGTGCCACGCTCCTGCAGGTCGAGGGCAACTTCGACGACTGCCTGACCCTCGCGCGCAAGCTCGCCGAGGCGTACCCCGTCGAGCTGGTCAACTCGGTCAACCCGGCCCGCATCGAGGGCCAGAAGACGGCGGCCTTCGAGATCGTCGACGCGCTCGGGGACGCCCCGCAGATCCACTGTCTTCCCGTGGGCAACGCCGGCAACATCACGGCGTACTGGAAGGGGTACCGCGAGTACTCCGCCGACCCGACGGTGAGCGACCAGCCCGGTCCGGCCACCAGGCTTCCCGTCATGTGGGGATTCCAGGCCGCCGGGGCGGCACCGCTGGTGAAGGGCCACCCGATCGACGACCCCGAGACGATCGCCACCGCGATCCGGATCGGCAACCCGGCGTCCTGGGACGAGGCCATCGCGGCTCGTGACGAGTCGGGCGGGCGCATCGACGCGGTGACCGACGAGCAGATCCTGCAGGCCCACCGGTTCCTGTCCGCTCGGGAGGGCGTTTTCGTCGAGCCCGGCTCGGCGGCCTCGGTCGCCGGCCTGCTCGCCAGCCATGCCGCTGGGCTCGTCCCTGCCGGGGCACGGATCGTGTGCACGGTGACCGGCCACGGGCTCAAGGACCCACAGTGGGCGCTGCGGACGCCCGACGGGTCAGACGTCGTGCCGACCCGCGTGCCGGTCGACGCGTTCTCGGCTGCCCAGGCGCTCGGTCTGGAGGGCTGAGGGCGTGCCGGGCCGCGTCGACGCCGGCCTCGCGATCGAGGTGCGGGTGCCCGCGAGCAGCGCCAACCTCGGCCCCGGTTTCGACTCGATCGGCCTGGCTCTCGGCCTCTGGGACCACTACGTCGTAAGCACCTTCGACACCCCTGGGGTCCTCGTCGAGGTGACCGGGGAGGGCGCTGCCGACGTCCCGACCGACGAGCGTCACCTGGTGCTCGCGACCATGCGGCATACCTGGTCGGTCCTCGGGGTCGAGGCTCCTCCCGGGCTGCGCATCGAGGCGCGCAACGGCGTACCACATGGCCGCGGACTGGGCTCGTCGGCCACGGCCATCGTCGCGGGTGTGGTTGCGGCACAAGCACTTTCGGCCTCGAGATCGACACCGCTGCGCGACCGGGGGAGCGAGGTGCCCATCGACCTCGCGGTCGCGACCCATATCGCCAGCGAGCTGGAGGGCCACCCCGACAACGCGTCGGCGAGCGTTCTCGGAGGGCTGACCGTCAGCTGGATGCCGGACGGCTCCGGGCTCGACCATGGCGAGCGCACCGTGAGTGCGAGGATCGACCCGCATCCCGACGTCGAGGTCGTCGTCTTCGTGCCTGAGACGCAGCTGGCCACGCGCACGGCGCGAGCGGTGCTGCCCGACTCGGTGCCGCTTAGGGCTGCCGCGGCCGGAGCCGGTCGTGCCGCGCTGCTCGTGCACGCGCTCACCGCGGACCCGGGCCATCTGCACGCCGCGACGAGGGACTGGCTGCACCAGGAGGCGAGGCGACCTTCCTATCCCGCGACCATGCAGCTGGTCGACACGCTTCGGGCGCAGGGGCACGCGGCCGTCGTCTCAGGCGCCGGGCCGAGCGTGCTCGTCCTCACGACGCGGCAGGTGGCGGACAGCGTCCAGCCCCCCGACGAGATGGCGCACTGGGCGCGGCTGACACCAGGGATCCCGGCGCGTGGCGCCCGCGTGAGTCTTGCCTGAGGGCCCGATCGCCGGCATCCAGCCCCGAAGGCGAGTCGAGTGCTCGCCGACGGGGGATCAGGTGCATCGAGACGACCAGTCGAGCCGTTACGGCCGGGCAGGTGCCCCTGGATGGTATTCTGACCGGGCACCAAGCGCCGCGACTTCGCAGGCGGTGCATCACCCCCACGCTGAGGCGACATTGCATGCCTCTGGGCGCGTTCGGCGCCGAAGTGGTTCATCACAGTTGGCCAGTGGATCTGGCCGTGGTCCGGCCCGTGGCCATCTGCCCGGGTCGCAAACGAGGGGGAAGGATCCTTCGTGTCAGAAACATCCATCCGTCCGGTCTCCGGCCTGTCCGCCATGAAGCTGGACGAGCTCAAGGGCGTCGCGTCCTCGATGGGCATCACCGGGACGACGAAGATGCGCAAGAGCGACCTGGTCGAGGCGATCAAGGCCCGCCAGGCCGGCGGCTCTGTCGCCGCCGGCGCCGCCTCCGCAGGCTCGGCTGCCAGCACCGACGCCGCTCCCGCCCGGGCATCGCGCCGCGCGAGCCGTCCCGCGGGTGCCACGACCGGTGCCGAGGCGTCCGCTGCGAGCGATGCCACCGCACCGGCCGAGGTCCGCGAAGAGCGCACCGAGGCGCCCACGGACACACGCACGGACGAGCGCGGTCAGGACGACCACCAGCCTGCGGCCGCGAGCGAGCGCACCGAGCGCACCGAGCGCCGCTACGACCGGGTCGAGCGTCAGCAGGGCGACCGGCAGAACGACCGCCAGCAGGGCGACCGGCAGAACGACCGCCAGCAGGGTGACCGTCAGAACGACCGCCAGCAGGGCGACCGGCAGAACGACCGCCAGCAGGGTGACCGTCAGAACGACCGCCAGCAGGGCGACCGTCAGAACGACCGCCAGCAGGGCGACCGTCAGAACGACCGCCAGCAGGGCGACCGTCAGAACGACCGCCAGCAGGGTGACCGTCAGCAGGGCGAGCACACCGACCGGCAGGGCCAGCAGGCCGGCCAGGCTCAGAACCGCGGCCAGCAGGCCCGGATCGACGACGACGAGCGCGGCGGCAGCCGGCGCAGCCGCAACCGGCAGCGCAGCCGGGACCGCAAGCGCGGGCGTCCGCAGGGCGGCCAGGACTGGAACGAGACGGAGCTGCAGGTCGGCGACGACGACGTCCTCGTCCCCGTCGCGGGCATCCTCGACGTCCTCGACAACTATGCGTTCGTCCGCACATCGGGCTATCTCGCCGGACCGAACGACGTCTACGTGCCGCTCGGCATGGTCAAGAAGTACAGCCTGCGCAAGGGCGACGCCGTGACCGGCGCGGTCAAGGCGCTGCGCGACGGCGAGCAGCCGGCGGGCAACGTGGGCCGCCAGAAGTACAACGCGCTCGTCCGGCTCGACAGCGTCAACGGCACCACCCCGGACGAGGCCGCCAAGCGGGTCGAGTTCGGCAAGCTGACGCCGCTCTACCCGCAGCAGCGGCTGCGCCTCGAGACCGAGCCGGGCCAGCTGACGACGCGGATCATCGACCTGGTCGCTCCTATCGGCAAGGGGCAGCGCGGCCTCATCGTCGCCCCGGCCAAGGCCGGCAAGACGATGGTCATGCAGGCGCTGGCCAATGCGATCACGACGAACAACCCCGAGTGCCACCTGATGGTCGTGCTGGTCGACGAGCGGCCCGAAGAGGTCACCGACATGCAGCGCGCGGTCAAGGGCGAGGTCATCTCCTCGACGTTCGACCGCCCGGCCGAGGACCACACCACCGTGGCCGAGCTCGCCATCGAGCGGGCCAAGCGCCTCGTGGAGCTCGGTCACGACGTCGTCGTCCTGCTCGACTCGATCACCAAGCTCGGTCGCGCCTACAACCTCGCCGCGCCGGCGAGCGGCCGCATCCTCTCCGGTGGCGTGGACTCCGCGGCCCTCTACCCGCCGAAGAAGTTCTTCGGGGCGGCCCGCAACATCGAGAACGGCGGCTCGCTGACCATCCTGGCCACGGCGCTCGTCGAGACCGGCTCGAAGATGGACGAGGTGATCTTCGAGGAGTTCAAGGGCACCGGCAACATGGAGCTGCGGCTGAACCGCGACCTTGCCAACCGACGGATCTTCCCCGCCGTCGACATCAACGCCTCGGGCACGCGCCGCGAGGAGATCCTGCTCGCGGCCGAGGAGCTGAAGATCATGTGGAAGCTGCGCCGGGTGCTCGCTGCACTCGACCCGCAGCAGGCGATCGAGCTGCTCATCGACCGGCTGAAGAAGACGAAGACGAACTACGAGTTCCTCCTCCAGGTCCAGCAGACCAGCAGCATTCGCCTCGACGACGAGAACTGACGCACTGTGTCACCGTGTGGTGCCAACTGCGGGCTCCGCCGTGCGGCCGGCACCACACGGTGACCTTGTCCACAACGCCCAGACGGCCGAAGCGCCGTTTCGGGCACCCTGGGCCAGGTGACCAGCTCACCCGGACCCCCGACTCGCGTCGCCCGTGCCAGGCGAGCCACTGTCGCTGCCGAGCTCGCTAGTGCAACCGATGGCGTCGCCCACCGTCGCGACCTTCGCGCCGCAGGGGTAAGCCGCTACGACGTGCAGACCGAGATCGACGCGGGACGTTGGATGCGCGCCGGGAGGCACACCGTTGTCATTGGCAACCATGCGCCGATGGGAAGGGCGCTGTTGTGGCGAGCGGTGTGGGAGAGCGGCGGTGGTGCGGTGCTCGATGGTGCATCTGCCCTGGTCGCGGCGGGATTGAGCGGCTACGAGCCGAGCACGATCGATGTCAGCATCCCCGCGAACAACCGGCGCCACGCCGTGGATGGGGTCTCCCTGCACCGACGGCGTGCGCTCGGACCGATCACGACTGCCGGGGTTCCCCGTGCGACACCGGAGCAGGCAACCATCAGGGCGGCGCGATGGGCCAGGTCCGATCGCCAGGCAGCGTTGCTGGTCTGCCTTCCCCTCCAGCAGCGGTTGACGACACCCAGTCGCCTGCTCGACGCGTGGACCAGTTCCGGACCGGGAGGCCGTCAGGCCTTCCTTCGACAGGTCGTGCTCGATGTCTGTGACGGGGCCCAGTCGCTCGGTGAGCTCGACTTTGCGGGGCTGTGCCGGCGGCACGGCATTCCCGACCCGACACGACAGGCGGTGCGCGTCCTTCCGGGCGGTCGCGTCTATCTGGACGCTGCGTGGGAGGACGTGGGGCTCGCCGTGGAGGTGGATGGTGGTCATCATGCGCTGGCGCTCAACACCGTCGACGACGCGCTACGCCAGAACGAGGTTGTCATCGCGGGCGAGCCGGTCCTGCGCATCCCGGTCTTGGGGCTCCGTCTGCAACCCTTCAAGTTCATGGAGCAGGTCATGCGGGCCCACCGCCTGGCCTCGGCGCGAGCCGCGTGATCCGTGTGGTGCCGAGCGCACGATCGACCGTGCGACTGGCACCACGGATGGGGCCGCTGTGCGGGAATGCGGGGGGCCTCGGCTGCGTTTTGGGTGTCGTGCGCCTGTTCTGGCACACTCTTCCTTTGGACCGGTTCACGGCACTGATGCACGCCTGCAGCCGACCCGGCCACTCATACCAAGGAGATCACGTTGAAGAAGGACCTTCACCCCGCATACGTGGAGACCACGGTCACCTGCACCTGTGGCAACACGTTCACCACCCGCAGCACCGCGACCTCCGGCCACATCTCGGCTGACGTGTGCTCGCAGTGCCACCCGTTCTACACCGGCAAGCAGAAGATTCTCGACACCGGTGGCCGCGTGGCCCGGTTCGAGGCTCGCTACGGCAAGAAGGCCGCCAAGTAGGTCTCCCGCACGCCGGCTCCCGCGACTACGGTCGCCGGGGGCCGGCGTTCGTTTTGCGGCAACGTTCCCAGCGAAGAGGTGCCCAGTGCACGATTCAGTGACGTCGATCCTGCAGGAGTACGCCGACCTCGAGAGCCGGCTGGCTGACCCTGCCGTGCACGGCGACCAGGACCTCGTGCGCACCCTCAACAAGCGGTATGCCGCTCTGGCCCCCACCGTGGCCGCGGCCCGCGCGTGGCAGACCGCGGCGGACGACCTCGACGCAGCGCGTGAGCTGGCCGCGGAGGACGAGTCGTTCGCGGCCGAGCTCCCGGAGCTGGAGGCGGCCACCGCCGAGGCCGAGGAGCACCTGCGCCGCATGCTCGTTCCTCGCGACCCCGAGGACGACCGTGACGTCATCCTCGAGGTCAAGGCCGGCGAGGGCGGCGACGAGTCCGCCCTGTTCGCCGGTGACCTGCTGCGGATGTACCTGCGCTACGCCGAGCGCCGCGGCTGGAGGACAGCCATCGAGGACGCGACCGAGAGTGACCTCGGCGGCTACAAGGACGTCCGCGTGTCGATCAAGGCCAAGGGCACT
Source organism: Monashia sp. NPDC004114 (assembly GCF_053603855.1). Lineage (NCBI taxonomy): Bacteria > Bacillati > Actinomycetota > Actinomycetes > Micrococcales > Intrasporangiaceae > Intrasporangium > Monashia sp. NPDC004114. Next base: position 326,529 of record NZ_JBSGGK010000004.1, on the reverse strand, counting down.
CCCGGGCTTGGCGAGGCCCCATGGGCGCGGCTGAAGTACGAGGGAGGCGTCCACCGGGTGCAGCGCGTCCCGGTCACCGAGTCGCAGGGCCGGATCCACACGTCGGCCGCGGGTGTCCTGGTCATGCCCGAGGCCGAGGAGGTCGAGGTGACGATCGACCCCAACGACCTTCGGATCGACGTGTACCGCTCCTCGGGCCCCGGCGGCCAGAGCGTCAACACGACCGACTCCGCCGTGCGGATCACGCATCTGCCCACTGGACTGGTCGTGTCCTGCCAGAACGAGAAGTCGCAGCTGCAGAACAAGGAGGCGGCGATGCGCGTGCTGCGCGCCCGCCTGCACCAGCAGGCCCAGGACGAGGCCGACGCAGAGGCGTCCGCGGCCCGCCGGTCCCAGGTGCGCACCGTCGACCGCTCCGAGCGGATCCGCACCTACAACTTCCCCGAGAACCGCATCTCGGACCACCGCACCGGCTACAAGGCGTACAACCTCGACGGTGTGCTCGACGGCGACCTCGACCCCGTCGTGCAGTCCGCTCTCGATGCCGACGAGGCCGCCAAGCTCGCGGCCCTCGCCGGGTCGTGAGCGACCTGCGCGCCCTGGTGCGCGGCGGCGCCGCCCGGCTCGCCGACGCGGGCGTCGGCTCGCCCGACGCCGACTCGGTAGAGCTCGCGGCATACGTCCTCGGGGTGCCGACGCAGGAGGTGCGCCGACTCATGGTCCTCGGCAGTGCGCTCCCGGACACCTTCGCCACGAGGTATGCCGCACTCCTGGACGAGCGTGCCCGTCGGGTGCCGCTGCAGCACCTGACCGGCCGGGCGCACTTCCGGCGGCTCACGCTCGCCGTGGGCCCGGGCGTCTTCGTGCCGCGCCCGGAGACCGAGGTGCTCGTCGAGCTCGCGATCGAGGAGGTCGACCGCCTCACGGCGCACGGAGGCGACGAGCGCAAAGGCACTGGCGAACACGGCGGCCTTCGCGACCAGGGCGACCGGCCCGCGCGGGTCGTCGACCTGTGCAGCGGATCGGGGGCGATCCCGTTCGCGATCGCGGACGAGCGGCCCGGCGTCGAGATCCGCGGGGTCGAGCTGTCGGTGGAGGCCCTGGCCTGGGCGACCGCCAACCGTGACCGGCTGGGCCTCGATGTCGACCTCACGCAGGGTGACGCGACGCGCCCGTGTATTCCGGACTGGGTGGGCACCGTCGACATCGTCACCGTGAACCCGCCCTACATCCCGGTCGGCGCCGTGCCGCTCGACCCGGAGGTTCGCGACCACGACCCGGAGGTTGCGCTCTACGGAGGCAGCGAGGACGGGCTGGCCATTCCGATGGCCGTCGTGCGAACCGCGGCCGCCCTGCTGCGGCCCGGCGGGCTCGTGCTCGTCGAGCATGCCGACTCTCAGGGCGAGAGCCTCCCGCGCCGCCTCGCGGCCACGGGGGAGTGGCACGACCTCGCCGACCACCCCGACCTGTCCGGGCGTCCTCGCGTCACGACGGCGCGACGCGGGGTGGACCTCGGTGCCGGGCCGCGGACGGCGGAAGTAGGCTTCCCCGCGTGAGTGAGCGCTTCGACTGCACCGATCCCGACGGACGTGCGGAGGGTATTCCCTCCGCAGCGGCAGCGGTCAGGCGGGGTGAGGTCGTCGTGCTGCCGACCGACACCGTCTACGGCATCGGCTGCGACGCGTTCGACGCCAACGCGGTCGCGTCCGTGCTGGCCGCGAAGGGCCGCGGTCGCGACATGCCCCCGCCAGTGCTGATCCCGACCGCGCGGACCGCTCAGGGCCTGGCCACCCAGGTGCCCGACTACGCCCAGCGGCTCATGGAGAAGTTCTGGCCCGGTCCGCTGACCCTCGTGCTCAAGGCGCAGACCTCGCTGCACTGGGACCTCGGCGAGACCAACGGCACGGTGGCCCTGCGGGTACCCGACAACGCCATCGCGCTCGAGCTGCTCGCCGACATCGGCCCGATGGCCGTCACGAGCGCCAACACCACGGGCGATCCGGCCGCGCACACGGTGGACGAGGCCCTCGGCATGCTCGGTGAGTCGGTCGCGGTCTACCTCGACGGCGGCACTGCCGTCGAGGGCGAGGCCTCGACCATCGTCGACTGCACCGGAGAGGCGCCCGTGACCCTCCGGTTCGGCGCGATCTCCCAGGACGACATCGTCGCCGCCATCGAGCACGAGCCCGAGCTGGTGTCGGAACCCGAGCCAGAGCCCGAGCCGGAGCCCGTCGCGGAGTCGGACCCGGTGGCCGACGAGCCCATCGGCGCGGAGGGGGCCGAGCCGGAGCTCGAGGCGCCCGCCCCGCCCACTCCGCCCGCCGGCGCGGCCGCCCCGCCGGCTCCGCCGGCGAACGAGGTTCACTCGGACGGCCCCGAGCCGACGGCATAGAGTTGGCTCGCGCTCGCACGTACCCCGCCCGCAACCCGGAGATGTCCCATGGCTGACGACACGACGTTCTACGGCTCCGACTTCGGCGCCCTGCAGACCTTCGACCCCGACATCGCCGGAGTCCTCGTCTCCGAGCTCGACCGCATCCGTAGCGGCCTGCAGCTCATCGCGAGCGAGAACATCAGCTCGCCCGCTGTGCTGACCGCCCTCGGCTCGACGCTGTCGAACAAGTACGCCGAGGGCTATCCCGGTCGCCGCTACTACGGCGGCTGCTCGGAGGTCGACAAGGCCGAGACCATCGCCATCGAGCGGGCCAAGGCGCTCTTCGACGCCGACCACGCGAACGTCCAGCCACACTCGGGCGCCAGCGCCAACCAGGCCGTCTACGGCGCGTTCATGGCGCCGGGCGACACGATCCTGGCCATGAGCCTGCCGATGGGCGGCCACCTGACGCACGGCACCAAGGTCTCCTTCTCCGGCAAGTGGTTCAACGCCGTGCACTACGGCGTCGACAAGGAGACCGAGGACATCGACTACGGCCAGGTCGAGGAGCTCGCCAAGGAGCACCGCCCCAAGGTCATCTGCGCGGGCGGCTCGGCCATCCCGCGGCTCATCGACTTCGAGCGCTTCCGCGCCATCGCCGACGAGGTCGGGGCGATCCTGTGGATCGACGCCGCCCACTTCATCGGCCTCGTCGCGGGCAAGGCGATCCCGTCGCCGGTGCCGTATGCCGATGTCGTGACCTTCACGACGCACAAGGTGCTGCGCGGCCCGCGCTCCGGCGCGCTCGTGTGCAAGGCCGAGCACGCCACCGCGCTCGACCGCGCGGTGTTCCCGATGATGCAGGGCGGCCCGCAGATGCACACCATCGCGGCCAAGGCGGTGAACTTCAAGGAGGCCGGGACGCCGGAGTACGCCCAGTACGCCCGCGACGTCATCGCCAACAGCAAGCAGCTCGCGGCCAGCCTCCTGGAGGTCGGCATCCGCCCCACGACGGGCGGCACCGACACGCACCTCTCACTGCTCGACCTGCAGGGCGTCGGGGTGACCGGCAAGGAGGCCGAGGAGCGTGCCGACGCTGCCGGCATCGTGCTCAACAAGAACGCGATCCCGTTCGACCCGCAGAAGCCCAACATCGCCTCGGGCATCCGGGTGGGCACCCCGTCGGTCACGACCCAGGGCATGGGGACCGAGCAGATGAAGCAGATCGCCACGCTGATCCACACGGCAGTGACCAAGGGCGACGCCGACCCCGACCACCCTGTGAGCAAGGAGGTCCGTGCCGAGGTCACCGACCTCGTGACGCGCTTCCCGGCATACCCCCGCTGACGCGGCCTGCCGCAGCGCTCCGAAACGAAGGTCGGTAGGTGCACGAGTACGTTCTCGTCCTCATCGTGGCCGCCGCGGTCACGTACATCGCCACACCCTTCGTCCGGAGCCTCGCCGTGGCGACCGGCGCGTTCACCGCGGTGCGCGAGCGCGACGTCCACAAGACGCCCATCCCGCGCCTTGGAGGAGTGGGCATCTACATCGGGTTCGTCGCTGCGGCGCTCGTGGCCCGGGCACTGCCCTACCTCGGCTCGCTGTTCTCGACCCGCCAGATCCTCGGCGTCGTGGCCGCGGGTGGGGTCGTGTGCCTGATCGGTGCCTTCGACGACATCCGTGAGCTCGACTGGCTCACCAAGCTGGCCGGGCAGATGCTCGCGGCCGGGCTCATGGCGTACACCGGCGTCCAGCTGCTGTCGCTGCCGATCTTCGGCACGACCATCCTCCCGACGCCCGTGCTCGTGCTCTTCACGGTCATCGTGGTCATGGTGTGGACCAACGCGGTCAACTTCATCGACGGGCTCGACGGCCTCGCGGCGGGCGTCGTCGGCATCGCCGCGCTCGCGTTCTTCATGTACAGCTACATCGTGTCGCGGTCGTTCGTCCCGGCGAACGTCTTCTCGACCGCGACGTTCATCTCGGCCGCCCTGGTCGGGGTCTGTGCGGGCTTCCTCCCGCACAACTTCCACCCGGCTCGGCTCTTCATGGGTGACTCGGGCGCCCTGACGCTCGGGCTGCTGCTGTCGGCAGCAACGATCACCCTGACCGGCAACGTCGACCCGGGGCAGGTGAGCGCGAACGAGGTGTCTGCCGCGTTCCTGCCGATCGTGGTGCCGCTCGCGGTGCTCCTGCTACCCCTGCTCGACATGGTCCTGGCCGTGATCCGCCGCACCCGGGCGGGGCAGCGGCCCTGGCACCCGGACGCCATGCACCTGCACCACCGGATGCTGCGCATCGGCCACGGCCACCGCCGGGCGGTCCTCATCCTCTACCTGTGGGCGGCGATCGTCGCCCTCGGCTCGGTGTCCTTCGTCATCTGGGACGGCTGGCGACCCCTCGTGGTCGTGTCGGCGGCGGCCGCTCTCGGGGTCGTCCTGACCGTCTGGCTACCGCAGTGGAGGCCGTCCGAACGCTTGTGATAGCATTCACAAGCACCTGAGGAGAGTCTGTGAAGGCCACTCCACAGGGCGCGGAAGCCCTTTCCGCACAACATAATCCAGCAGCGTATGTCTGATCCCCGCCCCGCCGGCTCTACGCCTCACGACGCACCCAGGCAGGTTTCCTTGAGCTCCACCCCGGCCCGCACCGCATCACAGTCCGATGCCTTCGCGCAGCTTCTCCGGGGCTCCCTGCCGCCGACGGCCCTGGCGGGGCTCGTCTGCGTCGTCGTGGGGCTGTTCTCGAGCCCGAAGGCCGCCTGGTCCGCTGCCGTCGGCGCGCTGCTCGTCATCTTCTTCTTCAGCCTGACGCTGCTGGTCATGAAGCGCACGGCCGACCTGGCGCCGACGACCGTGATGATCGTCGTGATGATCACCTACACCTTCAAGGTGGTCGTGCTCGGCGTCGTGATGTTCCTGCTCCGCGACGTCAGCTGGGTGTCCGGGTACGCCGTGGGCGTGTCGATCATCGTCTGCGCCGTGGTGTGGATCTTCTTCGAGATGCGGTCGTACAAGCGGCTGCGGATCTTCGCGTACGACCCCGACGGTGCGGCTTCACTCGACCCCGGCACCGAGGCGCCCGCTGCGCCCGCCGCTGGGGCAGGTGACCCCGAGCAGACGGGTGAGCCGCGTGAGAAGTCGTGAGAAGGCAGGTACGCCGCATGTCCACGCCCGAGCCCACCGAGCCCACCGAGCCCACCGAGCCCACCGAGCCGTCAGACCCGGCCGGGCCCCCGGAGGACGACCCGCAGGAGCAGCTGCGCCGGTTCAACATGGCCGAGCAGAACTCCGCCTGGAAGGCTGTCGCCTACCTGCTCACCGGCCCGCTCATCTACGGCGGCCTCGGTGCGCTGCTCGACCACTGGCTCGGCACGACGTGGCTGGTCGGAGTGGGGATCGTGGGTGGGATGGCCTTGTCGCTCTACCTGATCTGGTTCCGATACGGTACCCATTGAGCCCGGCCTCCGAGCCGCTCGCCGGCTCGGCACCGGACCGCCCGCGGACGAGGGAACGTGTGCGGACCACCTCTGCGCGCACCTGGCCCGCGCCGATGACGTCTGACGTCACCCGAACTGCCCAGAACCTACAAAGGAGTAACCCGTGAGCATCGTGGCCGCCGCGCCGACGGACTACACAGCGCCCGGTACCGAGGACTTCTGGCAGCCGCTGTTCGGGACGGACGGTCCCTGGGCGGTGACCCGTCCGATCCTGCTCATGATCGTGGCGGCCGGCCTCATCATCTGGTACCTGCTGTCCTCGACGCGCAAGAAGGCGCTGGTCCCGGGCCGCTCGCAGATGGTCACCGAGGCGGTCTACGGCTTGGTGCGCAACGGCATCGCCAAGGACCTCATCGGCAGCAAGGAGTTCCTGCGGTTCGTCCCGCTCCTCTTCTCGCTGTTCACGATCATCCTCGTCAACAACTTCTTCGGCGTCATCCCGCCGTTCAGCTACCCGACGTTCAGCCGGATCGGTTTCCCCATCGCGCTGTCGCTCATCGTCTGGATCGTCTTCCACGTGGTCGGCATGAAGAAGCACGGCTTCATCGGCTACTGGAAGTCGCTCGTCCCGTCGGGGCTGCCCAAGGCGATGATCCCGGCCATCTTCTTCCTCGAGCTGATCACCGACCTGTTCACGCGGCCGGTCACCCTGGCGCTGCGACTCTTCGGCAACATGTTCGCCGGCCACATCCTCATCGTCCTGTTCATCACCGGCGGCTGGTACATGCTCACCTCCGGCGGATTCCTGATCGTCACCGGGGCCGTGACCTGGGTCTTCGCCTTCGTCATGACGCTCTTCGAGCTCCTCGTCGAGTTCCTGCAGGCCTATGTCTTCACCCTCCTGGCGGCTCTCTACATCGGCGGCGCGATCGCCGACGAGCACTGAGCCGACAGTCGTCGCCCCAACCGCTGGACCCGCACCACCCGACCGCTTCACCGAAAGCCCTGCTGGTAACCGCCAGCAGGACCGACCAGAAGGAAATGGAAACAACATGACTGGCAACATCGCCATCCTCGGTTACGGCCTCTCCGCCATCGGCCCCGGTATCGGTGTCGGTCTGATCTTCGCCGCGTACATCAACGGCGTTGCCCGTCAGCCCGAGGCCCGCGGCATGCTCCAGCCGATCGCCTTCCTCGGCATGGCCATCACCGAGGCCCTCGCGATCTTCGGTATCGCCCTCGCGTTCGTCTTCCGCGGCTGAGCCCGTCCAGGCATCCAGCTTCCGACGCTCCCGTTCGTTTCTCTCTAGGAGACCCGCATGCAAGCAGTGTTCAGAGCCGCTGATGGCGGCGAAGAGGGCTTCTGGGCCACCGCGGCACCGATCATCCCGCACCCGCTCGAGTTCTTCTTCGGCCTGGCGGTCTTCGCGATCCTCTACGTCGTCGTGAAGCAGCGGGTCGTGCCGCGGCTCGAGCAGATCTATGCCGAGCGCACGGCTGCGATCGAGGGCGGGATGAACAAGGCCGAGGAGGCCCAGGCCCAGGCCCAGGCCGCGCTCGAGCAGTACCAGGCGCAGCTCGTCGAGGCTCGCTCCGAAGCCGCGCGCATCCGCGAGGACGCCAAGGCCCAGGGCGCGCAGATCATCGCCGAGATGCGCGAGCACGCCGTCGCCGAGGCGTCCCGGATCACCGAGACGGCACACAAGCAGATCGAGGCCGAGCGCCAGCAGGCGATGGTCTCGCTCCGGACCGACGTGGGCCGCATCTCGACCGACCTGGCCGGCCGCATCGTCGGCGAGTCGCTCGCCGACGAGACCCGCCAGAAGGGCATCGTCGAGCGCTTCCTTGCCGAGCTCGAGTCGGGCGACGTCGTCCGCGAGAAGGTCGGAGAGCGCTGATGCAGGGATCCTCACGCGCAGCTGCGGCCGCGAGCCGCGACGCGTTCACCGGCGCACTCGCCGCCGGTGCCGACCGTTCGCGGTTGGCCGAGGAGCTCTTCGCGGTCGTCGGCGTTCTCGACGGCAGTGCCACCCTGCGCCGCGCACTCGGGGACCCCTCCCGCGAGGGGGCCGACAAGGCCGCGCTCGCCGAGCGGCTCTTCGGCGGCAAGGTCAGCGCCGAGACCCTGGTCGTCGTCAAAGGCGTGGTCAACCAGCGCTGGAGCAGCGAGCGTGACCTCTCCGACGCCATCGAGGCGTATGCCGTCGAGACCGTGGTCGCCGAGGCCGAGACGTCCGACCGGGCCGACCGGGTGGAGGACGAGCTGTTCCGCTTCGAGCGGATCGTCGCCGCCGACTCGGCGCTGCGCAGCGCGCTGACCGACCTCTCGGCTCCGGCCGACAAGCGCGGTGAGCTCGTCTCGACCCTGCTTGCGGGCAAGGTCGCTCCCGAGACGCTGACCCTGGCCCGCCAGGCCGTCGTCGCGCCGCGGGGTCGCCGCTTCGACCGGACGGTCGAGAAGTACCTCGACATCGCTGCGAGCCGCCGCGACCAGCAGACGGCCACGGTGACCTCGGCCGTCCCCCTCACCGACGAGGACCGGAACCGCCTCGCGGCCGGCCTGTCCGCCATCTACGGCGGCAAGGTCCACGTCAACACCGTCGTCGACCCCCGGGTCATGGGCGGCGTCAAGGTCGAGATCGGTGACGAGATCATCGACGGGACCGTCATTCGCAAGCTCGACGCGGCCCGCCGCGCCATGGGTGCCTGAGGCGCCCGCACCACCTCGCCCCAAGCCCCAGAGAAACCACCGGCCCGACACGGGTCGAAACGAGGAGAAGATCTGACATGACGGAGCTTTCGATCCGTCCGGAGGAGATCCGGGACGCCCTGGACTCGTTCGTCCAGTCCTACGAGCCCGGCGCCGCTGCCCGCGAAGAGGTCGGCCGCGTCAGCGACGCCGGTGACGGCATCGCCCACGTCGAGGGTCTGCCCTCGGCCATGACAAACGAGCTGCTCCAGTTCGAGGACGGCACGCTCGGCCTCGCGCTGAACCTCGACGTCCACGAGATCGGTGTCGTCGTCCTCGGTGACTTCGCCGGCATCGAGGAGGGCCAGACGGTCAAGCGCACCGGCGAGGTCCTGTCGGTCCCGGTCGGCGACGACTTCCTCGGTCGGGTCATCGACCCGCTCGGCAAGCCGATCGACGGCCTCGGCGAGATCAAGTCCGAGCAGCGCCGCGCCCTGGAGCTGCAGGCCCCGACGGTCGTGCAGCGAAAGTCGGTGCACGAGCCGCTCCAGACCGGCATCAAGTCGATCGACGCGATGACGCCGATCGGCCGTGGCCAGCGTCAGCTCATCATCGGCGACCGCCAGACCGGCAAGACCACGGTGGCGATCGACACGATCATCAACCAGAAGCGCAACTGGGACTCGGGCGACCCCGACCAGCAGGTCCGCTGCATCTACGTCGGCATCGGCCAGAAGGGCTCGACGATCGCGTCCGTGCGCGGCACCCTCGAGGAGGCCGGCGCGCTGGAGTACACCACGATCGTGGCCGCGCCCGCGTCCGACTCCGCCGGCTTCAAGTACCTCGCTCCCTACACCGGCTCGGCCATCGGCCAGCACTGGATGTACCAGGGCAAGCACGTCCTCATCGTGTTCGACGACCTGTCCAAGCAGGCTGAGGCCTACCGCGCCGTCTCGCTGCTGCTGCGCCGGCCGCCGGGCCGCGAGGCCTACCCCGGCGACGTCTTCTACCTGCACTCGCGGCTCCTCGAGCGCTGCGCGAAGCTGTCCGACGACCTCGGCCACGGCTCGATGACCGGTCTGCCGATCATCGAGACGAAGGCGGGCGACGTCTCGGCCTACATCCCGACCAACGTCATCTCGATCACCGACGGCCAGATCTACCTGCAGGCCGACCTGTTCAACGCCAACGTGCGTCCGGCCATCGACGTGGGCGTCTCGGTCTCCCGAGTCGGCGGCGCGGCCCAGATCAAGGCGATGAAGTCGGTCGCCGGCCGTCTCAAGCTGGACCTGGCCCAGTTCCGTGCGATGGAGGCGTTCGCGATGTTCGCCTCGGACCTCGACCCTGCGTCGCGGGCGCAGCTGGCTCGTGGTGCGCGGCTCGTCGAGCTGCTCAAGCAGCCGCAGAGCTCGCCGTACCCCGTCGAGGAGCAGGTGGTGTCGATCTGGTGTGGCACGACGGGCCGTCTCGACGACATCGCGGTCGAGGACGTCCGCCCCTTCGAGTCCGACCTGCTCGACACGCTTCGTCGTGAGGGCAAGATCCTCCAGACGATCCGCGAGACCGCCAAGCTCGACGAGGACACCGAGGCCGCGCTCGAGAAGGTCGTCGACGACGTCAAGTTCACCTTCCGTGGCACCGGTCGCGACGGCCTCGAGGCCGGCGTGGAGCAGTTCGACGAGATCGACGAGGACCACGTCACCCAGGCCAAGATCGTCAAGCAGCGCTGACGACGGTATGCCGCTGGGCCCCCCGGCCCAGCGGCATACCGGCCGACCACCACGAACGCACGACCAGACTTTCGAGACACAGAGAGGCGGAGCACATGGGAGCGCAGATGCGGATCTACCGCCAGCGCATCAAGTCCGTCCGGTCCATCCAGAAGATCACCAACGCCATGGAGCTGATCGCGGCGGCTCGCGTCGTCAAGGCCCGCCAGAAGGCGGCCGAGGCGATGCCGTACACCACCGCGCTGACGCGTGCCGTCTCGGCCGTGGCCTCGAACACCAACGAGGACCACCCGCTGACGACGGCCAAGGAGACCTCGAAGCGGGCCGGCGTGGTCATCATCACAGCGGACCGGGGCCTTGCCGGTGCCTACTCCGTGTCGGCGATCCGGGAGAGCGCGGAGCTCGTTGCGCGCCTCACCGCCGAGGGCAAGGAAGTCGTCCCGTACCTCGTCGGTCGCAAGGCGATCAGCTACTACAAGTTCCGCAAGCGGCCGTATGCCGCGGAGTGGGAGGGCTTCTCGGACGCGCCGACGTTCGAGAACGCCAAGCAGATCTCCGACCGGATCGTCGCCGACTTCCTCAAGGACTTCGACGAGGGTGGCAATGACGAGATCCACCTCGTGTACACCCAGTTCCGCTCGATGGTCCGGCAGGAGCCACACGTCCTGCGCCTGCTGCCGCTCGAGGTCGTCGACGCAGACGACGCCGGCGAGGAGGGGATCGACCTCACGGTCAACACCTACGAGGACGGGCAGATCCCGCCGGAGTACTCCTTCGAGCCGAGCGTGTCCGAGGTCCTGGACCTGCTCCTGCCGAAGTACGTCCGCAACCGGGTCTTCACCGCACTGCTCAGCTCGGCCGCGTCCGAGCTCGCCGCGCGCCAGCGGGCGATGAAGTCGGCCACCGACAACGCGGGCGAGCTGATCAAGAAGTACGAGCGGCTCGCGAACCAGGCCCGCCAGGCGGGCATCACCCAAGAGATCAGCGAAATCGTGGGCGGCGCGAACGCCCTCGCCGACGCACAGAAGTAACCCGCCCCAGGTAAGGAACCAACCACCATGACCGCAACTGTCAGCGACACTGCGACGGCCCCGGCCGCGGGCGGCGTCGGACGCATCTCTCGAATCATCGGCCCCGTCGTCGACGTGGAGTTTCCGCCCGACGCGATGCCCGAGCAGTACAACCTGCTCACCACCGAGGTGACCCTCGGCGGCGAGACCAAGAACCTCAACCTCGAGGTCGCTCAGCACATCGGCGACAACATGGTCCGCGCGATCTCGCTGCAGCCCACCGACGGCCTCGTGCGCGGCTCGGCGGTGACGGACACCGGCGGCCCGATCTCGGTGCCCGTGGGCGACGTGACCCTCGGCAAGGTGTTCAACGCCACCGGCGAGTGCCTCAACCTCGAGGAGGGCGAGAAGCTCGAGATCACCGAGCGTTGGGGCATCCACCGCAAGGCTCCCGACTTCGACCAGCTCGAGAGCAAGACCACGATGTTCGAGACGGGCATCAAGGTCATCGACCTGCTGACCCCGTACGTCCAGGGGGGGAAGATCGGCCTCTTCGGTGGCGCCGGCGTGGGCAAGACGGTGCTCATCCAGGAGATGATCGCCCGCGTGGCCCGCGACCACGGTGGTGTGTCGGTGTTCGCAGGCGTCGGCGAGCGCACCCGTGAGGGCAATGACCTCATGGTCGAGATGGAGGAGGCCGGCGTTCTCGGCCAGACCGCCCTCGTCTTCGGCCAGATGGACGAGCCGCCGGGCACGCGTCTGAGGGTCGCCCTGTCGGCGCTGACGATGGCCGAGTACTTCCGCGACGTGCAGAAGCAGGACGTGCTGCTGTTCATCGACAACATCTTCCGCTTCACCCAGGCCGGCTCTGAGGTCTCGACGCTGCTCGGACGCATGCCCTCCGCCGTGGGCTACCAGCCCAACCTCGCCGACGAGATGGGCGTTCTCCAGGAGCGCATCACCTCCACGCGTGGTCACTCGATCACCTCGATGCAGGCGATCTACGTGCCGGCCGACGACTACACCGACCCGGCGCCGGCGACGACGTTCGCGCACCTCGACGCGACGACTGAGCTCTCGCGTGACATCGCCTCGATGGGCATCTACCCGGCCGTGGACCCGCTGACCTCGACGTCGCGCATCCTCGACCCGCGGTACATCGCGCAGGACCACTACAACACCGCGGTCCGCATCAAGTCGATCCTGCAGCGCAACAAGGAGCTGCAGGACATCATCGCGATCCTCGGTATCGACGAGCTGTCGGAAGAGGACAAGATCCTCGTCAACCGAGCCCGCCGGATCCAGCGGTTCCTGTCGCAGAACACCTACGTGGCCAAGCAGTTCACCGGCATCGAGGGCTCGACCGTGCCGCTGTCCGACACGGTCGAGGCGTTCACGAAGATCGCCGACGGCGACTACGACCACGTCGGTGAGCAGGCCTTCTTCATGTGCGGTGGCCTTGACGACGTCGAGCGCCAGTGGGCGGAGATCCAGAAGAACCTCTGACGATGGGACTCACGGCTTCGTGATGTCAACAGCCACCCGATGGCGGGGAGGCGCCCGATGGCGCCTCCCCGCTTCTCGTGTATGGGCACCTGCCTTCGCGTTGGTGCTCGGCATCGCCGCGGTCCTGCGTGCGCGTTACGGCGTCGACTTCGGTGACAGCGCACACGCCGTCGAGCTCGCCCTGCGCATGGCCCAGGGAGATCTGCCCTTCCGCGACGAGATGAACCTGCAGGTCCTCGGCTCGTGGCCGGCGGTGCCCTTCGTCTGGGCCTGGGTCCATGTCGTCGGGCTCGACGGCATCGTCCTGGCCTCGCGGATCTGGTACATCGTCTTCTCCGGCCTGTGCGGCCTCGTCGCCTGGCGCGCTGTGTCGCCGCTGTTCGGCCGGGGCACGACGGCCGCGGCGCTGGGGGTCGCTCTCATCCCGGCGGCATACAACCAGCAGGTCGTGTCCTACAACACGACACCGGCACTGATGTACCTCGTCGCCGCGTGCGCCAGCACGGCCGCGGTCACCCGACGGTCGCTCGCCTGGGGCGCGGTGGCCGGTGCTGCGGTCGCCCTCGGTGCGTTGAGCCATCCCGTCAGTGCGCCCGCGGCAGTCGCGCTGCTGCTCGTCGTGCTCGTCCAGGCGCGAGGCCGGGGGCTCGTCGGCGTGCTGGTGGGGGCCGCCGCGGTGGCCGCGGTCGTGGCGGCTCTCGCCCTCTTCGTCTGGGGCTGGTCGTCGATCACGAACACGCTGAGCTACACCGAGCTCTACCAGTCGTCGCGCACCTCGCTCCGCGGCAGGCTGGCCAACTTCGTCCTCTTCTATCGCGCCGCCCTGCCCTCGGGCTGGTTCTATGCCGCCCTGGCCCTGGCCGTGCTCGCCGCGGTGCCGCCGCTGCGCCGCCTCAGGGCGGTGCTGCTCGCCGGCGCGGTCGTCGCGACCGGCATACTCGCGCTGCGGCAGGGGGCGACGACGCCGAGCTACACCGTGTACGGCTGGTACTCCTCGGTGCTCGGGCTGGTCCTCGTCGTCGTGCTGCTGCCGGTGACGGTGGTCTGCGCGGTGCGCCGCGGCTCGCCCCTGATGCGGCTTGTGCTCATCGGTCTTGCGTCGTACGTCGGGGTCCCCTTCATCGCCGCGTTCACGTCCGGGGCGCCGGCGTGGGGTGCGAGTGCCGCGGTCCTCGCGCCCAGCCTCTTCGTCTCGGTCCTCGCCGCCCTGATCTGGGTCGAAGCCGGCGGGAGGGCGGCGAAGGCGGTGGTCGCCGCCACGCTCGTCGCAGCCCTGGGGACTGCACACGCGCTCAACAGCTACCGCGACGCGCCGCTCGGCGACCTCGCGGCGACCGTCCCGAGCGGGTCGTACGCCGGCCTGGTGACGACCGGGTCGCGGCTGGACTCGGCCCTGCAGGACGCGGCGGCCGTCGGGCGCTGCGCGGCGCCCGGTGACGGCATGCTGGCCTATCTGTTCCCCAGCGCCTTCCTGCTGCGGGACGTCCGCTTCGACACCCCGATCATCTGGACCGTGGCCGGCTCGTCGAGCAAGCCGGTGATGGGGTGGTTCGAGCGGAGGGGCCGCGTGCCCGAGTGCGTCGTGGCCGACCGCCAGTCCTGGGAGAAGTACGGCCGCAACCGAGGCAAGCACCAGCGCGACCCGTTGCGTGACTGGATCACCGCCAACTACCGGCCCGTGTCCCAGACGAACGACATCGTCGTGCTGCAGCGTGGCGCCTGATCGCTGACCACGCCGAGAACCGAAGGACAACCGAAGGACAGCTGAAGGACAACTGAAGGACGCGACTGAGACGACTGTGACGGCCCGGGGGGCATGGCCACGAGCTGCTCGTTGTTCACGCAAGTGGGAGCCGCGTCATCGCCGACCAGCCCGACCGCAACTCACCGGACCATCACACGAGGACAAGGAGAATCGTGAGCCCGTCCACCCCGCAGGCCCCCCAACACCCCGCTGCCGCGCCCGCTGCGGCAGGAGCGCCCGCTGCGGCAGCAGCGCCCGCGCCGCCCGCCGAGGAGCACCGGCAGCGCCACCGCGTGGTCGTCATCGGATCCGGCTTCGGCGGCCTGTTCAGCACGCAGAAGCTGAAGCGAGCGGACGTCGACGTGACGCTCATCGCCCGGACGACGCACCACCTGTTCCAGCCGCTGCTCTACCAGGTCGCGACCGGCATCCTGTCCGAGGGCGAGATCGCGCCTGCCACCCGGGAGGTGCTGCGGCGCCAGTCGAACGCCAAGGTCCTCCTCGGCGACGTGACCCAGATCGACCTGGCCGCACGCACCGTGACCCACCACGTCGTCGGCCGCGAGACCGTGACGCCCTACGACTCGCTCATCGTCGCAGCCGGGGCGGGCCAGTCCTACTTCGGACATGACGAGTTCTCCCGGCACGCGCCGGGCATGAAGTCGATCGACGACGCGCTGGAGCTCCGCGGCCGGATCTTCGGCTCGTTCGAGCTGGCCGAGCTGGCCTCGACGCCCGCGGAGATCGAGCGCCTGATGACCTTCGTCGTCGTCGGCGCCGGCGCGACCGGCGTCGAGATGGCCGGCCAGATCGCCGAGCTCGCCAACCGCACCCTGCGTCGCGACTTCCGGCGGATCGACCCGTCCAAGGCCCGCGTCATCCTGCTCGACGCGGCCCCGGCGGTGCTCGGCTCGTTCGGCGAGAAGCTCGGTGACCGCGCGGTCAAGCGACTCACCACGATGGGCGTGGAGGTCCGGCTCGGCGCCAAGGTCGTGGACGTCGACTCGACAGGCATCGAGGTCGAGCACTCCGACGGCAGCCGCGAGCGCATCGAGTCGGTCTGCAAGGTCTGGGCCGCCGGCGTCAGCGCCTCTCCCCTCGGGCAGCAGCTCGCCGAGCAGTCAGGCGCCACCCTCGACCGGGCGGGTCGCGTCCAGGTCAACAACGACCTCACGCTGCCCGGTCATCCCGAGGTCTTCGTCGTCGGCGACATGATGGCCCTGGACCACCTCCCCGGCGTCGCCCAGGTCGCGATCCAGGGTGGCCGGTATGCCGCAGAACAGATCACTCGCCGCCTGGAGGGCAAGCCTGCCAAGGGCCCCTTCGAGTACGTCGACAAGGGCTCGATGGCCACGATCTCGCGATTCTCGGCCGTCGCGTCCGTGGGCAAGGCTCAGTTCAGCGGGTTCTTCGCCTGGATCCTCTGGCTGGCCGTGCACCTCGTCTACATCATCGGCTTCAAGCACCGCGTGACGACGTTGCTCCACTGGGTCGTGACGTTCGTCGGTCGCGGGCGGTCCGAGCGGGTGGTGACCGAGCAGCAGGTGTTTGCGCGCCAGGCAATCGCCGATCTGGGCAGCGAGTTCTCACCTGAGCTGCCGCGACTGGCCAAGGACCGGCTGCCCGAGCAGGACGACGACTGAGCGCTGGTGACCGGTACCGCGGCTGGGGCCGGGGCCGCACGGCCCCGGCCCCAGCCGGCACGGTGATGCGTCAGGCTGTCAGACGACGAGGCCCTCGACGGCGTCGCCAAGGCGGGGGAGTGCGGCCACGACGTGGTCCTTGGCCTTGCCGCGCAGCGTGCCGTAGACCTTGGCTGCGGCCCCGTGCGAGGTGTTGGCGGCCTTCGAGTCGGTCACGGCGAGCAGCGCGTCAGCGACGGCGTCGGGCTGCGACGCCAGGTAGGCGCCGAAGCCCTGGTCGCCCTTGGTGGCCCAGAACGGGTCGAGAGCCGTGGCGAACTGGGGCAGGAGGCGGTCGGTCGCGCTCGACACGAAGTCGCCGCCGAGCTTCTTCGCGGCTGCGTAGCCGGCCTTGACGGCCGCGCCGCCGAGGCCGGACTTGTCGGAGACCTCGGCGTCGATGACGCCGGTCAGGGCGTTGACGGCGGCGGGGCGACGGGTCGGCTCGAGCAGGGCGTCGGACACAGCAGTGCTCATGTGCATGGCTCCTCGGGGAAGGGTCAGGAGGGGAGGACTGACGAATGGTGTTCGGACAGCACGAAGGTGGCCGGGGCCACCTCGCGTACGGAGCATCCTTGCAGAGGCACTAAACTGACCGGCACACGCCCACGAACTGGAGGAAACGTGAGTTCGCTCAAGGTTGAGATGGTCGCCGCCGACCGAAAGGTGTGGGAGGGCGAGGCCAAGTTCGTTCGGGCCCGCTCCATCTCGGGTGAGCTCGGCATCCTGCCCGGACACGCACCACTGCTCGGGATTCTCGTCGAAGGCGAGGTGGCCATCGAGTCCCTCGAAGGCGGGCGCAGCACCGTGATGGTCGACGGTGGGTTCCTGTCGGTCGACTCCGACGTCGTGACCATCGTCGCCGAGCACGTCGACGCCTCATCGCTGCAGACGACGAGCAACTGAGGTCGAAAGCGTGCCGTCCGTTCTCGTCTCGACCGAGATCGTGATCGGCACGCTCCTTGTCATTGCGGTCGTCGTGCTCGCGACGACCTACCTGCGCCGTCGCTACATCGCCGGCGGACTGCCCCTGACGCTGTGTGGCTTCCGGCGCCGCGCCGGTGCCCGCTGGCGGCTCGGCCTGATCCGCTTCGGTGACAACGCCCTCGAGTGGTACACACTCGGGGGCGTCTCCCTGCGTCCGAAGCACCGCTGGCAGCGCCAGCGGCTCCTGCTCGACGCGCCCAAGCCTCTCGCCGCGCACGAGACCCTCCCGCTGCTTCCCGACGCGAGCCTGGTCACATGCAGCGACGGCACCCGTGAGTTCGAGCTCGCGCTCCAGGGGCCGGACTACACCGCCCTGCGCTCCTGGCAGGAGGCGGCCCCGCCTGGGTACAACGTCAACGTCGCGTGACTAGCCTCTCGCCTCGCGCGAGGGCTTCTCGACGCGACCGCCGCCGGGCTGCCAGAGGACGTCGCCCCCGATCGGCTTGTTCGCGATCCTCGCGAGGATGAAGAGCAGGTCGGACAGGCGGTTGAGGTACTTGGCCGTGAGGACGTTGACCCCGCCGACGCCCTTGGCTGCAGCGGCACCGCCCGGTTCGTCGCCGTGCGTCTCGATCGCAGCCCACGCGGATCGCTCCGCGCGCCGCGTGACCGTCGTGGCCAGGTGGAGGTATGCCGCTCCGGGTGTGCCTCCCGGGAGGATGAACGACCGCAGCTTCTCGACCTGCGCGAGGTAGTGGTCGCAGTCGCTCTCGAGGTCGTCCACCCACGGCTGCTCCACGCGCAGCGGCGGGTAGTCGTACTCCTCACGCAGCGGCGTGGACAGGTCGGCCCCGACGTCGAAGAGCTCGTTCTGCACGCGCTGGAGCGTCGCCTTCACCTCGTCCGAGAGGCCTCCACCGGCGATGGCGATCCCGATCGCGGCGTTCGCCTCGTTGGTGTCGGCGTACGCGTGCAGGCGCGGGTCGTTCTTGGTCGTGCGGGAGAAGTCGCCCAGGCTCGTCGTGCCGTCGTCGCCGGTGCGCGTGTAGATGCGCGTGAGGTTGACCATGCGCCCACTCTCTCATCATCGTGGGCTCGCTCCGCTCGTCGGTCCAGGCGTGACGCGCGCCGAACCCTCGCTAGGGTGCGGTGGGTGAGAGAGCGATTCCGTGTCGTCGGTGGCGCGCGACTGGTGGGCGAGGTCGCCGTCGTCGGCGCCAAGAACAGCGCCCTCAAGCTGATGGCGGTCGCGCTGCTCGCCCGTGGTCGCACCACACTGACCAACGTCCCGGCGATCGCCGACGTGACGATCATGGCTGAGCTGCTGCGCCGGCTCGGCGTCGACGTCGAGCACGACCCGGCGACAGGCTCCGTCGTCCTCGACGTGCCACAGGCTCTTGGCCACCGCGCCGACTACGAGCTCGTCCGGGCCCTGCGCGCGTCGATCTCCGTGCTCGGCCCGCTGGTCGCCCGGGTGGGCGAGGCGGACGTCGCGGTGCCCGGTGGCGACGCGATCGGCTCGCGGGGTCTCGATCTTCATGCCGCGGGACTCGAGGCGCTCGGAGCCGAGGTCCACGTGACCCACGGCTACCTCGTCGCCACGGCCCGCAACGGTCTGCACGGCGCCGACATCCGGCTCGACTTCCCCAGCGTCGGCGCGACCGAGAACATCCTCACGGCCTCGGTGCTCGCGCGAGGCACGACAACGATCGACAACGCCGCGAAGGAGCCCGAGATCGTCGATATCGCGACGATGCTCGTCTCGATGGGGGCGCGGGTCGAGGGCGCGGGCACGTCACGCATCACGGTCCACGGCGTGGACGCCCTGGAGCCGACGACACATGCTGTCGTGTCCGACCGGATCGCGGCCGGGACCTGGGCGTTCGCGGCGGCGACCACGCGAGGGGACGTCGAGGTCGTCGGCGGGGTCGCCGAGCACCTGCGTGCCCCGCTCGGTGCTCTGCAGAAGGCCGGCTGCACTGTCGAGATCACCGAGCGAGGGTTCCGGGTCGCGACCGGTGTTGTCCGACCCCGGGCCTTCGACGTGGCGACGCTTCCCTATCCGGGCTTCCCGACCGACCTTCAGCCGTTCGCGCTGACCTACAACGCCGTCGCCGACGGGTCGGCCATGGTCACCGAGAACCTCTTCGAGGCGCGCTTCCGTACGGTGCAGGAGCTGGCCCGGCTCGGGGCAGAGGCCACGATCGATGGCCATCACGTCATGACGCACGGCGTCCCGCTGCTCTCGGGTGCGCCCGTCGAGAGCAGTGACATCCGCTCTGGAGCGGCGCTCGTCATCGCTGGTCTCGTGGCGGAGGGCGACACCCTGGTCAGTGGCGTCCACCACATCGACCGCGGCTACCCGCGCTTCGAGCAGGCGCTGCGCGACCTGGGCGCGCAGGTCACGCGCGAGCCCGACGACGCGCCCTATGAGTAGCACTCCGGACCCGCTCCGAGGGTCAGTCGACCGCCACGCGAAGCGGACGGCATACCCCCTCGGGGTTCCCTCAGCGTGACCGACACAACTTTTCAGCGTTGGGTCGTATTTTCTTGACCTTTTCTTGACTCCGAGGGGCAACGTTTTTGGACAAACAGGCGTCATCATGAGTGACGGCACAGCGTTGGAAGGGGTCACCATGACGCTGAACACCCACCGAAGGGGTCCGGTGAAGGTTGTTGATGCGCCCGATGGGCACGACGTCATCATCGAGGGTCGCCTCGATTTCCACACTGTTCCTGACATACGCGATGCCATCCATGCCGTGATTCTGCGCGGTCCGGGAGAGATCCGGCTGCACCTGAGCGACGCCGAGATCGGCGACGCCACGGGGCTCGGGGTCATCGTGCACCTGCACCGCCGGGCCACCCGTGCGGACCGGCGCCTGACGCTCGTCGACGCGAGCCCGCGGACGACGCGTCTGCTGCGTGGGTGCCGGCTCGACCGGATCCTGGCCCCGCGCCACCCGGTTGCCACTGTGGCGCCTCTCACCGCCTGAGCCGCTCCCCAGCGCCAGGGGTCGGCGCTACCGTCGAGCCATGCCTTCGACGGAGAGTGCGCCGCCCGCGTCCGACAGCGGCGCGCCGCGGGTGCGCACGCCGGACCGGCCCTGGGTCATGCGGACCTACGCGGGTCACTCGAGCGCCGCGGCGAGCAACGCGCTCTACCGCCGCAACCTCGCCAAGGGACAGACCGGACTCTCGGTGGCGTTCGACCTGCCGACCCAGACCGGGTACGACCCCGACCACCCGCTCGCTCGGGGTGAGGTCGGCAAGGTCGGCGTCCCGATCAGCCACGTCGGCGACATGGAGGCGCTCTTCGCGGCGATCCCGCTGCGGGAGATGAACACGTCGATGACGATCAACGCCACGGCGATGTGGCTGCTCGCGCTGTACCAGGTCACGGCCGAACGTCAGGCGCGTGCGGCAGGCCAGGACCCGGCCGCGTGGGTGCACGAGCTCTCCGGCACGACGCAGAACGACATCATCAAGGAGTATCTCTCCCGAGGGACGTACGTCTTCCCGCCCGGGCCGTCCCTGCGGCTGATCACCGACATGGTCGCCTACACGGTGCGCGAGATCCCGAGGTGGAACCCGATCAACATCTGCAGCTACCACTTGCAGGAGGCCGGCGCGACGCCCGTCCAGGAGGTCGCGTTCTCCATGTCGACCGCGATCGCCGTCCTCGACGCCGTTCGGGACTCGGGCCAGGTGCCCATGGCCGAGTTCGCCGATGTCGTGGCCCGCATCTCGTTCTTCGTCAACGCGGGCGTGCGGTTCGTCGAGGAGATGTGCAAGATGCGCGCCTTCGTCGAGATCTGGGACGAGCTGACGCGCGAGCGCTACGGCGTGACCGACGCGAAGGCACGCCGGTTCAGGTACGGCGTCCAGGTCAACAGCCTCGGCCTCACCGAGGCACAGCCCGAGAACAACGTCCAGCGCATCGTGCTCGAGATGCTCGCGGTGACCCTGAGCAAGGACGCGCGGGCCCGCGCGATCCAGCTGCCCGCCTGGAACGAGGCGCTGGGCCTGCCCCGGCCCTGGGACCAGCAGTGGTCGCTCCGGATGCAGCAGGTGCTCGCCTTCGAGTCCGACCTGCTCGAGTACGACGACCTGTTCACCGGATCGGTGGTCGTCGAGGGCAAGGTCGCCGAGCTGGTCGCCGGTGCCAAGGCCGAGATCGCACGGATCGACGCGATGGGCGGTGCGGTCGCCGCGGTCGA
The DNA here is from genome assembly GCF_053603855.1 of Monashia sp. NPDC004114. Classification (NCBI taxonomy): domain Bacteria; kingdom Bacillati; phylum Actinomycetota; class Actinomycetes; order Micrococcales; family Intrasporangiaceae; genus Intrasporangium; species Monashia sp. NPDC004114. The sequence continues at coordinate 305,208 of NZ_JBSGGK010000004.1, read as the reverse complement.
GTCGGGCTACATGAAGTCCGCGCTCGTGGCCTCCCATGCCGAGCGCAGGCGCCGCATCGAGGCGGGCGCGGACGTCATCGTCGGCCTCAACCGGTTCGAGACGACCGAGCCCAACCCGCTCACGGCTGACCTCGGCACCGCGATCCAGACCGTCGACCCCTCGGTCGAGCAGGCGGCTGCCGGGGCTGTCCGCGCGTGGCGTGAGGGCCGGGACGCCGATCCCGGCCGCAAGGCGCAGGCGGCCCATGCGCTGGAGCGGCTCCGGGCCGACGCGGCGTCCGGTGCGAACCTCATGGCCGCCTCGCTCGAGTGCGCCCGAGCCGACGTGACGACGGGGGAGTGGGCGCAGGCACTGCGTGCCGAGTTCGGCGAGTACCGCGCACCGACCGGCGTCTCCGGCTCCGTCGGCCTGTCTCCGGCCGAGGCAGGCGGGGCGCTGGCCAACGTCCGCGCGGCGGTCGCCCGCACGGGCGAAGAGCTCGGGGAGAAGCTGCGCATCCTCGTCGGCAAGCCTGGGCTCGACGGCCACAGCAACGGTGCAGAGCAGGTGGCGGTCCGCGCCCGCGATGCCGGGTTCGAGGTCGTCTACCAGGGCATCCGCCTCACGCCCGAGCAGATCGTCGCCGCGGCCGTCGCCGAGGACGTCCACCTCGTCGGGCTCTCGATCCTCAGTGGCTCGCACATGGAGCTTGTGCCGGAGGTCCTGCGCGGACTCGAGGCGGCCGGGGCCGGCGACGTGCCGGTCATCGTCGGTGGCATCATCCCCGAGTCCGACGCCGCGGCGCTGCGGGCGGCGGGGGTCGCGATGGTCTTCACCCCCAAGGACTTCGGCCTCAACGACATCATGGGGGAGATGGTCGGTGTGATCCGGACCGCTCGCGGGCTTGCGCCACTCGAGGTCGTCCGCAGCTGACCACCCTGGGTCCGGGACGGCATACAGTCGACGCGTGAGCGATCTGCAGTGTGCGGCCCGGCTCATCGTCCTGACGCCCGCGGGGCTCGGCGACGTGGCCTGGCTCGCGTCCTCGATCCACCTCGAGCGCGTGCAGGCGGTGTATGCCGCCGACGACGTCCCCGACACCGGGCCTGTAGAGACCTTGGCCGAGGACCTCGGTGTGCCGGCGCACCTGGGCCACGGCGACCTGTCGGACGCATCGCAGGGCCTGCAGGAGGTCGTCGACCGTCACCGGGGCGAGACCGTGGTCATCGTCCGCGGAGGTGACGAGCCGGACCCGGTGCTCATGCTGGTCGACGCCGACGGGGTGCGCACCGAGGCGTTGGACCTCGAGTAGCTCGCAGTGGGCAAGCAGCAGGTCAGAAGAGCCGCGAGCTGATGTCGTCGAGCCCGCGCAGGGCGTCGTAGTCGAGCACCACGCATCGGATGCCGCGGTCCTCGGCGAGGGTCCGCGCCTGCGGCTTGATCTCCTGGGCGGCGAAGACACCTGTCACCGGCGTCAGGTGCGGGTCGCGGTTCATCAGCTCGAGGTAGCGGGTGAGCTGCTCCACCCCGTCGATCTCGCCACGGCGCTTGATCTCGACCGCGATGCTCGCGCCCGAGGCGTCGCGGGCCAGGATGTCGACCGGACCGATCGCCGTCATGTACTCGCGGCGGACGAGCGAGTAGCCCTCGCCGAGAGTGTGGATGTGCTCGGCGAGGAGCTTCTGCAGGTGAGCCTCCACGCCGTCCTTGACCAGGCCGGGGTCGATGCCGAGCTCGTGGGCGCTGTCGTGCAGGACCTCGTGGATGAGCACCGTCAGCCGGTCGTCGGACTTGGCGTGCTGAACGCGCCACACCGCGACGGCACCGTCCTGCGCCTGCTCCTCGTCGGGCTCGGTCTCGGCCATCGAGCAGGGCGGGGACATCCAGTTGAGCGGTTTGTACGACCCGCCGTCGCTGTGCACGAGCACGGACCCGTCGGCCTTGACGAGCAGCAGCCGGGTCGCCAGCGGCAGATGGGCGGTGAGGCGGCCGTCGTAGTCGACGCTGCAGCGGGCAATGACGAGTCGCACCGGGCCACCCTAGTCGCACCCCGCGCGTGGGGAGTGTCACCCCGGCGCCGGGTGTGAGTGGCCGGCCGGCTCTGGGAGACTCCACGCATGGCTCGTGAGTTCAGCAAGGTCGGCGTCATCGGACTCGGCACCATGGGTGCCGGCATCGTCGAGGTGTTCGCGCGCAACGGCATCGACGTCGTTGCCGTCGAGATCACCGACGAGGCCGTCGAGAAGGGACGAGGGGTGCTCGAGCACTCCACCGGTCGTGCCGTCGCACGCGGCAAGCTGAGCGAGCAGGACCAGGCGGCGCTGTTCGACCGCGTCCGGTTCACCAGCGACATGGCGGACCTCAAGGAGTGCCAGCTCGTCGTCGAGGCGGTGCCCGAGCACCTCGACCTCAAGAAGAAGATCTTCGCGACGCTCGACACGATCGTCGCCGACGACGCCATCCTCGCCACCAACACCTCGAGCCTGCCGGTCACCGAGATCGCCGTTGCGACGGTCAACCCCAAGCGCGTCGTCGGCATGCACTTCTTCAACCCGGCGCCCGTCCTGCAGTTCGTCGAGGTGATCAAGACCGTGATCACGAGCGACGAGACCTTCGAGGACGTCAAGGCGCTGGCCGAGCGGCTCGGCAAGAAGCCGGTCGTGGTCGGTGACAAGGCGGGCTTCATCGCCAACGCCCTGCTGTTCGGCTACCTCAACCACGCGGTGTCGATGTATGAGAGCAAGTACGCCTCGCGCGAGGACATCGACGCGGCGATGAAGCTGGGCTGCGGTTACCCGATGGGCCCGCTCGCGCTGATGGACCTCATCGGCCTCGACACGGCATACGAGATCCTCGACACGATGTACAAGCAGGGGCGGGATCGACTTCATGCACCGAGCCCGATCATCAAGCAGATGGTCACCGCGGGCCTCAAGGGCCGCAAGAGCGGGCGCGGTTTCTACACGTATGCCGAGCCCGGATCCTCGCAGGTCGTGGCGGACGCGCTGACGCCGGCCGGTGACGCGCCGGACGCGCACGGCGCGGTGGCGACTCGCTCGGTGCGCACGGTCGGCGTGGTCGGCTCGGGCACGATGGCCACCGGCATCGTCGAGGTGCTGGCCAAGGCCGGCCTCGACGTCACCTACGTCGCGCGGTCCGAGGCGAAGGTCGCAGCCGTCCGGGCGGCCGTCGAGAACAGCCTCGAGAAGGCCGTCCAGCGTGGCAAGGCGACCGAGGCGGAGCGCGCCGAGGCCCTCGGGCACGTCCGCGGGACGACCCGCCTGGACGACCTCGCCCTGGTCGACCTCGTCATCGAGGCCGTCGTCGAGGACCTCGGCGTCAAGCGCGCGCTCTTCGAGAACCTCGACGAGATCTGCAGGCCGGGAGCCATCCTCGCGACGACGACGAGCTCGCTGCCCGTCGTCGAGTGCGCCGCAGCGACGAAGCGGCCTCAGGACGTCATCGGCATGCACTTCTTCAACCCGGCGCAGGTCATGCGGCTCGTGGAGGTCGTACACACCGTGTCCACGGCCGACGATGTCGTGGCGACGGTGCAGCAGCTGTGCGCGGCCGTGGGCAAGCACGCGGTGACGTGCGGCGACCGGGCCGGCTTCATCGTCAACGCCCTGCTGTTCCCCTACCTCAACGACGCCGTGAAGATGCTCGAGGCCAACTACTCGACGGCCGACGACATCGACACCGCGATGAAGACCGGATGCGGCCTGCCGATGGGACCGTTCGAGCTGCTGGACGTCGTCGGTCTCGACGTGTCGCTCGCCATCGAACGTGAGCTCTACCTCGAGTTCCGCGAGCGCGGGTACGCTCCGGCCCCGCTGCTGGAGCACCTGGTGACCGCCGGGTATCTCGGCCGCAAGACGGGTCGCGGCTTCCGCACCTACGCCTGACACGGCATACCTCGGCAGCGCAACACACCCGGAAACGGCCGGCTACCGCGAGTTTCACCCGGGTCGTGTTTCCGGTTGCCGGGTGACTTGCGGAGAATGGCCGTATGCCGTCCCGCCGCCGTCCCAGCAAGCACGCGCGGCCGCACGTGCCCCTCGACGTCACCCGCATCCAGGGTGGAAGCACGCGGGAGGAGACGTATGCCGGCCGGAGCTGGACGGTGCGCTCCGTGACAGGCGCGTCCGCCAGCCGGCCGTACCTGTGCCCCGGGTGCCAGCAGGACATCCTGCCGGGCCTGCCGCACGTGGTCGTGTGGCCGGCCGACGGGGTCGGCGGCATCGACGACCGCAGGCACTGGCACACCGGCTGCTGGCAGCGTCGCGACGCGCGCCCGCCCGGCAACGCCTACCGCTGAAACGCGCCGGCACAGGCGCGGGCCGCGCCGGGTGTCCCCTCCTGGCGGCAACACACCGAGCAGTCGGCAAGTTCGCCGGAAATTTCCGTCGAACCTCGCGGGTGCTCGGTGTGTTGCGGGGGAGGGCGGGGGCTACTGGTTGCGGAACCGGTTGATCGCAGGCTCGAGCCGGGCGCGCTTGTCCACGTCGGTGACGCCGAGGCCCGGCTCAGGTGACAGGGTGAGCACACCCACCTTGCCCTGGTGCGCGTTCCGGTGGACGTCGAGCGCCGCCTGTCCGACCTCCTCGAGCGCATACGTCTTGCTCAGCGTCGGCTGGATCAGCCCTCGGTTGATGAGCTCGTTGGCCTCCCAGGCCTCGCGGTAGTTGGCGAAGTGGCTGGACACGATCCGCTTGAGGTTCATCCAGAGATAGCGGTTGTCGTACTCGTGGAGGTACCCCGACGTCGAGGCGCACGTGACGATGGTGCCGCCCTTGCGCGCGACGTAGACGCTCGCACCGAACGTCTCTCGGCCGGGGTGCTCGAAGACGATGTCGACGTCATAGCCTCCGGTCAGCTCACGGATCCGCTTGCCCAGCCGCTGCCACTCGCGGGGGTTCTGCTCGGTGCCCTCGTCGTTCCAGAACCGGTAGCCCTCGGCGTTGCGGTCGATGATCAGCTCGGCGCCCATCGAGCGGCAGATCTCGGCCTTCTCGGGGGAGGACACCACACAGATCGGCGTCGCCCCGCCGGCGAGCGCCATCTGGGTGGCATACGAGCCCAGGCCACCGGAGGCGCCCCAGATGAGCACGCGGTCGCCGAGCTTCATCGCCGCGCCGTTCTTCGAGATCAGCTGGCGGTATGCCGTCGAGTTGACCAGGCCGGGGGACGCCGCCTCCTCCCACGTCAGATGGGCGGGCTTGGGCATGAGCTGGTTGGACTTGACCACTGCAAGCTCGGCGAGGCCGCCGAAGTTGGTCTCGAAGCCCCAGATCCGCTGCTGCGGGTCGAGCATCGTGTCGTTGTGGCCGTCGGCGTCCTCGAGCTCGACCGACAGGCAGTGCGCGACGACCTCCTGGCCCGGCTTCCACTTCGTCACCCCGGGGGCGGTGCGCAGGATGACGCCTGCGAGGTCGGACCCGACGACGTGGTACGGAAGGTCGTGCCGCTTGGCGTACTCCGACGTGCGCCCGTAGCGTTCGAGGAAGCCGAAGGTGGGCAGCGGCTCGAAGATCGAGGTCCAGACCGTGTTGTAGTTGATCGCGCTGGCCATGACGGCGACGAGTGCCTCTCCCGGGGCGAGCTCGGGCACGGGCACATCGTCGATGTGCAGCGACTTGCGAGGGTCCTTGTCGCGCGTGGCGAGCCCCTCGAACATCCCTACCTCGTCCTTGTGCACCGTCGCCCCCCGGTAGTGCCCGGGGATCTCGAGGTTGGCGTAGGTCTCCTGGGAGCGGTCGCCGGAGAGGATGGCGTCGCGGATGGCCTGCATCGTGGAGGTCCTTTGTTCGCAGCGTCACGGAGTGGTCGGCCGGCAGCGCGGCCTCATCCGAACGTAGCGAGGCTCGCTGGATGCGGGCACCCATCTGAGACGGCCACCACAGGTGACCTGGGTCACGAGGGTCGGAAGTCCGGACGGCCTGGCGGACTCGGGCGAAAACGCAGGCGCTCCTAGGCTTCCGGGCGCACACTGTGCGCGTGGCACCAGGGGAGGCCGGTTCGGCCGTGTCGAGACGGGCGACGCTGCTCGGGAGCCTCGGCGTGTGCGCCCTGGCGCTCTGGCCGAGGGTCGACGCCACGCTTCACCCGGGAGGCCCGGGGCACGAGACCGACAGCAGTCTGGTCCGCCACGAGATCGACCCGGAAGGCGTGGTCCGCATCATCACACAGCGTCCCTGGGTCGGGCTCACGTTCGACGACGGCCCCGACCCTGCCTTCACTCCCGAGGTCCTCGACGTTCTCGCGGCGTACGGGGCCCGAGCGACGTTCTTCGCCGTCGGGCGCAACCTCGAGGCGCACCCGGACATCGCGCGTCGCATCGTCAGCGACGGCCACCGCCTCTCGAACCACACGCAGGACCACCTCTGGCTCGACCGGCTCGGCGACGCCGCCCTCACCCACCAGCTCGAGGCCGGGCACGACGCGGTGGCGCGCTACGACCCGGTCGGGGCTCGCCTCGTCCGGCCGCCACGCGGCTGGACCTCGGCGACGGTCGCGCAGCGGACGCGTGAGCTCGGGCAGCGCTCGGTCTTCTGGAGCGCCTGCCTCGAGTCCGCGCTGCACGACGGAGCTCGCTCCGGCGGTCGCTCCGTGGGCGAGAGCCTGCAGCCGGGGGATGTCGTCCTGGCCCATGACGGCGGGCGGATCAGTGGGCCCAACGCCCAGGACCTCGACCGGACGCCCTCCGTCGAGGCGCTGCCTGCGCTGCTGGACGTGCTGCGCCGGCGCGGGCTGCTCGCGGTGCCGGTGCAGGACCTGCTGCGCGCCTGACCCCTCCCCGGGTCGGTGCTCACCGCGCCGTATGGCGCGCGGTCACACATCGACTGGCGTAGCGGTGCGGCGTTGGTGCCCGCGCCTCAGTGGCCGGGTGGGGCGGGCTCCACGAGCTCGACGAGCACACCGCCGGCGTCCTTGGGGTGGATGAAGTTGACCCGGCTGTCGCTCGTGCCCCGCCTCGGCGCGTCGTAGAGCAGCCGCAGGCCACGGTCCCGCAGGGTCTCGGACACGGCGTCGATGTCGGCGACCCGGTACGCGATCTGCTGCATGCCCGGCCCGTTCCGGTCCAGGAACTTGGCGATCGTCGACTCGGGGGACAGTGGCGCGAGCAGCTGGATGCACGACCCGGAGTCGCCGACGCCCATCATCGCCTCGCGCACCCCCTGCTCCTCGTTCGTCTCCTCGTGGAGCATGGTCATGCCGTACTTCTCCTCGTAGAACGCGATGGCCGCGTCCAGGTCGGGCACGGCGATGCCGACGTGGTCGATGTGGGTGAACAGGGGGCCCGCGAGTGCGCTCATGTCTCCACGCTAGGGCGGCAGGGCGGCATACCGAGCGGGTATGCCGTGTGCGCTTGGTCATGCCGTGACAGGGGTGCCCGCATGCCGAGACTAGAGTGGACAGGACACCCGAAATGACGTCGGAAGAGGCATCTCCATGACTGACCGTCCCACCTCCGTGATCGTCGCCGGAGCGCGCACCCCCATGGGTCGCCTGCTCGGCTCGCTCAAGGACTTCTCCGGCTCCGAACTCGGTGGCCTCGCCATCAAGGGAGCCCTCGAGAAGGCCGGGGTCGCTCCCGAGCAGGTCGAGTACGTCATCATGGGCCAGGTGCTGCAGGCCGGGGCCGGCCAGATCCCGGCTCGCCAGGCGGCCGCCGCGGCCGGCATCCCGATGACCGTCCCATCCATCACCATCAACAAGGTCTGCCTGTCGGGGATCAACGCGATCGCGATGGCCGACCAGCTGATCCGCGCCGGCGAGTTCGACATCGTCGTGGCCGGCGGCCAGGAGTCGATGACCAACGCGCCCCACCTGATGACGAAGTCTCGCGAGGGCTACAAGTACGGCGACGTCACGATGCGCGACCACATGGCCTACGACGGCCTCTGGGACGCCTTCACCGACCAGGCGATGGGCGCCCTCACCGAGGCCGCCAACGTCGGCGACCAGGCGTTCACCCGCGAGCAGCAGGACGAGTTCTCGGCCCGCTCGCACCAGCTTGCTGCCAAGGCGTGGAAGGACGGCCTCTTCGACGACGAGGTCGTCTCGGTCAAGATCCCGCAGCGCAAGGGCGAGCCGATCGAGTTCAAGAGCGACGAGGGCATCCGCGCGGACACGACCACCGCGTCCCTCGCTGGCCTGCGTCCGGCCTTCAGCAAGGACGGCACCATCACCGCCGGATCGGCCTCGCAGATCTCCGACGGCGCCGCAGCCGTCGTGGTCATGAGCAAGACCAAGGCGCAGGAGCTGGGCCTCACGTGGCTCGCCGAGATCGGCGCGCACGGCGTCGTCGCCGGCCCCGACTCGACCCTCCAGCAGCAGCCGGCCCGGGCCATTGCACGGGCGTGCGAGAAGGAGGGCATCACGCCCGCCGACCTCGACCTCGTCGAGATCAACGAGGCCTTCGCCGCAGTCGGGCTCGCCTCGGCCAAGGAGCTCGGACTCGACCTCGAGAAGGTCAACGTCAACGGCGGCGCGATCGCGCTCGGCCACCCGATCGGGATGTCCGGCGCTCGCCTCGCGCTGCACCTGGCACTGGAGCTGAAGCGTCGTGGGGGCGGCGTCGGCGCGGCCGCCCTGTGCGGCGGCGGCGGCCAGGGCGACGCCCTCATCGTCCGCGTCCCGGCCTCGGCCTGACGCACCGCCGACGCGCCGCACCGGTGACGCGCCGGACCGTCGACGTCCCCGCCTTGGTCGAGTCGGCCAGGGCGGGTTCGCCGCGCGCGGTCGCCCGCCTCATCTCCCTCGTGGAGGACGGGCACGGGGCGCTGCGCGAGGTGATGGCCGCGCTCGCGCCTCACTCCGGCACGGCATACGTCATCGGCCTCACGGGCTCACCCGGCGTGGGGAAGTCCACGACGACCACCGCGCTCGTCGGAGCGTTCCGCGAGCGCGGCCTGCGGGTGGGGGTGCTCGCCGTCGACCCGTCGTCGCCCTTCTCGGGCGGTGCCCTGCTCGGCGACCGGGTGCGCATGCAGGACCACGCCCTCGACCCCGAGGTCTACATCCGGTCGATGGCCTCGCGGGGCCACCTCGGCGGGCTGTCGTGGACCACGCCGCAGGCGATCCGGGTGCTCGATGCGGCCGGCTGCGACGTCGTGCTCGTCGAGACGGTCGGGGTGGGCCAGTCCGAGGTCGAGATCGCGGGCCTCGCCGACACGTCCGTCGTACTGCTGGCGCCCGGGATGGGTGACGGCATCCAGGCCGCCAAGGCGGGCATCCTCGAGATCGGCGACGTCTTCGTCGTCAACAAGGCTGACCGCGACGGCGCCGACGCGACCGTCCGCGACCTGCGCCACATGATCTCGCTAGGGGACCGCGCGGAGCCCGGCCTATGGCGGCCTCCTGTGGTGAAAACCGTTGCGGCACAGAAGATCGGCGTCGACGAGCTCATGGCGGCGCTCGACAAGCACCGGGCGTTCGTCGATGAGAGCGGCGAGCTGGTGCGCCGGCGGGAGCGACGCGCGGCCGACGAGATCGAGAGCCTCGCGCTGGCCTCGCTACGGGCGCGCTTCGGCCACGTGTCGGCCCACGCGGGCCTTCCTGCGCTCGCGCGCCAGGTGGTCGCCGGCACGCTCGATCCATATGCCGCTGCTGACCAGCTTGTCGACGAGGCTGACCAGCTCGACATCTGACCACGGGCGACCACGGGCGACCTGGGAGACAGGTGGGACTGAGCGCTCACTCGACCGAGGAGACGGCGCCGGTGCGCGCGGGGCGCGGGTAAATCTGTTGTCGCAGCGGGCCGTCCGGTGTCACCGTCTTTGGATGGACATCATCCCGCTCGACCGTGACGACGACGTCATGCTCAAGGAGCTCCACGGCGTCGATGTACGCAGCGACGCGGTCTCGCGCGTGCAGCCGATCCGGCGCAGCCACGAGGAGTTCGTCAAGCAGGTCCGCTTCGACTTCCCCGGGGAGCGCGAAGAGGGCGCGGTCGCGGTGGTCGACGGCACTCCCGTCGGTTGGTCGCGGGTCTCGTTCCCCGAGCGTGAGAACCTCGACAAGTCGTGGTTCCATCTCGAGGTGGACCCGCAGCACCGCGGCGAAGGCGTCGGCTCCGCCCTGCTCGAGTGGAGCGAGGAGCGGGCGCGGGCGGCCGGCCGGGCGATGCTGCTCACCGAGGTCTTCGTGCCGGTGGGCGACCGCGACTCGCACCCCGACCGTGCGTTCGCCCTCAAGCGCGGCTACTCCCTGTCCAGCATCGAGATCGTGCGCTCGCTGAAGCTCCCCGTGGACCCGGCGGTCCTGGCCGGCGAGAAGGCGCGCTCCGCGGCGGCGATGGGCGACGACTACGTGCTCAGCACCTACGTCAACGGAGTGCCCGAGGAGCTGCGCCAGGGCGTCTGTGACGCCTCGAACCGTCTCATCCTCGACGCGCCCACGGGCGACGTGGAGTTCGAGGCGGAGTCACTGACCGTCGATGACCTGCAGACGATGCTGGACCACCTCCTCGAGACGGGTCGCACGCTGGTCACCGCGGTGGCGGTCCACCGCGAGTCGGGCGTCGTCGCGGCTTACACCGACCTCGCCTGGCCGCAGACCGACCAGGACGTCGTCTTCCAGTGGGGGACGCTGGTGCTGCCGGAACACCGGGGACACCGCCTCGGTATGGCGGTCAAGGTCGCCAACCTCGAGGAGCTGGCGCGGGTCGCGCCGGAGCGCAAGCACGTCCAGACGATGAACGACGAGCAGAACCCGTGGATGGTGCAGATCAACAAGGACCTCGGCTTCGAGATCATCGAAGAGGCCCTCTCGATGCGCAAGAACCTCTAGCCGACCCATCCCCGGGGGTCCGGACCCATGGGCCTACGGTGAGGGCATGCTGATCGCCTTCTCCGTAGCGCCCACCGTCGCTGCCGACGACACCGGCTCCGTGAGCGACGCTGTCGCGCGGGCCATCCGCGTCGTGCGTGACTCCGGGCTGCCCCACCGCACCGACGCGATGTTCACGACGATCGAAGGAGACTGGGACGAATGCATGGCTGTCGTGAAGCAGTGCTGCGACCTGCTCGCGCAGACCTCGCCGCGTGTCGGGCTCGTGCTCAAGGCGGACATCCGTCCCGGTTTCACCGGCGAGCTCGATGGCAAGCTCGACCGTCTCGAGCGTGCGCTCGACCGTCAGACGGCTGACTGACCCGATTCACAGGTCGTGCTCGGCGGAGCCGGAAAAGCACGCAAATGTCCGCCGGTAGGCGGCTCGCGGGATTGGGCCCACCCGGGGGTCCGTGCGTATGGTTGTGGGCGGCCGAGCGTACTCGGCCTCTCCCGTGTCACCGAAAGGCCCCCCATGCCCCGCCCCGCGACCAGCCGATGTGCCCTCGTCGCCGCGCTTGCCTGTGCTGCGATGCTCACCGCCTGCACCGGGAACGTCGACGACGGCAGCAACGGCTCAGGGGCGTCCGCCACGCCGGTCATCGCGCCGGAGGAGGCGTCGGCCACGGCGACATCAGCCGTGTCGGCAGCAGCCTCGGCTTCGCTGGACTCGACCGCCGCGGGCGCAACCGCCCGGGAGCAGGCCTACAGCGGCGCGGCCCTGGAGTCCGCGAACGCCTACGCCAAGACGCTCGCGGGGCGGACCCCAGCGGAGAAGGCCGCAGCCGAGCTCGCGACCCAGGGAGCCAAGGTGCTGGCGGTCTCCCGCGAGGGCGACACCCCGCGCCTCATCCTCGTGCAGGCCACGCTCAAGAAGTCCGGCGCGCCCGTCCTCGTCCTGCTCACGAGCAGCGAGCGGGGCGCCCCCTTCAAGGTGGCTGCCCAGACGCCGATGCTCCCGGGCGCCACGCTCGACGCGCTCGACCCGACGACCGACGGCTCGGCCGCGGTCGCCGGCGCCAAGGGCTTGGTCGCCCAGCCCGACGAGGTCACGGCCGCCTTCGCCCAGGCGGTGAAGTACCCCGACCCCACGAGCTCGAAGCTGCTCGCCGCAGACCCCCTCTCGGAGCAGCTGCGGGAGTCGGCCAAGGCCCAGGCGCAGGCCCTGAACAACCAAGGCGCGTTCACCCAGGAGCACGAGCCGAAGGGCGTCATCGGCGGTCTGCGGCTCAAGGACGGCTCGGGCGCGGTCGTCTTCGTGCAGCTCGTGCGCGACGACGCCATCGCCATGCGGACGCCCGTGAAGCTGACGCCCGCCAAGGACCTCACGCTCCTCACCGGGATCAAGAGGATCACGACCGAGGCGAACCTCACCTCCAACGAGATCATCGCCATCGTCATCCCGGCCTCGGGACAGGCCCGCGTCATCGCGGCCTCGGACCAGCTCATCGCTGGATCGGGCCGGTGAGGCAGGATTGATCTATGAGTCACCAGCCATTCACCGCAGCAGCACTGCGCGGTGCCGTCGACCTTTCATCGCTCAAGCGTCCGGCCCCGCAGGATGGCCCCGGCTCCGCCGCGGGGGCCACGTCCGCGGGCGGTGCGCTCGTGGTCGAGGGCACTGACGCCTCGATCCGCGACATCGTCGCCTCGAGTGCCAGGCACCCCGTCGTCATGGTGCTCTGGAGCTCCGCGCTCCCGCAGTCCGCAGACCTGGTCACCTCGTTCCGGTCGGTCGCCGAGAGGTATGCCGGCCGCTTCCAGCTCGTGACCGTCGACGTCGACTCGCAGCTGGCAGTGCGCCAGGCGTTCCAGGTCCAGGCCGTCCCCGTCACCTATGCGCTCGTGCAGGGCCAGCCGGTGCCGCTGTTCGAAGGCGTCCAGCCGGAGGACCAGATCGCGGCCGTCATCGACCAGGTCCTGGCACTCGCTGCGCAGCACGGCGTGACCGGCACGGTGGGCTCCGACGCGCCGCCCGCCGACGACCTGGAGCCGGCGCCCGAGCCGCCCCTGCCGCCGCTGCACCAGAAGGCGTTCGACGCCATCGAGGCCGACGACCTCGACGGCGCGGCCGACGCCTACCGCGAGGCGCTTGCCCAGAACCCGGCTGACACCGAGGCCAAGCTCGGCCTCGCACAGGTCGGCCTCATGCTCCGCACGAAGGACGTCGACGTGCAGGCCGCCCGGGCGACGGCCGCCGCGGCTCCGGCCGATGTGGACGCCCAGATCGTCGTGGCCGACCTCGACCTGCTCGGCGGGCATGTCGAGGACGCCTTCACCCGCCTCATCGACACCGTCCGGGTGACCAGCGATGCCGAGCGCAACAAGGCGCGCGAGCACCTTGTCGAGCTCTTCGACGTCGTGGGCGGGGCCGACGAGCGCGTCGCCAAGGCTCGCAAGGCGCTGATGAGCGCGCTCTTCTGAGCGCTTGACGCCTCGCGTCGTCCGTGGGAGGAGCTAGCCTCGGTGGATGGCCGAGCTCATCCCCGTGTACGACGAGCTGCGGCGGCGCCTGTCCGGGTATGCCGCGGGGTTCCATGAGACCGCCAACCTGACCGACGCGAATGCGGCCGGCTCGCGGAAGGCGGACGAGCCGGACGGGCTCGCGTACGCGCTCCTGGGGGCACCGACCCAGAAGTACCCGGGCGGCCAGCTCTTCGCCGCCGTCAAGGTCGGTCGACGGTACGTGTCGTACTACCTCATGAGCCTGTACCTGGGCCCGGCTCCGGACGGCAGGCTCTCCCCGGAGCTGACGAAACGCCGGCAGGGCAAGTCGTGCTTCAACTTCACCCGCATCGACGAGGCCCTCTTCGACGAGCTGGAGGAGGTCACCGCCGTCGGCAAGGCCGAGTACGAGCGCCTGGGGCTGTTGCGCGACTGAGAGCCGGAGGCGGGTTGCTCACTCAGCGTCGCCCACGGTCCGCACCAGCGCGTCTGCAAGCTCCGACAGGAGCAGGTCGACGGTCTCGGGCACCGGGGTGTCCCCCGACATGCCGCCCAGCCACAGGCCCCAGCGGGGTGTCGGCTCGCCCATGCCGTCGTCGAGCACGACGACGTGGACGGGCTCCGGGGCAGCGAGATCGAGGAACTCCTCCAGCCGGTCGCCGAGCAGGTCGTCCGTGACGACGACGTCGAACCCGTCGAGCTGGAAGGTCTCGGCGGTCGCGATGGCCGCAGAGAACCGCAACATCCGCAGGCGTAGCTCGTCGAGCCCTGGTGGCCCGGTCGAGGACGTTCGTCCCGAGACGACCATCGCGTCGAACGTCGTGCCGTCGACGAGCACGCCATGCTCGAACCGCCGCGCCAGCTCCCCAGCGAGGCGAGTGCGCACCGGCTCTGGACTGCCCGTGACCACGACGAGACGGCCACGGTCGGGTCCGTCAGCAGCCGCCTCGTCGTGGTCGGTCATCCGCCGAGCGCCGCCGAGACGACGTCCTTGGCCTCGGCCTGCACCTGGGCGAGATGGTCCGGTCCCTGGAACGACTCCGCGTAGATCTTGTAGACGTCCTCGGTGCCCGAGGGGCGCGCGGCGAACCAGGCGCTCTGGGTCGTCACCTTGAGCCCGCCGATCTTCGCGCCGTTGCCGGGCGCCGACGTGAGCTTGCCCGTGATCGCCTCGCCGGCAAGGGACTGCGCGGTGACGTCGTCGGGCGACAGGGCCCCCAGCTTCGCCTTCTGCTCCCGGTCGGCCGCTGCATCGATGCGGGCATAGGCGGGGTCCCCGTGCCGGGCCGTCAGGCCGGCGTAGTGCTGGCTCGGTGTCTTTCCGGTCGCGGCGAGGATCTCGGAGGCGAGCAGTGCGAGCAGGATGCCGTCCTTGTCCGTCGACCACACGGTGCCGTCGAACCTCAGGAAGCTGGCACCCGCAGACTCCTCGCCGCCGAAACCCACGGAGCCGTCCAGCAGCCCGGGGACGAACCACTTGAACCCGACGGGCACCTCGAGCAGTGTTCGTCCGAGGTCCTCGGCCACCCGGTCGATCATCGAGGACGAGACGAGGGTCTTGCCGATCGCGGTCCCGGCGGCCCAGTCGGGCCGGCCGCCGCCGTAGAGGTACTGGATCGCGACGGCGAGGTAGTGGTTGGGGTTCATCAGCCCGGCGTCGGGCGTGACGATGCCGTGCCGGTCGGCGTCGGCGTCGTTGCCCGTCGAGATGTCGTAGGCATCCTTGTTGCGGATGAGCGAGGCCATCGCATACGGCGAGGAGCAGTCCATCCGGATCTTGCCGTCCCAGTCGAGCGTCATGAACGCCCACTGCGGGTCGACGGTGGGGTTGACGACGGTGAGGTCCAACCCGTGCCGCTCGCCGATCTCGGCCCAGTAGGCGACGGACGCGCCACCCAGGGGGTCGGCGCCGATGCGGACGCCGGCCTCGCGGATGCGGGTCACGTCGATGGCGTTCGGCAGGTCGTCGACGTACGTGCCGAGGAAGTCGTATGCCGCCGCGCCGGCCCGCGCCTGGTCGAACCCGATCCGCTTGACCTGCTTGAGGCCGGCCCGGATGAGGTCGTTGGCGCGCGCGGCGATCACCGACGTGGCATCCGTGTCGGCGGGACCTCCGTGCGGTGGGTTGTACTTGAACCCGCCGTCGGCAGGTGGGTTGTGCGATGGTGTGACGACGATGCCGTCGGCGAGTCCACTTGAGCCAGAAGCCTTTCCGCGGTTGGCGGTCAGGATCGCGTGCGACACGGCCGGAGTCGGGGTGTAGCCGTCGCGGTCGTCGACCAGCACGGTGACGCCGTTCGCGATGAGGACCTCGAGCGCCGACTTCCAGGCCGGTTCGGACAGCCCGTGGGTGTCTCGGCCGATGAACAGCGGGCCGTCGAAGCCCTGGGAGGTGCGGTAGTCCACGATCGCCTGCGTCGTGGCCAGGATGTGGTCCTCGTTGAAGGCCGTGCGCAGGCTCGACCCGCGGTGGCCCGACGTGCCGAAGGCGACCTGCTCGTCCGGGTTGTCGACGTCGGGGTGCCGGTCGTAGTAGGCCCCGACGAGCGCGTCGATGTCGACAAGGTCCTCGGGCTGGGCCGGCTGGCCGGCGCGCGGGTGCGTCATGGCTGGTCTCCGTTCACGGTCGGGCTGGTCGGGTCTGCGGTCGTGGCCGTGCCGTCGGCGGAGGACGGCTCGTCGAGGGGAACGAGCCAGACGGTGGACAGCCGCGGGACGGTGAGGTCAGCGGCATACGGCTGGCCGTGCCACGTCTCCTCGCGAGCATCGAGCACGATCCCCGTGCTGCTCGGCGCGTCCGGGTGGTAACCAGCCGTGTCCAGCGCGACGGTCCATCGCCCGCCGCGGGGGAGCCCGATCCGGTAGGACTGCTGGGTCTCGCCGCTGAAGTTCATGACGCAGGCGACCACGGGAGCATCGGTGGCGCGGTCGCCGCGACCGAAGCGCAGCCACGAGAAGGTGTTGTGGGCGGCGTCGTCGGCCTCGAGCCACTCGAAGCCGGAGCGGTCGTTGTCGAGCTCCCACAGCGCCGGGTTGGCCCGATAGAGCAGGTTGAGGTCCTTGACGAGGTTGTGCACGCGGTAGTGCAGCGGCTGGTCGAGCAGCCACCAGTCCAGGCTGCGTCCCTCGGACCACTCCGACTCCTGGCCGAACTCGCAGCCCATGAACAGCAGCTGCTTGCCCGGGTGGCACCACAGGTACGCGAGGAAGGCGCGAAGCGTCGCCACCTGCTGCTCACGTGGCCCGCTCGACTTGCGCAGCAGCGAGCCCTTGCCGTGGACGACCTCGTCGTGGCTGATCGGCAGCACGAAGTTCTCGTCGAAGGCATACATCAGCGAGAAGGTCAGCTTGCCGTGGTGGTAGCTCCGGTAGATCGGGTCCTGCCCGAGGTACTTGAGCGAGTCGTTCATCCAGCCCATGTTCCACTTGAAGCCGAAGCCGAGCCCGCCGTGGTTGGTCGGCTTGGTCACTCCGGGCCACGTGGTCGACTCCTCGGCGATGGTGACGATGCCACCGACCCGCTTGTACGCCGTCCCGTTCGTCTCCTGAAGCAGCGCGACGGCCTCGAGGTTCTCCCGTCCGCCGTCCTTGTTGGGCAGCCACTGCCCGGGGCCGCGTGCGTAGTCGAGGTAGAGCATCGAGGCCACGCCGTCGACCCGCAGCCCGTCGCAGTGGAACTCCTCGAGCCAGTAGATCGCGTTGGCGACGAGGAAGTTGCGCACTTCGGGGCGGCCGTAGTCGAAGATGTTGGAGCCCCATTCGGGGTGCCAGCCGCGCCTCGGGTCCGGGTGCTCGTAGAGCGGCAGCCCGTCGAACCGGGCCAGCGCCCACTCGTCCGTCGCGAAGTGGCCGGGGACCCAGTCGAGGATGACGCCGATGCCGGCCTTGTGCAGCTCGTCGACGAGGTAGCGGAAGTCGTCAGGGTGCCCCCAGCGGGAGCTCGGTGCGTAATACCCGGTCACGTGGTACCCCCACGACGGGACGTAGGGGTGCTCCATCACCGGCAGGAACTCCACGTGGGTGAACCCGAGGTCGCGCACGTAGTTGACGAGATGCTCGGCCAGGCCGCGGTAGCCGAGCTCCTGTCGCCACGACCCGAGATGGACCTCGTAGATGCTCATCGGGCCCTCGTGCGAGTTGCGGGTGCGGCGCCGCTCCATCCAGTCGCCGTCGCCCCAGCTGTAGTGCGACTGCGTGACGATGGCCGCCTGCTTCGGGGCCACCTCGGTCATCCGGGCCATCGGGTCGCTCTTGAGCCGCACCAGCTCGTCGGGGCCTCGGACGGCGAACTGGTAGTTCATGCCCTCGTGGGCGCCGGGCAGGAACAGCTCCCAGATGCCGCTCTCACCGAGGGCACGCATCGGGTGGGTACGCCGGTCCCAGTCGTTGAAGTCGCCGATCACGTGGACGGCCTTGGCGCGCGGCGCCCAGAGCGCGAAGGACGCCCCCCACACCTCCCCGAGCGGCCCGGGGTAGCTGCGTACGTGGGCCCCGAGCACGGTCCAGAGCTGCTCGTGGCGCCCCTCGTTGATGAGGTGCCGGTCCATCTCGCCGAGGGTGGGCGCGAAGCGGTACGGGTCGTCCTGCTCGTGCGCCACGCCGTCGCCGTACTCGACCAGGAGGCGGTAGTCGTGGGTCGTGCCGAAGTCGGGCGAGGTCATCGAGAAGATGCCGTCGCGGACGTGCTGGAGCTCGACGACGTCGCCCGAGTCGAGCCGCGCCTGCACTCGGGTCGCGAACGGCCGGTATGCCGTGATCGTGAGCCCACCCGGCCCGACGTGGTGGCCGAGCAGGTCGTGCGGCTGGGCGTTGCGGCCCTGCAGGAACGCGGTGATCGCCGCGTCGTCGAGCACGGGGGACGTCGTGGGGTGGTCGGTTCCGTGGGGGCTCATCGCGTGCCTTCCTCGCTGGTCAGTCGGCCGACGGCTCCGAGGGGGATCGGCAGCCAGGTCGGGCGGTTCCGGGCCTCGTAGACAACCTCGTAGAGCGCCTTGTCGAGCTCGAGCGCTCTGGTCAGTGCGACGGCATCGGCGTCGGCCTCTCCTGCGACGGAGGCATACCCGTCCAGGAACGCCTTGCGGCAGGAGCGTGCCCACGCCGTCGCGTCGACGGGGGAGTCCGCGAGTGCCACGGACCCCGCCGCGTAGTCGAAGGACCTCAGCATGCCGGCGACGTCGCGCTGGGTGAGGTCGGGCTGGACGCGCTCGGCGAGCGGCCGCAGGGGCTCACCCTCGAAGTCGAGCGCGACCCAGCCACGCTCGGGCACGTCGAGCACCTGTCCGAGGTGATAGTCACCGTGGATCCGCTGCAGCGCTGGCCAGGCGGTGTCGCGCACCGAGGCGACGACGCGCTCGAACGCGGCCGCCTGGGAGGCCAGGTCGGGCACGAGGGCCACAGCGGCGGCATACCGCTGGCGCATCGAGGCTGCAAGCGCCTCGCGGGCCTCGGGCGTCACCTCGGCCGTGCCGAGCGTGTCCGCGAGGTCCGAGTGGATCTCGGCGGTGACGACCCCGAGGTCCCGAGCGCGACCGGTGAAGTCCGTGCCCGAGGCTGCGGCGACCAGCGCGACCCGCCAGGCGTCCTCGACGCCGGGGATGAACTCCTGGGCGAACGCGAGGTGCCCGTGCGCCTCCGGGCCGCCATCGGGGGAGTCCCAGGCACCCGAGAGGTTGCCGATCGCCAGCGGGACCCGGTGCGAGCCCGCCTGCGTCAGCGCGGACTGCACGACGACATCGGGGTTGTCGCCGTCCTGGAGGGTGCGGAAGACCTTGACGATGAGCGGCTCGGCCGGCCCTCCCCCTGGCGCTGACATGCGGCAGATGATCGAGGTGTTGGACTGCTCGCCCGTGAGCACCGAGGACGAGGCCACGGAGCCCGCCCAAGCGCCGGTCGCAGACCCGACCGCCAGGGCGTTGCTCCCGACGGAGGCCTGCGCCTCGTCGGAGACGCCCGAGGTGAGGATGGTCGCCATGAGCTGCGACACGTAGACGGGGTCGTGAGGTGCGTCGTAGACCCAGCGACGGCCGAGCACACTGTGCTCCATGGTGCCGAGCAGGGCAGCCGCGGCGCCTTCGAGCGGCGCGCCCCGGTAGGTGAGGGGGACCTGGTAGACGACGGCAGGGCTGACCGCCGTGTCGGCGAACAGCACCGTCTCGACGCCCACCTCGCCGGCCGGGTCCTCGAAGCGGAAGCCACCGACGCGTTGGAGCCGGGGCGTGTGTCCCTTGCCGTGGTACCACCTCTGTCGCGGCATCCACTGGGTGACGAGCTCTGTCTTGGTGGGCACGAGTGTCGCGCCCTTGTGGACGATGGCCATCAGTGGTTGTCCTCTCTGCCGCGGACCTGCAGCCAGAAGAAGTCTCGGGACCCGAGCGTGAAGGTGACGCGACCGTCGGGAGCGACCCATGGGAAGCCGCTGCCGCCGAAGAGGTCGACGAGCTGCCGTCCGGACAGGTGCTCGGGCAGCTGGACGGTCGCCGCTTGCGGTCGGCTGGACAGGTTGTTGACGCACAGCACGGCCTCGTCCTCGTGGGCGGGGTCGCCACACAGGACCCGCGAGAACGACAGGACCGCCTCGTTGTCGGCCTCGACCACGGTGAAGTCGCCGAGGCCGAAGACCGGGTGCAGGGACCGGATCTGGAGCATGCCCCGCAGCCAGTGCAGCAGCGACCCCGAGGAGGCCATGAGGGCCTCGACGTTGATGTTGTTGTAGTGGTACACGAGGCTCGAGATCACCGGGAGGTAGAGCCTGCCGGGGTCGACGCTCGAGAAGCCGGCGTTGCGGTCAGGGGTCCACTGCATGGGTGTGCGCACGGCATCGCGGTCGTTGAGCCAGATGTTGTCGCCCATGCCGATCTCGTCGCCGTAGTAGAGGCACGGCGACCCGGGCAGCGACAGCAGCAGGGCGTGGATGAGCTCGATCTCCGGGCGGGAGTTGTCCAGCAGCGGCGCGAGCCGGCGGCGGATGCCGACGTTCGCCCGCATCCGCGGGTCTGGGGCGTACCAGCCGTACATCGCGACTCGCTCCTCGGGCGTGACCATCTCGAGCGTGAGCTCGTCGTGGTTGCGAAGGAACGTGCCCCACTGCGATCCGGGAGGGATCGAGGGCGTGTCGGCCATGACTTCGGCGACCGGCTTGGCCCTTTCCTCGCGTAGCGCATAGAAGAGCCGTGGCATCACCGGGAAGTGGAAGCACATCTGGCACTCCGGTGCATCCGGGCTGCCGAAGTAGTCCACCACCTCGGTGGGTGGCTGGTTTGCCTCGGCGAGCAGGATGCGGCCGGGGTACTCGGCGTCGACCATGGCGCGCAGCCGCGCTACGAAGGCGTGGGTGCGTGGCAGGTTCTCGCAGCTCGTGCCCTCCTGCTCGAACAGGTACGGGACCGCGTCGAGCCGGAAGCCGTCGATGCCGAGGTCCATCCAGAAGCGGACGATGTCGAACATCGCCTCCTGGACGTCCGGGTTGTCGAAGTTGAGGTCGGGCTGGTGGCTGAAGAACCGGTGCCAGAAGAACTGCCGACGGATCGGGTCGAAGGCCCAGTTGGACACCTCGGAGTCGATGAAGATGACGCGCGCGTCGCGGTAGCCGTCGTCGGTGTCGGACCACACGTAGTAGTCGCCGAACGGCCCGGTCGGCTCGGCCCGGCTGGCCTGGAACCACGGGTGCTGGTCGCTGGTGTGGTTCATGACCAGGTCGGTGATGACGCGGATGCCGCGCAGGTGGGCCTGCGCGACGAGCTCGGTGAACTCCGGCAGGGTGCCGAACTCCGGCAGGACCGCCTTGTAGTCGGAGATGTCGTAGCCGCCGTCGCGCAGCGGTGAGGCGTAGAACGGCGGCAGCCACAGGCAGTCGATGCCCAGCCACTGGAGATAGTCGAGCTTGCCGATGAGCCCGGTGAAGTCGCCGGCACCCACCCCCTTCGAGTCTGCGAACGCACGGACCAGCACCTCGTAGAAGACCGCCTTCCGAAACCACTGCGGGTCATGCCTCAGACCCGGCTGGGAGAGGTTGAGTCCCTGCATCCGGTCAGTGGCTCCTCACGCTGAGGATGTGCACCGGCTCGGAGTCGGGGCCGAGGCGGACGTAGTTGTCGGCGC
Organism: Monashia sp. NPDC004114; assembly: GCF_053603855.1. NCBI lineage: Bacteria > Bacillati > Actinomycetota > Actinomycetes > Micrococcales > Intrasporangiaceae > Intrasporangium > Monashia sp. NPDC004114. Next base: position 283,853 of record NZ_JBSGGK010000004.1, on the reverse strand, counting down.
GCCACTGCCAGGTCTGGTTCGTGATGTGGTCGTGGGCGTCGAACGTCGACCAGGAGGCCATCCCCAACGCCTCCAGGTCGAGGTGCACCCAGGTCTCGCGCGTCCCGTGGGGGTCGAGGTTGGCGACGACGAGGACGGTGTCGCGCTGGCCGCCGACGACGCGGGTCTTGCTGTAGACGAGGAAGTTCTCGTCGTCTGCCGAGTGGAAGCGCAGGTTGCGCAGCCAGCGCAGGGCCGGGTGCCAGCCGCGGATGTCGTTGAGCCGCTTGAGGTACCACGCGAGGCTTCGGTGCTCGAGGGGACCGCCGGGCTCGTAGAGGAACCACTGGCGGTCCTTGTACTCGTACTTCTCGTTGTCGATCTGCTCCTCGGCGCCGGGCCGCGCCACGTGCTCCATGAGCTCGTACCCGGCATAGATGCCGTAGGTCGGGACCATCGTCGCAGCCAGGGCCGCGCGCAGCTTCCACTCGGTCGGGCCGCCGTACTGCATGGGGGGCGTGAGGATGTCGTGGGTCGTGGGCCAGAACGACGGGCGCATGTATGCCGCGGCGTCCCCGGCGATCTCGCGGCCGTACTCCTCGAGCTCCCACGCGGCGTTGCGCCAGGCGTAGTAGGTGTAGCTCTGCTGGAACCCGGCCTTGGCCAGGGTGTGCATCATGGCCGGCTTGGTGAAGGCCTCCGACAGCCAGATGGTGTCGGGGTGGTCCTGGGCGACGTCGGCGATGAGCCACTGCCAGAAGGCGACCGGCTTGGTGTGGGGGTTGTCGACGCGGAAGATCCGGATGCCATGGTCGAGCCATACCTGGATGACGCGACGCACCTCCGCGTAGGCGCCCGCGGGGTCGTTGTCGAAGTTGAGCGGGTAGATGTCCTGGTACTTCTTGGGCGGGTTCTCCGCGTAGGCGATCGTGCCGTCGGCGCGCGTCGTGAACAGCTCCGGGTGGGTCTTGACCCACGGGTGGTCGGGGGAGGCCTGCAGGGCGATGTCGAGCGCGACCTCCAGCCCGAGCCGCCGCGCCTCGGCCACGAAGGCGTCGAAGTCCTCGAACGTGCCGAGGTCCGGGTGGATCGCGTCGTGGCCGCCGTCGGGCGAGCCGATGGCGTAGGGCGAGCCGGGGTCGCCCGGCTGGGCCGTGAGCGTGTTGTTGCGGCCCTTGCGCGCCGTGGTGCCGATCGGGTGGATCGGGGTGAGGTAGACGACGTCGAAGCCCATGTCGGCGATCGCCGGCAGCCGCTTGGCGGCCGACCGGAAGGTCCCGGAGACCCAGGCGCCGGTCTTGTCGTCGCGGAAGCAGCCCTCTGAGCGCGGGAAGATCTCGTACCACGCGCCGTAGAGAGCCAGCTCGCGCTCGACAAGCAGAGGGTATGCCGTTGTGGGAGAGACGAACTCACGCAGCGGCATCATCGTGGCAAGACCGATGATCTCCGGAGACGTCGCCGCCCCGAAGCGATGCGCGGCGGGTCGCCGGGTGTCGCTGAGCGCCGCGATGCCCTTGTCGATCTCGGACGCGTCGGTGCCCTGCCCGCGGACCGCCTGGGCGAACCGCTCGAGCACCCTGACGCCCTCGGCGCACATGAGGTCCTCGTCGACTCCGGCCGCGATCTTGATGCCGGCGTCGTGCACCCACGTGGCGTAGGGGTCGGACCACCCCTCGACCCGGTAGGTCCACCAGCCCTCGCGGTTGGCCACCACCGTGGTGGACCACTCGGAGGTCCCGGGGTTGTCCGAGTGCATCGCGAAGTAGTGGTCGTGCCCGTCGGGGTCGGTGAGCACGGCGGTGGCGTTGACGGCGTCGTGGCCCTCGCGGAAGACCTTGGCCCGTATGACGAACTCCTCGCCCACGACCGACTTGGCGAACCTGGCGCCGCCGTCGACGAGGGGCCGCACGTCGGTGACGGGGATGCGTCCGAACGGGAGGGCACCACCCGGCATACCGGCGACGGTGGGGGCCGTGCTCACGGGATGCTCGGGAGCGAGGTGAACGGCTCCGGCTTCCGTGTCGTCGACGAATGCCGCGTCCGCGTGCGGCACGGCGTCGTCGGGCTCGGCCAGGGCGGCGGTCACCGTGGTGCGCGACGAGGCCTCGGCCGCCGAGGCCGCGGCGGGCTCGGGTCGCTCGGGCGGCTCGGGCGGCTCGGAGGGTTCGGACGGTTCAGGCGGGGCCGTCGGGATGGCGGCCGTCGACGTCTGCGGCCGCGGCGCCTCCGCCGCGACGGACCTGCGGCGCTGGGGTGAGGGCTTGCGGGAACGGGTCTTCTTCGCTTTGCCAGTCACGGAATCGACCGTATCGAAGTTGGGGCCGTTGGCACATGAGGCAGCCCCCCATGCCGTCCGTCGGGTGGACCTCGGGCGTCCACCGGCTGAAACCCGGCTGCAAGTGTTGCAAGAACACGTCATCGGCACCCCTATGCTGTTCCCTCGTGAAGGCCATCCGTCGTTTCAGCGTCCGCACCGTGCTGCCTCCCCGCATCGAGGGGCTCGGCGTCCTTGCGAGCAACCTTCGCTGGTCGTGGCACCCGCCGACCCGCGACCTGTTCGCAACCATCAGTCCCCGCAAGTGGGCCGACGCGAGCCAGGACCCCGTCAAGCTCCTGTCGCGCCTCTCGGCCGACGAGCTCGCGGCCCTGGCGGCCGACGACGAGTTCGTCGCCAGCGTCGTGGCCGCCAACGAGGACCTGCACGCGTACCTCACCGAGGAGCGCTGGTACCAGTCGTGGAGCCGTGAGCAGCAGGCTGCCGGGAAGGCGGCCCCGACGGCCATCGCCTACTTCAGCCCCGAGTTCGGCATCACAGCCGTGCTCCCGCAGTACTCCGGCGGTCTCGGCATCCTGGCGGGAGACCACCTCAAGTCCGCGTCCGACCTCGGTGTCCCGATCGTCGGCGTCGGGCTGTTCTACAAGACCGGCTACTTCAAGCAGGCACTCTCGCGCGACGGATGGCAGGTCGAGACCTACCCCGTGCTCGACCCCGACGGGCTGCCGCTGTCGCTGCTTCGCGAGGACGACGGCACCCCGGCCGTCGTGTCCGTGGACCTGCCTGCCGGGCGCGTGCTCAACGCGCACGTCTGGAAGGCGCAGGTGGGCCGCGTCCCGCTGCTGCTCCTCGACTCCGACGTGGCCGGCAACGACGAGCAGACCCGCAAGGTCACCGAGTCGCTCTATGGCGGCGGCGGCGACACCCGCCTCGAGCAGGAGCTGCTGCTCGGAGTCGGCGGCGTGCGCGCACTGCGTGTGTGGTCGCGTCTCACCGGCGCGCCGACGCCGGAGGTGTACCACAGCAACGAGGGCCACGCCGGCTTCCTTGGCGTCGAGCGGATCACCGAGCTGGTTCGCGACCACGGCCTGACGTTCGACGAGGCGCTCGAGGCGGTCCGAAGCGCGACCGTCTTCACCACGCACACGCCCGTCCCCGCCGGCATCGACCGGTTCGACGCAGCCAAGATCAACCTCTTCTTCGGCGGCGCCAACGCGATCCCCGGCGTTCCGGTCGAGCGGCTGCTCGCCCTCGGCGCTGAGGACTACCAGGGTGGCCAGCCGGGCATCTTCAACATGGCCGTCATGGGCCTGCGTCTGGCCCAGCGCGCCAACGGCGTCTCGAAGCTGCACGGCGTCGTGAGCCGCGAGATGTTCGACGGCCTGTGGCCGGGCTTCGACGACGTCGAGGTGCCGATCTCCAGCATCACCAACGGGGTCCACGCCCCGACGTGGGTCGACCGAGCGGTGTACGACGTCGCTCTCAAGCACCTCGGGACCGCTGACATCGCGGGCACCGACGCGTGGCACCGCATCGACGAGGTCCCGGCCGACGCGGTCTGGTCGACGAAGCGCGAGATGCGCGAGAAGCTCGTGCTCGACGCTCGCCGCCGGGTGCGCTCCTCGTGGCAGAAGCGCGGCGCGACCGAGGCCGAGCTGGGCTGGGTCGACGACGTGCTCGACCCCGACGTGCTCACGATCGGGTTCGCGCGCCGCGTCCCGACCTACAAGCGACTGACGCTCATGCTGCGCGACCCCGAGCGGCTCAAGTCGCTGCTGCTTCACCCCGAGCGCCCGGTCCAGCTCGTCATCGCCGGCAAGTCGCACCCCGCCGACGAGACCGGCAAGCGGCTCATCCAGGAGATGGTGCGTTTCGCCGACGACCCGGAGGTGCGCCACCGCATCGTCTTCCTGCCGAACTACGACATCGCCATGGCTCAGCAGCTCTACCCGGGCTGCGACGTCTGGCTCAACAACCCGCTACGCCCGTTCGAGGCGTGCGGCACGTCGGGCATGAAGGCGGCACTCAACGGCGGGCTCAACCTGTCGATCCTCGACGGCTGGTGGGACGAGTGGTTCGACGGCCGCAACGGCTGGGCGATCCCGACGGCCGACGGCGTCGAGGACGCAGACCGCCGCGACGACATCGAGGCTGCCGCCCTCTACGACCTCATCGAGAACGACGTCGCGGCCAAGTTCTACGACCGTGACGCCGCCGGCCTGCCGCACGGCTGGATCCAGATGATGACCCACACGCTCAAGACCCTCGGCCCGAAGGTGCTCGCGAGCCGCATGGTCCAGGACTACGTCACCACGCTCTACAGCCCGGCCGCAGGCGCGGGACGCAGCCTCAACGGCCCTGAGTACGCCGGCGCCAAGGAGCTCGCGGCATACAAGGCGAGGGTCCGGGCCTCGTGGCCGAAGGTCAAGGTCGAGCACGTCGAGCCCTCGGGCCTGTCGGACTCCCCGCAGATCGGCGACACGCTGTCGCTGCGTGCGTTCGTGGCCCTCGACGGGCTGTCGCCCGACGACGTAGCGGTGCAGCTGGTCCACGGCCACGTCAGCGACACCGACGACATCTGGGGCATGGAGACCGCACCGCTCGAGCTCGTCGAGTCGTATGACGGCGGCCGTCACCAGTTCGCCGGCTCCCAGCCGCTGCGCCGCACTGGTTCGTTCGGCTACAGCGTCCGCATCGTGCCGAAGCACCCTGCGCTCGCGACGCCGGCCGAGCTGGGCCTGGCCCGAAACGCCTAGGAGCAGAGCGCGGCCCCGCCGCCGGAGTCGAGTGGCCCCGTCGTCGCAGGCGCTCGCGCCAGAGCGGGCCCCCTTCGCTGGGGCTCGTGTGACAGCGGGGCCACTCGACTGGTTTGCGCGCGGCAGGTTCCGGGTGGGGTCCTCGGGTATCTGCGATGGGGCCCTTCGATGCCGCCTCGACCGGTCGAGCGGGCTTGGCCTGCAGCGCCGAGGCGCAGAGCGCGGCCCCCCGCCGGAGTCGAGTGGCCCCGTCGTCACAGGCGCTCGCGCCAGAGCGGACCCCCTTTGCTGGGGCCGGTGTGACAGCGGGGCCACTCGACTGGGTTCGGCAGGCGGCAGGTTCCGGGTGGGGTCCTCGGGTATCTGCGATGGGGCCCTTCGATGCCGCCTCGACCAGTCGAGCGGGCTTGGCCTGCAGCGCCGAGGAGCAGAGCGCGGCCCCCCTGCCGGAGTCGAGTGGCCCCGTCGTCACAGGCGCTCGCGCCAGAGCGGGCCCCCTTTGCTGGGGCCGGTGTGACAGCGGGGCCACTCGACTGGGTTCGGCAGGGCGGCGCCTATCCGACGACCCGCCACAGCCACTGGGTTGGCGGGGTGCCTAGTCGACGACGCGCCAGACGCGCATCGACGCGCTCACCATCGTGACGGCCGCCCCCGCCTCCAGTGGTTCTCCAGGGGGCGAGGGGCGGTCGTCACTGCTGTCCCACAGCAGCTGGTATGCCGGTGCGCCCGGGGCGGCAGGCAGCGTCACGTCGGTTGGCTGCGCCGAGCCGTTCAGGGTGACCAGGACGGTCTGCTCGCCCAGCCACGCGCCGTTGTAGAGCGCCTGCATCACATCGGTCGCGGGCCCGTCCCAGCGGTGTCCCATCGGCTCGCCGTCGCCGCCGAACCACGCCAGGTCGGTGGACCCGTCCTCGTGGATCTGCCTGCCGGAGAAGAAGGTCCGCTGGCGCAGCACCGGGTGCTCGCGTCGGAGCCGGACGAGGTGGCGGGTCGTCTCGAGCAGGTCGGACTGCCACTGCTCGTGCTCCCACCCCATCCAGCTGACCTCGTTGTCCTGGGAGAAAGGGTTGTTGTTGCCGCGCTGGCCCCGGCCCAGCTCGTCGCCGCCGTTGAGCATCGGGACGCCTGTCGACAGCAGCAGGGTGCCGAGCAGGTTACGCATCGAGCGCCGGCGGGCAGCATTGATCGCCGGGTCGTCGGTGCGTCCCTCGACCCCGTGGTTCCACGAGCGGTTGTCATCGGACCCGTCGGTGCCGCCGTGCCCGTTGGCGCCGTTGTGCTTGACGTCGTATGCCGTGAGGTCGGCGAGCGTGAAGCCGTCGTGCGCGGTGACGAAGTTGACCGACGCGATGGTGCCGCGGTCGTGGCTGTCGAAGAGGTCCTGCGACCCGGCGAGCCGCGTGGCGAGGTCGCGCACGCCGTGCCGCACGCCGCCCTTGGTGGCGGCCGCGACGTCGCGGAGCCAGAACGTGCGCGCCGTGTCGCGGAAGCGGTCGTTCCACTCGGAGAAGGGCGGCGGGAACTGGCCCGTGCGCCAGCCGTGGATGCCGACGTCCCACGGCTCGGCGATGAGCTTGGAACGGGACAGCACCGGGTCGGTGCGCAGCGCGACCAGGAACGGATGGTCGGGATCGAAGTTGTCGTCCTTGCCCCGCCCGAGGGCCACGGCGAGGTCGAAGCGGAAGCCGTCGACGTGGCACTCGTTGACCCAGTACCGGAGCGAGTCGAGCACCATCCGCGCCACGATCGGGTGGGTGAGGTCGAGGGTGTTGCCGCAGCCGGTGACGTCGATGTCGCGGCCCCGGCCGTCGAGCCGGTAGTAGGCGCGCTGGTCCAGCCCGCGCCAGGACAGCGTCATGCCCTCGCGGGACTGCTCGGCAGTGTGGTTGTAGACCACGTCGAGGATGACCTCGATGCCCGCAGCGTGCAGCAGCTTGACCATGCCCTTGAACTCGTCGAGCACACCCTGTGGGTCTTTGGCCGCGGCATAGGCGGCGTGCGGGGCGAAGAAGCCCAGCGTGTTGTAGCCCCAGTGGTTGGTCAGCCCACGGAGCACGAGCTCCGGCTCGTGCGTGAACGTGTGCACGGGAAGCAGCTCCACGGCGGTCACACCCAGCTCACGCAGGTGGTCCACGAAGGCCGGGTGGGCGAGGCCGGCATACGTCCCCCGAAGCTGCTCGGGGACGTCGGGGTGCAGCCGCGTGGCATTCTTGACGTGGACCTCGTAGATCAGCGACTCGGTGAGCGAGTGGCGCGGGAATCGATCTGCCCCCCAGTCGAACTCGTCGTCGACGATGACGCACCGCGGCATGTGGTCGGCGGAGTCGCGAGTGTCCCGGACACTGAGGTCGCCCTTGAGGTCGCGGCCGACGCGGTGGCTGTAGAGAGCCGGGTCGAGCACGACGTCGCCCTCGACGGCCCGGGCGTACGGGTCGAGCAGCAGCTTCGTCGGGTTGTAGAGCAGCGCGCGGTCGGGGTCCCAGTCACCGTCGACGCGCAGCGCGTAGCGCTGGCCCACACCGACGCCCCTGATGGTGTCGAACCACGTGCCGTGGGCGCGGTGCTGCAAGGGCACGCGACGCTCGGTCTCAGAGCCGTCCGGCGCCACATCGAACAGGCACACCTCCACCGAGCGCGCGTGGCCGGCGTACACGCAGAACTGCGCGCCGTCCGCCTTCACACGGACGCCGAGGTCGGGCGGCAGGTCGGGCGTCGCTGGCGGTCGGGGGCACATGTCGAGAAGCGTATGGGGTCACGTCGCGAGGTCGAACGTGCACACGACGGCGCGGTGGTCCGAGGCGATGTCGATGACGGCCGAGGAGCGCAGGTCCAGCCCACGGTGCAGGACGACGTCGAGCTGGGCGTCGAAGGCGGACAGGTTACGGTGTGTCGCCATGGCGGCGACGCGGCCCATCCACTCGTGCTTGGACCCTGCGATGCGCCACGTCGGCTCGTCGAGGACGACGCGGTCGAAGCCGCCCGCGACATGCATGGCCAGGTCCCGCCGGGTCGGCCCCGGATAGTGGTTCATGTCGCCGGTCACGATGTGCGGCCCGCGGCGCAGCCGGTCCTGCTGCATCGCCGAGCGCAGGCGGACCACCTGCCGTCCGCGCGCCACCGCACGCGCGAACACGATGAGGTGCGCCGTCGAGAAGGTCACCGAGTGCGCGCCCGGGAGACCCTGCGAGGTGCCGACCGCGACCCCCGCGCTGACCATGGCACGCTCGTGCCAGTGGTCGAACCAGCGCAGCAGCGGCCCCGCAGGAGCCAGGGTGGTGACGAGCACGTCAGGCTCGACATGCGTCGTGGCGGGGTCATGGGCGATCGCGAGGCCCGCGGGCGCGTGCAGGTGAGCGAGCCGGTAGCCGGACGACTCGAGCGCGGCCGACACGGCCCGCTCGTCGAGGCCGAAGACCTCCTGCAGGCCCAGCACCTGCACGCCGGCGGCCCGGAACGGGCCGAGACCGTCGGTCGTGCGGAGCAGGTCTCCCGAGCACGTGTTGGCCGTCGCGACCGTGAGCAGAGTCATGGGCCACCTCGCGTCCGTCCGTGGTCGCAGTCTACGGTGGGGCGCATGACCGATCCGACTTCGCTGCCCAACTTCATGCCGAGCGTGCCTGACGCCGGCCCGAACGGCGCACCCGTCAGCGAAACGCCTGTGCGTGACCGCATCATGCAGGTGCTGAAGGGCCTTGGCATCGACGCCGCCGTCGACAGCGACGGAGACCTCGAGTTCGCGATCGTCGACAACGAGGGCACGAGCACGACGCTGTTCGCCCGCGTCGCCGAGGGAGACCTGGCGCTGGTGCGGTTCTTCGGCCAGTGGCAGCTCGCCGACCCGGTGTCGACCGACCGCAACGAGCGCCTCGCCCGCTGCAACGACATGACGATGCAGCTCAACATCGTCAAGCTCTCGCTGGTCCAGGAGAGCCTCGTCGTCTCGGCAGAGCACGTCATCACGCCCAACGCCGACCTCGACATCCTCGTCCCGCTCTCGGTGAACCACATCCTCCAGAGCGTCGGCTTCTTCTTCCAGTCGTGGCTGCCGGCCGAGGAGCCCGGCGCCGGCCTCGGCACCGACTGATGGGCGAGTTCGTCCGTCTCGAGGTCGAGAGCGGCATCGGCACGATCCGCCTCGACCGGCCGAAGATGAACGCGCTCAACGTCCAGGTCCAGGAGGAGATCCGCGAGGCGGCCTCCGAGGCGTCGGCGCGCTCGGACGTCAAGGCGGTCATCGTCTACGGCGGCGAGCGGGTCTTCGCCGCCGGCGCCGACATCAAGGAGATGCAGACCATGTCGTACACCGGCATGGTCGACCGCTCCGGGCCGCTCACGACCTCGATCAGTGCGGTCGCCCGCATCCCCAAGCCCGTGATCGCCGCGATCACAGGCTACGCCCTCGGCGGCGGCTGCGAGCTCGCGCTCGCGTGCGACTTCCGGGTCGTGGCCGACGACGCCAAGCTGGGCCAGCCTGAGATCCTGCTGGGCATCATCCCCGGCGCCGGCGGCACCCAGCGACTCTCGCGCCTCGTCGGCGCCGCCAAGGCCAAGGACATCATCCTCAGCGGCCGGTTCGTCGACGCCACCGAGGCGCTCGCGATCGGGCTGGCCGACAAGGTCGTGCCCGCGGCGGACGTCTACGCCACGGCGCGCGAGTGGGCCGGGAGCTTCGTCGGCGCCGCCTCGTATGCCGTTCGCGCGGCCAAGGAGGCCATCGACCGTGGTCTCGAGACGGATCTCGAGACCGGTCTGGAGATCGAGCGGATGCTCTTCGCCGGGCTGTTCGCCACCAAGGACCGCGAGACGGGCATGACCTCGTTCGTCGAGCAGGGGCCGGGCAAGGCGAAGTTCGAAGGCCAGTGACCGATTCCCCTGCGTCGAGTGGCCGCTTCGACACACCCGCTGCTCCTGTGGTCACCCCGGCCGCGGGTCGTGTGACGGAGCGGCCACTCGACGTGCTCGTCTTCTACTCACCGGTCGAGGCGACCGAGCGCGTGCTCGCCGCCCTCTTCGCGGCCGGGGCGGGTCGGGTCGGCGACTACTCGGAGTGTGCGTGGCTCGTCGAGGGCACGGGGCAGTTCCGCCCTGGTGCCGGCGCAAGTCCAGCGGTCGGCGTCGTCGGCGCCCTCGAGCGGCTGCCCGAGCATCGGGTCGAGGTGACCTTCGAGCGCGGGCTGCGAAGCCAGGTGGTGGCGGCCCTGCGCGCGTCCCACCCCTACGAGGAGCCCGCCTTCCACGTCATCGAGACCGCCGGCCTCGATCCTGAGTGAGGCAGCGCACGGGTGGTGAGCGTCACGCCCCGAGCATGCTCGGTATGCAAACGCTCAGTGAGAGGATGGGCGGCAGTGCCGGAGCGACCTCCGGCATCATCTGACCACGTAACGGAAGAGGACGTTCATCCATGAACATCGTCGTCTGTGTCAAGTACGTGCCCGACGCCCAGGCCGAGCGCACGTTCAACGCATCTGACAACACGACCGACCGCGAGAACGTCGACGGCCTGCTGTCCGAGCTCGACGAGTATGCCGTCGAGGAGGCCCTGAAGATCGTCGAGGCGGGCGAGGGTGAGGTCACCGTCCTCACCGTGGGTCCCGACCAGGCGGCCGACGCGATCAAGAAGGCGCTGCAGATGGGTGCCGACAAGGGCGTCCACGTCAACGACGCGGCGATCCATGGCTCGGACGCCATCGCGACCTCGCTCGTGCTCGCCGAGGCGATCAAGAAGGTCGCCGGCGACGCACCCGTCGACCTCGTCGTCACCGGCATGGCGAGCACCGACGGCACGATGGGCGTCGTGCCCACCATGCTGGCCGAGCGCCTCGGCCTGCCCGCGGTGACGTTCGCTTCCGAGCTCACCGTCGAGGGCGGGACCGTCACGATCCGTCGTGACGGTGACGTCTCGACCCAGACGATCCAGGCCACGCTGCCGGCCCTGGTGTCGGTCACCGACCAGATCAACGAGCCGCGCTACCCGTCGTTCAAGGGGATCATGGCCGCGAAGAAGAAGCCGGTGGAGTCCTGGACGCTCGCCGACCTCGGCATCGACGCCGCGCAGGTTGGTCTCGATGCCGCCTGGACGAAGGTGCAGTCCTTCGCCGCCCGGCCGCCGCGCACGCAGGGCCAGATCGTCACCGACGAGGGTGACGGCGGCACGAAGCTCGCGGCCTTCCTCGCCGAGCGCAAGTTCGTCTGACACCCCAGATCCAGTCGTCTGATTCGCCAGCCAGCAAAGGAGATTCACGAACATGGCTGAAGTTCTCGTCCTCGTGGACCATGTCGACGGCAAGGTCCGCAAGACGACGTCCGAGCTGCTCACCATCGCGCGGCGTATCGGCGAGCCGTCGGCGGTCCTCGTCGGTGCCGGGTTCGACGCCGCCAAGGACACTCTGGCGCGGTTCGGCGCCGAGAAGGTCTACCGCGTCGAGACCCCCGAGGTGCTCGAGCACCTCGTCGTCCCGCAGGCCGAGCTGCTCGCCCAGCTCGTCGGAGCGACGTCCCCGGCCGCCGTGCTGCTGTCGGCATCCCCGGAGGGCAAGGAGATCGCGGCTCGCTTGGCGGTCAAGACCGACTCCGGCCTCATCACCGATGCGGTCGACGTGCAGGCTGCCGATGGTGGCGTCGCGACGACGCAGTCGGTGTTCGCCGGCTCGTACACGGTCGAGGCGATCGTGACCAAGGGCACGCCGGTGATAGCCGTCAAGCCCAACTCGGCCACGCCCGAGGAGGCACCTGCGGCCGCCGCCGACGAGGTGGTCGACTTCACGCCGTCGGACGCCGCCAAGGCCGCTCGGATCGTCGAGTCCAAGCCCAAGCAGGCCACGGGCCGGCCGGAGCTCACCGAGGCCGCCATCGTCGTCTCGGGCGGGCGTGGCACGGGCGGCGACTTCTCCAAGGTCGAGGAGTTCGCGGACTCGCTCGGTGCCGCCGTCGGCGCCTCCCGCGCGGCCGTCGACGCGGGGTGGTACCCCCACACCTCGCAGGTCGGCCAGACCGGCAAGCAGGTCAGCCCGCAGCTGTACGTCGCGTGCGGCATCTCCGGCGCGATCCAGCACCGGGCGGGCATGCAGACGTCCAAGACGATCGTCGCGGTCAACAAGGACAACGAGGCGCCGATCTTCGAGCTCGTCGACTTCGGCGTCGTCGGCGACCTGTTCAACGTGCTGCCGCAGGCGACCGAGGCGATCAAGGCCGCCAAGGGCTGACCGGCGACCAACCTCAGAAGGCCGGTCCGCTCTTGCGGGCCGGCCTTCTGTCATGTCGCGGGTTGCGGGGCCCTTCGCGGGTTGCTGGCCGCAACGCCGGGTATGCCGCATGGTCGGTGCCGCAGTCCGCGTACCGATCAGGTCGGGTGGAGTCTCAGGCGGCCGGCTCCGCCGGCGGGGCCTCGACGTCGACCCGCGGGGAGGTGCGCTGCCAGGAGGCGAGCCGCGCCCTGTTGGAGGCGTAGCTGGCGCGGCCGGTGCCGAACGTCCACCACGGCCCGTGCAGCGCCTCCGAGGGCAGGCGCATCGGTCGCCGCTGACCCGCCAGCCACTCGATGCGCCCGGTGTCGGAGACCCGCTTGACGTCCTGCCGCTCGAGCCGCCGGGTGATGAGCGTGTTGTGCACCTTGAGCGTCTTGGTGCCGAGGTCGATCCGGGCCCGCCACGCGCGCACGGCGAGCACGAGCGCGACCCCCAGGCACACGGCATACGTCGGCGTCACCGGCAGGGTGTGCACGTAGCGCAGCAGCAGGCGCGCGACGAAGTAGCCGACGACCGGGCACGCGAGCGCGGCGATGGCGCGATGGAGAGCCGGTGCGCGCAACCGGCTCCGTCCCGTGCTCTCGTGCCTGCCGCTCATGGGCCCGATCTTAGGTCGAGCGGCCCCGCCGATGGGGCACCGGCACCGGCTCCGCGGTCGGCGCACCGACGACTATCGGCAATTCGCTCTCAGGAAGTTCCCAGGGCGAGCACACTCGACGCTGGGAGTGGGCAGGGAGGCCCGCGGGGGCTCCACAGCGCTGAAAGGAAGCCAATGACCTCGACGTTTCGAATGCGCGGCCTCGTGGCTGCCGCGGGAGCGGCAGCGATCGCCCTGGCAACCCTCGCCTCGTCGGCCGGGGCAGCGCCGGGCCCGGGAGGACCGGGTGACGACGGGTTGGGCAAGCATGACCGGGAGCTCGTCGCCCAGGCGAAGGCGAACGGTGCCAAGACCGTCACCCTGATCGTGTCGACCACCCCGACGGCCACCGCGAAGGCCGCCGCATCCATCGCCGCACTCGGTGGGCAGGTCGGATACCGCGACGACGCCCTCGGGTACCTCCGCGTCACGATCGCGACCGATCGGGCCTACGCCGTCCCGTCGGTCGGCGGAGTGGAGGCGGTGGACGTCGACGAGGTGATCCCGCTCGAGGATCCGCGGCCCGACGGCCAGGTGCCCCCGACCTCCCAGCCGGCACCCGGCCCGGCGACCCCGTTGGTCAACCCGTACATGCCCATCGGCGACACCGGCGCCGCCCAGTTCGTGCAGGCCCACCCGACCTGGGACGGCCGCGGCACGACGATCGGCATCATCGACTCGGGCGTGGACCTCGGCAACCCGGCCCTCCAGACGACCACCACCGGCGAGCGCAAGATCGTCGACTGGGTGACGATGACCGCCCCGACCTTCACGAACGGGGTGAACGACGACAACGACCCGACCTGGATCGCCATGAACACCCAGGTGTCTGGCGCCAGCTTCTCCATCGGCAACGTCACGTACACGGCACCCGGCACGGCGGCATACCGCTTCGGCGTCTTCAACGAGCGCGACCCGCGGCTCGGCGGCGAGCTCGGGAACGACGTGAACCGGGACGGCAACCCGGCGGGCTCCTCGGGCGTTTTCGCGGTCCTCTGGGATGCCAAGGCCGGCACCGTCTGGGTCGACAGCAACCAGAACTCGTCCTTCGCCGACGAGCCCGCGATGCGCGACTACAGGCAGGCGCGCGACATCGGAACGTTCGGCACAGACAATCCCGCGACGCCGGTCGTCGAACAGCTGCCGTTCGTCGTCCAGACCGACGGCAAGAACAAGGCCGTGAACATCGGCATCGTCTCGGCCGCCCACGGGTCTCACGTCGCAGGCATCACGGCAGCGAACGGCATGTTCGGTGGCGCGATGACGGGTGCGGCCCCGGGAGCCAAGATCGTCTCCGTCCGGGTGTGCCTCTTCATCGCAGGATGCACGTCCCATGCACTCCTGGAAGGGATGATCTACGCCGCCAAGACGGCCAACGTCGACGTGATCAACATGTCGATCGGCGGACTGCCCGCCCTCAACGACGGCAACAACGCGCGAGCCGCGCTCTACGACAAGCTCATCACGCAGAGCGACGTCCAGATGTTCTTCTCGGCGGGCAACGACGGGCCCGGTGTCAACACCATCGGTGACCCCGCCGTCGCATCCAAGGTCATGAGCGTCGGGTCGTACATCACGCGCGAGACGTGGCAGAGCAACTACGGCTCCGACTCCAGCCAGGCCGAGGGCCTGCACCCGTTCTCGTCGCGCGGCCCGCGTGAGGACGGCGGTTTCAAGCCGCAGGTCATCGCGCCGGGCTCGGCCGTCTCGACGATCCCGACCTGGCAGGGCCAGGCCGGGCAGTGCCTGCCCTACGTGTGCGCCGTCGGCTACGCGATGTTCAACGGCACCTCGATGGCCTCGCCGCAGGCCGCCGGCGCTGCCGCTCTGCTCGTGTCTGCGGCCAAGCAGACCGGCGTCCAGCACCAGCCCGAGCAGCTGCGCAAGGCGATGAACTCGAGCGCCAGGTTCATCGCGGGGTATGGCGCGTACGAGCAGGGCAACGGCCTGGTCAACGTCTCGAGCGCGTGGGATGTGCTCAAGACGAACGCCAAGACCGTCGACATCAGCTCGTCGGTGCCGGTGAACACCGTCCTCAGCGGGTTCCTCGCGACCCCCGGGATCGGGCAGGGCATCTTCGACCGCGAAGGCGTCAAGGCGGGCGACTCGTTCACCCGCAGCTACACGTTCACGCGCACGAGTGGCGGTGGCGGCACCAAGACGTATGCCGTCACCTGGGTCGGCAACGACGGGACCTTCTCCTCGGCCGGCTCGGTGGCACTCCCGCTCAACGCCACGGTGACCTTCCCGGTCTCGGTGAACCCGGCGACGCCGGGGGCGCACTCGGCGATCCTCAACCTCGATGACCCCACGATCGCCGGTGTCGAGGCCCAGACCCTCAACACCGTCATCGCGGCCCGGCAGTTCACAGCAGCGGACGGATACACCGTGACGACGGCGGGCACCGCCTACCGCAACCAGACGGTGAGCACCTTCGTCAACGTTCCTGCCGGGGTGCCGGCCCTCAAGGTCGACCTCGCTGGTGGCGGCGCCACCGCCGGCGCGGGCCAGATCCGCTTCCTGCGGGTCCACCCGTACGGCGTGAGCATCGACAGCAACCAGACGCCGAACGCCTACAACCCGCCGGTGCCCGGCTGCTCGCAGAACTGCGGCGTGGGGCCGGCGACCAGCCGGACTGTGGCCAACCCACAGGCCGGTGTGTGGGAGGTGACGGTCGAGGTCCGGCGCACCTCGGACGCCGACGCCGTGCCGTACACGCTGACGACGTCCATCCTCGGCGCCTTGGTCTCGCCGAACCCTGACGTCATCGCGTCCGCGACGGTCGGGGTCCCCGTGGCCAGGTCGTACACGGCCACGAACCTCTTCGGCCCGTTCACCGGGAGGCTCGTCGGAAGCACTCTGGGCAGCGCGTTCCGCAACGTCGAGACGATCGCCAACCATGAGCAGAAGACCTACGGCGTGACGGTGGCCCCGGGAAGCTCGTCGCTGCGGGCGACGATCGGCGGAACCTCCGATCCGGCCGCAGACCTCGACCTGTTCGTGTTCAACTGCACCTCCGGGACCTGCGTCCTCGCCGGCCAGAGCGCCGACGGTGACAGCGAGGAGTCCGTGACGATCGCCAACCCGGCCGCCGGCGCGTGGGTGGTCCTGGTGGACGGCTTCGCCGTGCCGGCGGGCACCACGACGTACAACTACGTCGACGTGTTCTCCAACCCGGCCTTCGGCGCGGTGAGCGTTACGGACGCGAACGCCCTACGACCCTCGGCGACGGCCTGGACGGTTCCCGGCCAGGTCACCGCCAACGCCGTGCCGGCAGAGGGGCGGACGCTCATCGGCCAGGTCCTGGTGGCTACCAGCACAGGCTCGGTCGTGGGGTCCGGAGACGTCGTGGTCCAGTCGGTCAGCCCGTGAGGTGACCGACCGCGGGCCGTGAGGCCCGGGTAGGTCGGACGGAGGCGCCGGGGCTCTCCCGGCGCCTCCGTCCATGAAGCGCCACGGCAGAGCCTCCCTGCGTGCGGCGCCTCGGTCCCGCGGAGTCCAGGGTCGTGCGCGCAGCGCCCTAGAATCAGTGGGTGACTGCCTACCTCGACCACGCGGCGACCACGCCGATGCTTCCGGCGGCGCTCGCGGCCATGACGAAGCAGCTGGCGATCGTGGGCAACCCGTCGTCGCTGCACCGCACGGGGCGAGCGGCCCGGCGTGCCGTCGAGGAGTCGCGCGAGAGCATCGCCAAGTGCCTCGGCGCGCGCCCGTCCGAGATCATCTTCACCTCCGGTGGCACGGAGTCCGACAACCTTGCGGTCAAGGGCACCTTCTGGGCTCGACGCGACCGCGACCCGGCGCGCGTGCGCCTGCTCGTCGGCGCGACGGAGCACCACGCCGTACTCGACTGCGTCGACTTCCTCGTCGCGCACGAAGGCGCCAAGGTGACGTGGCTGGAGTGCACCCCGGAGGGCCTGGTCGAGCCGGAGACGGTTCGCCGCGCCATCGAGCAGGAGCCCGAGTCGGTCGCCCTGGTGTCGGTCATGTGGGCCAACAACGAGGTGGGCACGGTCCAGGACATCCGCGCCATCGCCGAGGTGGCTCACGAGTTCGACGTGCCGTTCCACACGGATGCGGTGCAGGCGGTCGGCCACCTCCCGGTCGACTTCACGCAGAGCGGGGCCGACCTGATGTCGGTCACTGCGCACAAGCTCGGCGGCCCGATCGGGGTGGGCGCACTGGTAGCCCGGCGCGCAGCGCGTCTGGTCCCGCTCACGCACGGCGGGGGTCAGGAGCGCCAGGTCCGCTCGGGCACTCTCGACGCCCCGGCCATCGTCGGCTTCGCCACGGCCCTGACCGCCGCCTTCGAGTCGATGGCCTCCGAGGCGAGCCGCCTCGTTTCGTTGCGCGACGACCTCATCGAGCGCGCCATGGCCGTGTCGCCCGACATTCGACCCACCGGGTTCTGGCAGCGCGGCGATGCTGCGCGGCGCCTGCCGGGCAATGCCCACCTGCTCGTCCCGGGCTGTGACGGCGACTCGTTGCTCTACCTGCTCGACGCTGCGGGCGTGTCCTGCTCGACCGGGTCTGCCTGCCAGGCCGGCGTGCCGCAGCCGAGCCATGTCCTGCTCGCGATGGGCATCGCGGAGAGCGAGGCCCGCGGTGCGCTTCGCGTCACGCTCGGCCACACGTCGACGTCCGAGGACGTCGACGCCTTCATCGACGCGCTGCCTGCCGCCATCGAGCGGGCTCGCCGGGCGCGCGAGGTGACCGCGTCGTGAGGGTCGTCGCCGCCATGAGTGGCGGCGTCGACTCTGCCGTGGCCGCCGCCCGCATGGTCGACGCCGGTCACGAGGTCGTGGGCGTGCACCTCGCGCTGAGCCAGAGCGCGGCGACCTTGCGCGAGTCGGCCCGAGGCTGCTGCACCATCGAGGACGCCGGAGACGCCCGCCGGGTGGCCGACGTGCTCGGCATCCCGTTCTACGTCTGGGACATGGCTGCCCGCTTCAAGCGTGATGTGGTCGAGGACTTCACACGGGAGTATGCCGCCGGGCGCACCCCCAACCCGTGCTTGCGGTGCAACGAGAAGATCAAGTTCGCCGCGCTGCTCGACAAGGCCGTCGCGCTCGGTTTCGACGCCGTCGCGACGGGTCACTACGCCCAGGTGCGTCAGGTGCCCGACGGTGCCGGGGGAGTGCGCCGGGAGCTGCACCGGGCGGTCGACGCGGCCAAGGACCAGAGCTACGTGCTCGGCGTCCTCGACGAGGAGCAGCTGGCGCGGTCGTTCTTCCCGCTCGGTGACACGACCAAGCCGCAGATCCGTGAGGAGGCCGCGGAGCGCGGCTTCTACGTCGCCAGGAAGCCGGACAGCCACGACATCTGCTTCATCGCCGACGGTGACACCCGGGGCTGGCTCACGCGCGAGCTCGGCGAGGCGCCCGGCGAGATCGTCGACACGGACGGCCAGGTGGTGGGGCGTCACGACGGTGCCTTCGCCTACACCGTCGGGCAGCGCAAGGGCCTGGGCCTGCACCGACCTGCTCCGGACGGGCAGCCGCGCTACGTCGTCGAGGTGCGGCCGAGCTCGAACCAGGTGGTCGTCGGGACGGCTGACCTGCTCGGCGTCGACGCTCTGACCGGCGACCACGCCCGCTGGTGCGGGCCGGCACCGAAGGGAGTCGTGCGGGTCGGCGCTCAGGTCCGCGCCCATGGTGAGGAGTTCCCCGCGACGGCGTGGGCCGATGGTGACGGCGCCGATGCGAAGGTCGAGGTGCGCCTGGACTCCCGCATCCGGGGCGTCGCCCCGGGCCAGTCCGTCGTGCTCTACGACGGCACGCGGGTGGTCGGGTCCGCGACGATCGCCGCGAGCAGGCTGGAGCGCGGCGCCGTCAGGACAGGGAGCGCGTCCACGTGACGGTTCGCGCTCGGGGACGGAACCCGAGCGACTGGTAGAGGCGCCTCGGGCCGGGGTAGGCGTCGTCGCCGCGCGGGGTCACCTGGGCGATGGTGGCACCCAGCTCTCGGGCCCGATGCAGCGCTGCGAGCGTGACGGAAGCGGCCAGGCCGCGGCCGCGATGCTCGGGCACGCAGCCGACCGGCTCGACGAGGCACACCGAGGTCGCCGGGTCGAGCCAGACCAGCGCGGAGGCCACCATGGCACCGCTTTCGTCGACCGCGACCCAGTCGAGGTCGTGCCGGTAGGGCCAGGCCGTCATGAGCCGGGCGTATGCCGCCGGGCTGACCCGCGACGGTCCGAAGTCGCCCCACGACTCGGCGTGCACGACGGCCCGTTCGGCAGCCTCGGACGCGTCCACGGTCCGGAACCGGTAGCCGGCTCCGGCCGGGAGCGTGGTCACGTCCGTCAGGTCGGCCAGGTCGGCCAGGTCGAGCAGATGGTGGTCGAAGTGGGGGCCGTCGGGCTCCGGGCTGAATCCGGCCGCCGCCAGCGCCGGCTCCGCCACGTCGTCCACCATGACGTGGACCGACTGGGTGTCCGCGTCACTGAGCTCCTCGAACCAGTCCACGACCGCCTCTGCCACACCGGGGAAGGCCGGGTCGACCTGCAGCTCGAGCCAGTCCGGCGCCTCGGCCCAGCCGAACCCGACGACGACGCCGTCGCGGCGCCACAGGCTGATCGCCTCACCCTCGGCGGGCCGGTCCGGGTCGACGGGCTGGGAGTACCGGCTCCAGGCGAGCTGGCCGGGGTGGAACCTCGCCCGCGGGGTCCAGAGCCGCGAGCACATCTCCTGCATCGACCGCAGGTCGCCCGGGCTCGAGAAGTCGGCACGCTCCAGCGGCATCGCGCCAGCGTAGCCGGAGCTGCACCTAGGCTGGGCCGGTGACTCTCGCGACCGGCATCGGCTCCTGGCCCGGCACCTCAGTCCGCGACGCCCTGGGCCAGGTGCGCGAGCTGCTCGACGGGCACCTGCCCTACCTGCCCGAGCTGCCCGCGCGTGGCCCCGGAGCCGACATGGTCGGTCGCTCGGCGGGTCTGCTCGTCGAGCTCCCGGTCGACCTCCAGCCCGTCGGCTGGCGCTTCGTCGACCGGCCCGGACGGGACGCCGCCCGGACCGCGGCCCTGCTGCGTGAGGACCTGGACGAGCTGGCGGAGGCGTTCGACGGACACACCGGGCCGCTCAAGCTCCAGGTGGTCGGCCCGTGGACGCTCGCTGCCAACGTCTGGCTCCAGCGAGGCGAGCGGGTCATCGTCGACGAGGGAGCCAGCCGCGACCTCGTCGAGTCCCTGGCCGAGGGCATCCGCGTCCACGTCGCCGCCGTGAGCCGTCTCGTCCCAGGCGCCGAGATCCTGCTCCAGGTCGACGAGCCGTCGCTGCCCACGGTCCTCGACGGTCGGCTCCCGACGGCCTCGGGCTTCGGGCGCCTGCCCAGTCTCGACCCGCAGGTCGCCGCGTCCGGGCTGCGCACCGTGCTCGACGCGCACGACGGCGCGACCATCGTGCACTGCTGCGCGGCCGAGCCTCCGCTGCCTCTGCTGCGATCGATCGGTGCCGCAGGGCTGTCCATCGACACCTCCCTGCTGCGCCCGCGCGGCTGGGAAGGGGTCGCCGTCGCGGTCGAGGACGGCATACGGCTGTACGCCGGCGCCGTGCCCACGGACGGCTCGCTCACCCGGGCGCAGGCCCTGGCCGACCGCGTCGTCGAGGCGTGGCGGCGCATCGGTATGCCGCTCGCCTCCCTGGCGGACGTCGTGGTGACGCCGGCCTGTGGCCTGGCCACCGCGCGGCCGGACGTTGCCCGCGCGGTGCAGCGTGCCGCGGTCGAGACCGCGACCGAGCTCGACGAGCGAAGTGTCGACTGAGCGGACCCTCGGACTGTCAGGTCAGAGCGCCGAGCCTGACGTCCACGTGGACCAGCTGAGGTTCCAGTCGCCGTAGCCGTTGCCCAGCTCCATCGACCTGGTGGTTCCGGTCGTCACGACGACGTCACCGATCATGGTGTGGTCGTACATCCACTTGCCGTTGGCGTCGCTCATACCGGTGCAGCCGTGGCTGACGTTGCGGTGCCCCTGGTCGGCAACGGACCACGGTGCCGAATGGAGGAACTCACCCGAGTTGGTCACGCGCATGGCGTACTTGACCGGCGTGTCCGGGTAGTAGCCGGGGTCGCCCACCTTGAGGCCGATCGTCTCGGCGCGCATGGTGATGTTGGTGACCTTGTCCACGATGACCTTGACGCCCGAGCGCGTGATGAAGCCCGGACGCCCGCCGGTGACCGGGATGCGCTTGGTGAACTTGCCGTTGATGTAGACGTCCATCTGGTCGGTCTTCAGGTTGACCTTGGCCACCAGCGCGCGCCCGATCGTGAAGTCGGAGGTGCGGGTCATCTGGCCGTAGCGGCCACCCCCTGCGGGCACGCCGTTGAGGTCGGCCTCGACGTGCACCTTGGTGCCGGCCTTCCAGTACGCCTTCGGGCGCCAGTGGGCCTCTCGCGACGACAGCCAGTACCACGAGCCCTGCTGGGCGGGCTGGGTGGTCACGAGCATGTGCTTCTCGAAGGTCGCCTTGTCCACGACCGGCAGGTCGAAGCGGGCCACGACCGGCATACCGATGCCGACGGTGCCACCGTCGCGCGGCGAGAGGGTGACGTACACCTGGTCGTCGAGCGTCAGGTCCTCGGTGCGGAAGGTCTGGGTGGTCTCGGTGGACTTGCCGTCCGCGTCCGTCGCCTCCAGGGCGAGGGTGTACTTGACGCCGGGCTCGAGCAGGTCGCCGGCGGTCCACGTGCCGTTGTCGAGGGTGCCGCCGACCTTGATCGTGTTGCCCTTCTTGCTCTTGTAGGAGAGCGAGGCCTTGGTCAGCGTGCCCTTCTCGGCCGTGGCCGTGACTCGGGTGTCGACCGTCACGTCGGAGGCGTGGTTCGCCGGCGTCGTCTTGTAGACGACCGGCGACGTCGTCGGGGTCGCGCTCGGCGAGTCGCTCCCGCCCGGGTCGGCGGCCGAGCTTACGCCCGGGCGGCCGTTGTCGGCGGTGGCCGCCGCGTTGCACGCGGTCAGGCCCAGCATGGCCAGGACGGCCACGCCCGAGACTGCGGCGGAACGGATGCTCAACTTCACTCGTAACCCTTCGCGGACGCGCGGCCGGGTCGCCCCTGTGGCGTGTGGGGTGCGGCACGTCGATAGACACCTGGCACAAGTGTCACCGATGTCGGGCCAATACTCCAAAACGGCAGGCGCATGCGAGCGCTGGCGTGTCGTGCCGGATGCAGCATGTGTCAGCCCTTGACGCTGCCTTCGTTCGCGCCCCGCACGAAGTAGCGCTGGAGGGTGAAGAAGAGGATCGCGACGGGGATCGTCGTGAGCAGTGCCATGCCGAGCTTGAGCGGGAACTGGCTGCCGGCCCCGAGCTGCCCGCTTGCGAGGCTCGCGAGGCCAGTGACGAGCGTCTGGTGCTCGGGAGTGCCCCGGGTGACCACCAGGAAGTGGCTGAACTCGTTCCACGACCCCTGGAACGACAGGATCGTCAGGGTGATCAGCGCGGGCTTGGCCATCGGCAGCACGACCGACCAGAAGGTTCGGAAGATGCTCGCCCCGTCCATGCGCGCCGCCTCCTCGATCGAGACGGGCACCGAGTCGAAGAACTGTTTCATGATGAAGATCCCGGCCGCGTCGATGATGAGCGGCAGGATCATGCCGGCATAGGTGTCGTAGATGCCGAGGTAGTTGACCATGAGGAACTTCGGGATCAGCAGCGCGACTCCGGGCACGCTCATGATCGCCAGCAGGCCTGCGAACAGCGCCGTGCGCCCACGGAAACGCAGCCGGGAGAGGGCGTAGCCCGCGAGCGAGTCGAAGAAGACCCGGCACGCCGTGACGACGAGCGTGACGAGGACGGAGTTCCTCACCCAGGTGGTCACCGGGACGGCGGAGTCGTCGCTGAGGCCGAGCATCCGCTTCCACGTCGAGAGGTCGAAGGGGTTGGGCACGAGCGAGAGCGGGTTGGCCGTTGCGTCGGGGTCGGTCTTGAACGACGTGGCGATCTGGATGAGGAACGGGTAGATGAACAGCAGCGCGAACAGGGCCAGCACTGCGTAGAGCGCGATGGTCTTGCCTGGGCTGGAGCGGTTCACTTGCGGCCTCCGAGTCGGAACCGTGGGCGGCGTTCGTCCTTGTCGGTCAGCACGTGGCGCTGGATCCGCGTCATGACCACGATGATGAGGAAGACGACGAACGCCATGGCGGCGCCGGACCCGTACTTGAAGTTGCCGAAGCTCTGCTGGTACGAGAGGTATGCCGGGCTGAGGGTCGTTCCGGACGGGGCGCCCTTGCCCATGACGTAGATCTGGTCGAAGACCTGCCAGGTGCCGATGAGCCCGAGGGTGATGACGAGGAAGAGCGCCGGCTTGATCATCGGGAGGGTGACGTAGCGCAGCTTCTGCCAGCCGGACGCACCGTCCAGCGCGGCGGCCTCGTCGACGTCCTCGGGCAGGCCCTGCAGGGCGGCGATGAACATGAGCATGAACGTGCCCGCCGTCGTCCAGACGACGAGGATGATGATGACGCACATCGCCACGGACGGCCCCGAGAGCCAGTCCCAGACGCTCCGGCCGAGGACGTCGGCCTGCGCCCAGGACGGGTTGTCGATGCCGACCGCGTTGAGTCCCAGGTGCAACAGGCCCCGGTCGTCGCTGAACCACTGCGGGCCGTCGATGCCGAAGAACCCGAGGAAGGCGTTGACCACTCCGGTGCTCGAGAAGAGGAAGAGGAACACCGTCGCGATCGCGATCGAGCTGGTCACGGACGGGAAGTAGAAGGCGGTGCGGAAGAAGCCGCGGCCCCTGAGCACCTTCGCGTTGACGAGCAACGCGAGCGTCAGGGCCAGGGCGGTCTGCAGCGGCACCACGAGCAGGACGTAGTAGAACGTGTTGCCGAGGGACTGCATGAAGTTGCTGCGGGTGAGCCCGTCACGGGTGAACAGGTCGCTGTAGTTCTGCACGCCCACGAACGGCGACCCGGTGATCGGGTCGGTGTTGCCCTGCCAGCTGGTGAGGCTGACCCAGAACGCCATGACGACCGGGAGTGCCAGGAACAGCCCCAGGATGACGATCATGGGAGACACGAACAGCCAGCCGGCCGCACCCTCGCGTCCGCGGATGCCTCCTCGCGTTCTCCTGCCAGACCGTTCGCGGCCCCGTATGCCGCTGGCCCGCCTTCGCGTGATGGGCATCGCGCGCTCCTTCCGCAGCTGGGTGGCGACGCCGGGCGTCGCGAAGGGTGGGCGGGTGGCGCCGAGCGAGCCGGGGCTCGCAGGGGGTGGGGCGCCACCCGCCCCGGGGGAGGGTTGGTCGTGTGGCCGCGGTGTGTCGGCCGGGGGCGGCGTGGGGCGGAGGGCCCGGGGCGGCCGGGATCAGCCGTTGCCGGCCATGGCGGCGGTGCCGTTCTTCTGCAGCTCCTCGAGCCAGGCGTTCGGGTCGCCGCCCTTGCCCATCGTCGCGAGCTGCGAGTTGAACTTGGACATGACCTCGTCGAAGCCGGGGAGGTTCACCGGGGGTTGGGCGTACTGGCCGCCGGCGACGAACGCCGCCGAGTCGGGGTACTTGGAGGCGAACTGGGTCGCTCCCTCCTGCGTCGAAGGCATGACGCCGAAGGCGTCCGCGAACTTCATCTGCTGGTCGGTCGAGATGAGCGACTTCACGAGATCGACGGCCTGGGCCTGGTTCGGCGACTTGGCGGCGATGCCCCAGCAGTTGCTGAACAGCAGCGTTCCCTTGCCGCCCGGGCCAGCGGGCAGCTCGACGGTCTTGTACTTGAGGTTGGGGAAGTCCTTCTTGGCCCCGCTGATCCAGTTGCCCTCGATCGTCATGGCCGCGACGCCCTTGCCGAGTGCTTCGCCGCCCCAGCCGGTCGCCGGCTTGGTGTCGGTCATGAACTTGAGAGAGCCCTCCTTCATCATCTTCTGGACCTCGGCCAGGCCGGCCTTGGCGGGCTCGCTCGTAGCCGTCATCGTCTTGCCGTCGGGCGACACGATCCAGCCGCCGGCCTGCTTGATGAAGGCCCCGCCGCGGTTGATGTCGTTGCCGATGACGAGGCCGGTGACGCTGCCCGAGGTCAGCTTCTTCGCGACCGCCTCCAGCCCGGCCCAGTCCTTGGGGATGTCGGCATCGGTCAGTCCCGCCTTGGACCACAGGTCGGGGTTGATCTGGAGGGCAAGGGTTGAGTAGTCCTTCGGGGCGCAGTAGAACTTGCCGTCGTAGGTGAAGGCATCGACGAGGGCGGGCAGGAAGCCGGCGTCCTTGACCTGGTCACCATAGGCGTAGAGGTTGCCGGCCTTGGCGAAGGTGCCGACCTTCGACGCGTCGGTGTAGAAGACGTCGGGCGGGCTCGTCGACGCGAAGGCCTGACCGAGCTGCTGGCCGAGGTCCGACGCGGCGATGACCTCGACGGTGTTGCCGGTCTTCGTGGCCCACGCCTGCGTGGCCTCCTTGACCGCGTTCGTCTCCGCGTCGCCGGAGCTGCCGATCATGACGGTCAGCTTGACCGGACCTTTCGAGGTGTTCTGCGCGGCGGTCTGGCCACCGCCGCTGAACCCGCCGCCACCACAGGCTGCGAGGACAAGGCTTCCGGCGGCGGCGACGGCAAGCGCGGCGACTCCGCGTGATGTGGGTGCTCTCATGTCACTTCTCTTTCGGGTGGGAGTTGCGGTCGCCCGCGGGGGTTGAGCTGGCCCGGACGACCAGCTGGGGGGTGAGCAGGACACCGTGGGTCGACGCAGCCTGGGTCGACGTACCCGACCCGAGCATGTGAAGGACGGTGTCGGCGACATCCGCCAGGGGCTGGCGCAGTGTGGTCAGGCCGATGGCGGGAGCGAGGTCGGTGTCGTCGAAGCCGACGAGGCCGAAGTCGGTGCCCGGGTTGAGTCCACGCTCGAGGAGGACCTTCCACGCCCCGACAGCGAGCGCGTCGGACGCGCAGACGAGGGCACCGCCGCGACCCAGGGCATCGATGAGAGGGGCTGCCGCTGCAGCGGCGGCGTCGAGCTGCTGCTCGGCGTGAGCCTGCCACTCGGGGTGCGCCACACCCAGCAGCTCGGTGGTGCGTGCCCAGCCCGACTGGCGGTCGTCCCCGACCGGAGATCCGACGGGCCAGCCGAGCCACCCGATGCGTTCGAAGCCGCGTTCCACGAGGTGACGCACGGCAGCCTCGACACCGGCGGCGCCGTCGACGTCGACCCACGTCGTCACCCCGGGGTCGTCCCACACCCGCCCGAAGGCAGCGAAGGGGATGCGACGCTGCGCGAGCCAGGCGGGGCGCGGGTCGTCATGCCTGGTGTCGGTGAGCACGAACCCGTCGGCGATCCGGCTCGCGACGAGGTCCTCGTAGGCGGCGAGCGGGCTGGCCGGGTCCTTTGCGGTGAACGGGACGACGTACGCGTCGTGCAGACGAGACCGGGTCGTCAGCTCGACGAGGAACGTGTCGAGGACCGCGCCGAGGCGGCCGAACCCGAGCGAGTTGAGCTCGATCCCGACGGCGCCGGCACGCTCCTGCTTCAGGTTCTTCGCCGCCCGGCTGGGGCGGAAGCCGAGGCGCTCGATCTCGGCGAGGACCCGCTTGAGCGTGGTCGGCGCCACCTTGTCGGGTGCGTTGACGGCATTGCTCACGGTCTGGCGCGACACGGCGGCTGCGGTCGCCACGTCGTTGATCGTGACCCGCTGGTTCGCGGGAGGTTCGGAGGTCACCCTTGACGCCTGACTCTCGAAGTGGAACGTTCAAACCGCCAAATTTGAACGTTCATACGCACATGCGGATACTGTTGCCTCGACACCGAGCCTGTCAAGGGCAGGCACCCTGAAGGGCTCGGATCGTGCCCGAACCGCGTCCTGGCCGAGTGCGCTCGGCCCGGGCTCTTTGGGGGAGCAGCACCGTAGCGGCAGCTCGGACGAGGGAGAAGACATGCACCAGGACACGGCCGCCGGGACCAGCCGTGACGCGAGCCCGGAGACCGGTCCGGAGGCGGAGCCCGGCTCGGTTCACGACTCGGGACACGAGCGTGAGCCGCGGGCCTACCAGCCCTGGCTGCATGACCTCGCCATCTGCGTCGACGGCAACGGGACGGTGCTGAGCGATGCCGACGGGTCGATTCGTGCCGACGGCGCGCAGGGGTTCTTCGTCGACGACGAGCGGGTCCTGTCGGTCCTCGTCGTGGCGCTGGGCGAGGGCGATCTCGTCCACGTGGCTGGCGCCAGCCGCGGGTCCCGTAGCGAGTTCCTCGCCTCGGCGCGGCACCTCGGCGACACCGGCCCGGACCCGACCGTCGAGGTCCACCGCGTCCGGCGCGTCCGTGGCAACGAGCTGACCGAGCGGGTCGTGGTCGTCTCCCGCGCGAGCGGACCGGTGCATGCCGACCTCACCGTGACGCTGGCCGCCGACGGCGCCGACATCGGGCGAGTCAAGGCGGGTGTGGCCGCACCACCACCCGTCGACCTGACACTCGTGGGGAGGAGTTCCGCGAGCTGGCGGACCAGCCGCCTCGCGGGCCACGCAGCGTTCACGAGCGTCCCGGACCGGATCGAGCTCACACCGGGGCGGCTCGTGGCCACCTACTCCCTCGACCTTCGTCCCGAGCAGCCGGCCGAGGTCGGCCTGACCGTGACCGCGCGCCGCACGGAGCCGTCGGAGTTCCCCGCCGAGGCCGGCTCGCACACGGTCCACTGGGACGAGGCCGTCCGGGTCGACGCGGGTGACCCGCGGCTCGGAAAGGTCGTCGCGACGTCGCTCGCCGACCTGCGCAGCCTGCTCCTCACCGACCCGAGCAACCCCGACGACATCTTCGTCGGCGCCGGAACCCCTTGGTATCTCACTCTCTTCGGGCGCGACTCGATCTGGGCGGCACGCATGGCGCTGCCGTTGGGCACCGAGCTCGCCGGGGGCACGCTCCGAGCCCTCGCCAGGCGGCAGGGCGTCCGGGTCGACGTCGACACGGCCGAAGCGCCGGGCAAGATTCCCCACGAGCTGCGGCGGACGGCATACGTCGACGACGCCGTGGGCTTTGCCCTACCGCCCGTGTACTACGGCACCGTCGACGCGACGGCACTGTGGATCTCACTGCTCCACGACGCCTGGAGGTGGGGCCTGCCGGAGGCGGAGGTGCGCGACCTGGTCCCGGCCCTTCGGGCCGCTGGGCGGTGGCTCACCGAGCTCGCCGCCCCCGACGCCGACGGCCTGGTCAAGTACGTCGACGAGAGCGGCCATGGGCTCGTCAACCAGGGCTGGAAGGACTCCGGCGACTCCATGCGCTTCCGTGACGGGCGGGTCGCCGATGCACCCATCGCGCTCGTGGAGGCACAGGCGTATGCCGTGGAGGCCGCCCGCGCGGCAGCGGTGCTGCTGCGCGCGGTGGGTGCCGACGACGACGCGGAGCTCGCGGACTCCCTTGTGGCGTGGGGGGACTCACTCGCCGCACGGATTCGTGACCGCTTCTGGGTCGATGTGGACGGGCGGCGCCTGCTGGCGATGGCGATCGACGGCCGTGGCGCACCGGTCGACGGCGTCGGGTCCAACATGGGTCACGTGCTCGGCACCGGGGTCCTCGAGCCCGTCGAGGCCGATCAGGTCGCCGGCGTGCTCACCGGCCCGACCATGCTGGGCCGCTACGGCATCGCGACCCTCGCCACCGACAACGGAGGCTTCAACCCGATCGGCTACCACACCGGCTCGGTCTGGGTGCACGACACCGCGATCTGCGCGCTCGGCCTCGCCCGCGAGGGCCACGGCGACCTTGCGGGACAGGTCGTCTCGCGAATGGTCGACCTGGGGGAGGCGGTCGGCTACCGCCTGCCCGAGCTCTTCGCCGACGCCGGCCCGCTCGGGCTCCCGGCGCCCTACCCGGCGTCGTGCCGTCCCCAGGCCTGGGCTGCTGCCTCGGCTGTGGCGATGCTGACGGTGGCGCTCGGGCTCAGCGTCGACGTCCCTGCCGGGACGGTGACGCTGCGGCCGCCGGCTTCGATGCCGTTCGGACCGCTCCGGGTCAGCGGGCTACGGATCGCCGGAGCGGCCGTCACCGTCACCGTGGGCCTCGACGGCGCCGTTGCGGTGGAAGGGCTGCCACGAGGGCTCACGCTGCTGGCCTGAGGGCCACGTGCCGAGCCCCTTTGGCCTCAAGGCCTTCCGGGCTGGCTCACCCCTGTGGGCGGACCTCCCGGCGCAGGATCTTGCCGGTCGGTCCCTTCGGCAGCTCGCCGAGGGTCCAGAGCCGGCGGGGGTACTTGTATGCCGCGATCCGGTCCTTGACGAACGCCTGCACGTCGTCAAGCGTCGCGGTCGACCCGGGCCGGAACACGACTGCCGCGCCGACCTCCTCGCCCATGAGGTCGTCCGGGACGCCGACGACAGCCGCTTCGAGGACGTCGGGGTGGGTGTAGAGCACCTCTTCGACCTCGCGGGGGTACACGTTGAGGCCGCCGCGGATGATCATGTCCTTCTTGCGGTCGACGATCGTGTAGTAGCCGTCCTCGTCGACGGTCGCGAGGTCGCCGCTTCGGAACCACCCGTCGGGAATGGCCTCCTTGGTGGCCTCGGGCCGGTTCCAGTAGCCCTTCATGATGTTCTCCCCGCGGATCGCGATCTCGCCGATCTCGCCCGATGCCGTCTCGTTGCCGTCGAGGTCGACCAGCTTCATCTCGCACCCGGGGATGGCGCGGCCGATCGTTCCCGGCTTGGTCGGCCGGTCGGGCATGTTGAAAGAGGCGACCGGTGAGGTCTCGGACAGGCCGTAGCCCTCGAGGATCTGGCAGCCGAACTTCGCCTCGAACGCCCGCATCACGGCCTCGGGCATCGCCGACCCACCCGACACGCACGTGCGCAGGCTCGAGGTGTCGGCGCCCTCGGCATCGGGGTGGTTGAGGATCGCGGCATACATCGTGGGCACGCCCTGGAAGATCGTCACGCGGTCGCGTCCGATGACCTCGATCGCCTTGGCCGGGTCGAACCGCGGGATCAGCGTCAACGTGCAGCCCCGCTGCACCGAGGTGTTGAGGCCGCAGGTGAGCCCGAAGACGTGGAACAGCGGGAGGCACCCCATGATGACGTCGTCCTCGGTCATCTCCATGATGTCGTCGGCGGACCGGTGGGCGTTCTGGTGCAGGTTGAAGTGCGTCAGCTCGGCACCCTTCGGCTTGCCCGTCGTACCACTGGTGTAGAGGATCACGGCAGTCTCGTCGTCTGCCCGGGCGACCGGGTCGAGGACCGGCTCACCCGCAGACTCGGCCGCGTCGAACTGACCGTCGGCGGGGCCCATCGGGCCGCACACCACGATCCTCGTCCCCGTCTCGGCGGCCGCCTTGCCGGCCTCCTCGGCGAAGTCGGGCCAGACGAAGCTGAACCGGGCACCGCTGTCTTCGAAATAGTACTGGATCTCGCCGGCCTTCAGGAGCGGGTTCATCGGCACGACAACGCCGCCCGCCAGCAGGACACCGTAGAACGTCACGGGGTATGCCGGCACGTTGGGAAGGATGAGGGACACGCGGTCGCCGGGCTCGAGACCCGCTGCCCGCAGCTGGCCGGCGACCTTGGCCGCGGCCTGGTGCAGGGTCGACCACGTGACCTCGATCTGGTCGAGCTTGATGCCGACCTTGTCCGGGATCCTGGACGCGGTCGCGGCGAGGTTGGTGGCGAGGTTTGACATCGAAGCTCCTTTGCAACGCGTGGTCGCGCCCATTGTTACCGGTCGGTCCGGTCGTGAACAGAGGGTGCAGCGAGCCAGGTCGCCGGACCGGCGTGACCTGCGCCGCACCCCGCCGCCTGTCGGCGCCGGCTGGCAGGATGAGCGGGTGAGCGAGACCACAGGCACCGCAGCCCCAGCGACCACCCCGGCGACCGGTCCAGCCCCGATCACCGACGAGGTGCCCACCGAGATCCACCAGGAGTGGACCGACCTCGCCGAGCAGGCGTCAGCGGCCCAGTTCGCCTACCACGTCAAGGATGCGCCGACGATCAGCGACGGCGAGTACGACCAGATCATGCGCCGCCTCAACGCGATCGAGGAGGAGTTTCCCTCGATGCGCACGCCGGAGAGCCCGACGCAGAACGTCGGCGGGGCTTCGTTCGCGACGGGTTTCCAGACCGTCGACCACGTCGAGCGCATGCTCAGTCTCGACAACGCCTTCTCGTTCGAGGAGCTCGAGGCCTGGGCGGACCGCGTCGAGCGCGACGTCGGCACGGGTGCGCACTTCCTCACCGAGCTCAAGATCGACGGGCTGGCGATCAACCTGCTGTACGAGAAGGGGCGCCTCACGCGCGCTCTCACCCGCGGCGACGGCCGGACGGGCGAGGACGTCACCAACAACGTCCGGACGATCCGCGGAATCCCTGACCGCCTCGCCGGCGACGGCGTGCCGGATCTGGTCGAGATCCGCGGCGAGGTGTTCTTCCCGACGGCGGCGTTCGCCGACCTCAACGCGAGCCTGGTCGACGCAGGGAAGGCGCCGTTCGCCAACCCGCGCAACGCCGCCGCCGGATCGCTGCGGCAGAAGGACCCCAAGGTCACCGCCACCCGGCAGCTCCAGATGCTGGTGCACGGCATCGGGGCGCGCCGCGGGTTCGACATCGAGCGCCAGAGCGAGGCGTATGCCGCGCTGCACGAGTGGGGGCTGCCGACCTCCGACAAGGTGCGCGTCCTCGACGACATCAAGGCGGTCGAGGAGTTCGTGACCTACCACGGGGAGCACCGCCACGACGGCCTGCACGAGATCGACGGCATCGTCGTCAAGGTCGACGAGGTGGCCCTGCAACGCCAGCTCGGCGCAACCTCGCGGGCGCCGCGCTGGGCGATCGCGTTCAAGTACCCGCCCGAGGAGGTCAACACCAAGCTGCTCGACATCCGCGTCAACGTCGGGCGCACCGGGCGGGTCACGCCGTACGGCGTCATGAAGCCCGTCGTCGTGGCCGGCTCCACCGTCGAGAACGCCACGCTGCACAACGCCTACGAGGTCGAGCGCAAGGGCGTGCTCATCGGTGACACGGTGGTGCTCCGCAAGGCCGGAGACGTCATCCCCGAGATCGTCGGCCCGGTCGTCGACCTGCGCGACGGCACCGAGCGTCCGTTCGTCATGCCGACCGAGTGCCCCGCGTGCGGCACCCCGCTGGCGCCCGAGAAAGAGGGCGACAAGGACATCCGCTGCCCCAACTCCCGGTCCTGCCCGAGCCAGCTGCGCGAGCGGATCTTCGCGCTCGCCTCGCGTTCGGCGCTCGACATCGAGGCCCTCGGCTGGGAGGGCGCAGTCGCGATGCTGACCTCCGGCATCCTGACCGACGAGGGCGATCTGTTCGCGCCGCCGCAGGACAGCGAGCTGGCGGGACAGTTCGGGGTCATGCGCGAGCGCCTGTCGTCGGTGGCCCTCTACACCAGGGCGGCGAAGAAGACCGACACCGCTGACCGGGTCGTGGAGGGCCGCGTGCTGTCGGCGAACGGCGAGAAGCTGCTCACCGAGCTCGAGAAGGCCAAGACCCAGCCGCTGTGGCGGGTCCTGGTCGCCCTGTCCATCCGCCACGTGGGGCCGACTGCCGCCCGGGCCCTGGCCACCCAGTTCGGCTCGATGGACGCGATCCGCTCGGCCACCACCGAGGAGCTCGCCGAGGCCGAGGGCGTCGGCGGCGTCATCGCGGAGGCGGTGACGGCATGGTTCGCGGTCGACTGGCATGCCGAGATCGTCCGCAAGTGGGCCGCGGCGGGGGTCCGTATGCAGGACGAGGTCGACGCGTCCGTGGAGCGCACCCTCGAGGGCAAGACCGTCGTGGTCACCGGATCGCTGGAGGGGTTCTCGCGCGACGAGACCAAGGAGGCGATCATCAGCCGCGGCGGCAAGGCATCCGGCTCCGTGTCGAAGAACACCGACTTCGTCGTCGTGGGCGCCAACGCCGGCACCAAGGCCGCCAAGGCCGAGGAGCTCGGCATCCCGGTGCTCGACGAGGGCGGCTTCCGCCGCCTCCTCCAGACCGGCTCGCCCGACTGAGCCGCCTTGCCGGGGGCCGGTCGAGTGGGCGCGCCGTCACACCAGCCCCACGGCATCGGGCGGTGCGGCATCGGGCGGCGCCACTCCAGGTCGGGGGACCGGCGCCTGCCGACGGCCCCGCGCCATCTCACAGTCGAGTGGGCGCGCCGTCACACCAGCCCCACGGCATCGGGCGGCCCCACTCCCGGTCGGGGACCCTTGACCTGTCTGCGGGTCGAAGGGATTCGTGCTGTGGATGACGACTCGGCTGTGTCTGCGGCAGGTAGTAGGATCGAACACATGTTCGAGGATGGCATGGCGCTGACGACCGGGGATCTGGGGTCCGTGGTCGAGGCGCTGTGCCGACTGGATGAGCGGGTCGATGATGCCGAGCGGGTCGACCAGCTGGGGATGCTGGAGCGGGTCAAGGCTGCCGCGGCGGCGGCGCAGGCTCGGGTTACGGCGGCGTTCGTGGACTCCCATGCGGAGGCCGCTCAGGCGTGGCGAGCGCGGGCCGGGGAATGCTCGGCGGCGGGTGACTTCGAGGGGTGGCGCGCGGCTAGGGAGCAGGCGGACCGGGCCACCTTCTGGCCCGCCGAGCCGGCCGAGGGCCGCGCGGGGGAGGGCGGGACAGGGAGCCGAAGGCGGCGTCGGGTGAGCGGGAACGGCGTGTCAGCGCAGGTGGCCTTGGCGCGCCGGGTGTCGCCGACGCAGGGCTCGCAGCAGGTGGTGTTCGCTCTGCGGCTGGTGCGCGAGATGCCGCACACGCTGGCGGCGCTGGAGGCGGGGCTGATCAGCGAGTGGCGGGCGATGATCATCGCCCGGGAGACCGCCCAGCTGGATCCGGCGAACCGAGGCCTGGTCGATGTGGGGATCGCTGGGCGCCTCGGAGCGCGGCTGGGGTTGCTTGGGGACCGGGAGCTGGCGCGTCGGGTGCGGGCGGTGGCCTACCAGCTGGACCCGGCTTCGGTTATGGCCCGCACGGCGCGGGCGCAGTCCGAGCGGCGGGTCACGATTCGGCCCGCTCCCGACACGATGGCGTATCTGAACGCCTTGCTGCCGGTGGCGCAGGCGGTGGCAGCGCACGCGGCGCTGACCGCGGCGGCGGACTCGGCCCGGGCCAGCGGTGACGTACGCGGCAAGGGTCAGGTGATGGCCGATGAGCTGGTGATGCGGGTGACCGGGCAGGCGCGGGCGCAGGATGTGCCGGTCGAGGTGCAGCTGGTGATGACGGACCGGGCGTTGTTCGCCGGTGATGACCGTCCGGCGCAGCTGAACGGGTATGGCACAGTCCCAGCAGGGTGGGCGCGGGAGCTGCTCGCCGCCCCCGTCGATGTCGACTCCGTCTCGTCTCGCGCCCTGCCGTTCGATGCAGTGCCCGCGGCGGCCGTGTCCGCCGATGCCGTGTCTGAGGAAGGCGACGATGGCGCCGACGGCGAGACGCGCCCTGACGGTGGGATATGTGCCGAGCGCGTCGACGGCGAGACGTGTGCTGACGGTGAGATGCGTGCTGACCGTGGCGAGTGTCGAGGCGTCGAGCGTGATCCAGCCGGCGATGTCGAGGGGTCTCGGGCCCGGATGTGGCTGCGCCGGCTCTACAGCGACCCGAGCGGGACCGAGCTGGTAGCGATGGACTCGGCCCGGCGCACGTTCGACGGCGGGCTTCGCCGCTACCTGGTCGCACGGGACGCGGCGACCTGCCGGACGCCATGGTGCGACGCCCCGGTGAGGCACCTCGACCACGTGCATGATCACGCCCTGGGAGGGCCGACCAGCGCGGACAACGGCCAGGGGCTGTGCGTGCGCTGCAACCACCTGAAGCAGCTGGCCGGCTGGTCGGCCGCGAGAGCACCAGCCTCCCGGGGAGGACCCGGCGGACAGGCCAGTCGCCCCGGCCACACCGTGGTCACGACCACTCCCACGGGGCACCAGTACGCCTCGCAGGCGCCGCCGCTGTTGCCGGGCCTAACGCTCGACCCGCGCAACCGCATCGAGCTCTACGTCGCTCAGCTCCTCTACGCCGCCTGAGCTTCCCATCGGGGGTGCGGCACGAGGGGTTGATGTCTGTTCAGCGACTTGACGAGGACCGAGCGGCCCAGTGGCGCCTTGCGCCGCTGACCTACTCGCCGGACGATCTCGCGGGCGGATCCGTGCCGCATGGGTACCGGCGGCTGGAGTGCACGGCGGCCCTGCGAAGACGCGACTTCCCAGCCGCCGTGGACGACCTCATGGGCTGGCGCATGCATGAGAAGGCAGGTCTCCGCGTCGAGGCCACCGACATTCGGGCCCGGCCGGGCACCGTCGTCGTGATGTACCTCGGTGTCGGGAGGCTGGCCCTCCAGGTTCCTTGCCGGGTCGTCGCCGTCGTCGACGAACCCAGTCGTCAGGGGTTCTCCTACGGCACGCTACCCGGGCATCCCGAGTCCGGCGAGGAGAGCTTCGTCCTCGACCATCGCGCGGACGGCTCCATCCAGCTCACTGTCGCAGCAGTGTCCCGTCCGGCAAGCCTGCCTGCTCGCCTTGGTGGCCCGCTCACCAGAGCAGCACAGGCCATCGCGACTCGGCGCTACCTGAGCGCCCTCGACCGCCTCTGACTGCAGGGCCTCTGGTCGCGCCGGGGTTGTGACCTGGTCGTGACCGGCGCCTGACCCGTCTGTGATCCGGCGGCTCGTCGCCGGACCGTGCATGTGGCGGGCCCCCATAGCCACGCCCGAGATGTGTGGGACCCACCCGTCTTCTGACGGTTTGCCCTCCCTAGGCTTTCCCGAAGTCGAGACCCGACTCCACGCCGCTCCTGGCGTGGAGGTCGAGGGGGACATGAGGCACGAAGCACGAGGAGGTGCACGTCTTGGCGGGTACGCCGTTGCTGGAGACTCGGTCGCTGACCAAGGAGTTCCGCGGATTCCGCGCCGTCGCTGACGTGAACCTGTCGGTGACGGCCGACACCGTCCACGCGCTCGTCGGTCCGAACGGCGCCGGCAAGACGACGCTGTTCAACCTGCTCACCGGCTTTCTCACCCCATCGACCGGTTCGGTGCTGTTCGACGGGCGCGACATCACCGGAAAGGCCCCAGAGCAGATCGCACCCCTGGGGATCGCGCGATCCTTCCAGATCACCAGCCTGTTCGACGCGATGACCCTACGGGAGCATCTCGAGCTCGCCCTCGCCAGCCCGACCGGCATGGGAAACCAGTGGTGGCGGTCCGTCACCCGACTGGCCGTCTTCAAGGACCGGGCCATGGACCTGCTCGAGCAGGTCGGCCTGGCCGACCGGGCGGGCGCCCCGGCCTCGTCGCTCGCCTACGGCCAGAAGCGCGCCCTCGAGCTCGCCATCGCGATGGCTCTCGACCCCAAGCTGCTGCTGCTCGACGAGCCGACTGCGGGCATGGGCATCGAGGACGTCGACCGCACCATTGCCCTCGTGCGGCAGATCGCCACCGGACGCACGGTGGTCTTCGTCGACCACAACATGCACGTCGTCGGGTCGCTCGCGGACCACGTCACCGTGCTGCAGTCCGGCCAGATCCTGGCCGAGGGGCCCTACGACCAGGTCCGCAACGACGAGCGGGTCATCGCGGCATACCTCGGAGCAGCACATGAGTGACGAGTCGACCACCGCGACGCTCGCGTCGGGCGGCACCGCAGCCAAGGCCGAGCACACGACCGGGATGCTGCGAGTCTCCGGCCTCTCGGCGTGGTACGGCGAGGCCCGAGCTCTGACGGACGTGTCGATCGAGGTCGGCGAAGGCGAGGTCGTCACGCTTGTCGGGCGCAACGGCGCCGGCAAGACGACACTGCTCCGTTCGGTCATGGGCCTGCACCGACAGGTCCAGGGCACCGTCGGGTTCGCCGGGGCAGACCTCACCCGGGCCTCGGCCGACGCCCGGGCCCGCGCGGGCATCGGCTGGGTGCCGGATGACCGCGGGACCTACGCGAGCCTCACGGTTGCCGAGAACCTGCTCCTGCCGCCAGTGGTCCACAAGGATGCGTGGTCGCTCGACCGGATCTACGAGTTCTTCCCGGTGCTGCATGAGCGGCGGGACTTTGCCGGCACCAAGCTGTCCGGCGGCGAGCAGCAGATGCTCGCGATGGCCAGGGTCCTGCGGATGGGGTCGCGTCTGCTGCTTCTGGACGAGCCGAGCGAGGGTCTGGCCCCGGTCATCGTGCAGCGCATCGGGGACATCGTCCGCGAGATCAAGAGTCAGGGTGTCGGTGTCCTGCTCGTCGAGCAGAACGTCAGGTTCGCCTCGACCGTCGCCGACCGGCACTACCTGCTGGCGCAGGGCAGGGTCGTCGAGCACCTCGGCAACGACGACTTCTCGGCTCGCACCAGCGAGCTGCTCACCTATCTCGGGATGTAAGGCACCCGGCCCTCCGGCCCGCGCCGCGGGCCGGCGGACCACCGACACCGGAACACCAGCTCATCCAGGCAACCCAGGAGGGTTCATGCGTAGCAGGAACATCATTGCGCCGGTCGCCATCGCGACGTCGGCGTCGCTCGCGCTCGCCGCGTGCGGCGGTGCCGGCGGGCCGCAGTCCGGAGGCTCGGGCGCCCTGTCCGACGGCAAGGTCGTCATCGGGCTGCTCAACGACCAGTCCGGCGTGTACAAGGACCTGTCCGGCCCGAACTCGAAGGTCGCCATCCAGCTCGCGATCGACGACTACAAGGCCAAGTACGGCGACAAGGCGGTCGCGAAGGACATCGAGATCGTCACCGCCGACCACCAGAACAAGGCCGACATCGCGAACTCCAAGGCGCAGGAGATGTACGACCGCCAGAAGGCTGATGTCATCCTCGACGTGCCGAAC
This sequence comes from Monashia sp. NPDC004114, assembly GCF_053603855.1. Classification (NCBI taxonomy): domain Bacteria; kingdom Bacillati; phylum Actinomycetota; class Actinomycetes; order Micrococcales; family Intrasporangiaceae; genus Intrasporangium; species Monashia sp. NPDC004114. The sequence goes on along the minus strand of NZ_JBSGGK010000004.1, from coordinate 246,269 downwards.
TCCGCCGCCGCGCTCGCCGTGGCCACCCAGGCCGCCAACAAGAAGAAGCTCTACATCAACATCGGCGCAGGCACGACCGCCCTCACCGGCGACAAGTGCAACAAGTACACGTTCCACTGGGCCTACAACACGGCGGTCCTCGCCCGGGGCACCGCCGGCACCATCACCAAGGAGGGTGGCACCTCCTGGAACATCGTCTACCCGGACTACGCCTTCGGGCAGGACATGAACAAGTCCTTCACCAAGGAGGTCACCGCCGCGGGCGGCACGGTCGGCCAGTCGATCGCCTCGCCGTTCCCGAGCGACAACTTCGCGACCTTCATCACCAAGGCCGGTGAGGGCAGCCCCAAGGTGATCGGCTCGATGCATGCGGGCGGTGATCTCATCAACTTCGTCAAGCAGTTCAACCAGAGCCCGCTCAGGGGCCAGGTCCAGCTCGCGGTCGGCCTGATGTTCATCACTGACATCCACTCGCTCGGGGTGGACCAGTTCGCCGGGACCCAGTTCACCGACGCGTGGTACTGGAACTACGACGCGCAGAACAAGGCCTGGGCGGACCGCTTCAAGGAGAAGACGAACACCCGTCCGTCGTTCGCCCACGCCGCCAACTACTCGGCCGCCATGAACTACCTCGAGGCGGTGCAGGAGGCGGGCAGCGACAACGCCGACGACGTCGTCGCCAAGCTCGAGGGCAAGAAGATCAACGACGTGTTCCTGCGCAACGGCGAGGTCCGCAAGGCCGACCACGCCGTCATCCACGACGTGTACCTCGCCAAGGTGAAGGCCTCCGCGCCCGAGGAGTGGGACTACGAGGACATCGTCAAGACGATCCCGGCCGCCGAGGCCTACGGCGACCCGAACCCCGCCTGCACGCTCTCCTGAGCCACCCCAAGGACAGACCAAGCCCCGTATGCCGTCCGGCGCGTTCGGTCACACGCGCGCCGGACGGCATACCGGGACCGTCCCCGACACGAGCGAAGCGACATGAGCGAACTCATCCAGTACACCCTGCAGGGCCTCGCGGCCGGCGGCTTCTACGCGTTGTCGGCGCTCGGGCTCGCCGTCATCTTCGGCGTGCTCGGCGTCGTGAACTTCTCTCACGGCGCCTGCTACATGCTCGGCGCCGTGCTGTCCGCGGTGCTCCTGGCCGAGCTCCATCTCGGGTTCTGGACCGCGCTCGTGGTGGTCCCGGTGGTCATGTTCCTCTTCGGGGTGCTCATGGAGCGGCTGCTCGTGCGGTGGCTGCTGCCGCTGGACCCGCTGTACAACTTCCTGCTCACCTTCGGGCTGACCCTGATCCTCGTCGAGGTGGTGAAGCTGAGGTACGGCGTCTCCGGGCTGCCGTACCAGATCCCCGCGGGCCTGGGCGGGCAGGTGACGGTCGGCAGCGTGAACCTGTCGGTGTACGCGATCTTCGCCTGCGTCTTCTCCGTCATCGTCTGCCTCGCCGTCGGGCTCGTGCTCACCCGGACCCGCGTCGGCATGATCGTGCGCGCCGCGACCGAGGCACCCGAGCGGACCCGCGCGCTTGGCATCAACGTCGGACGCTGGGTCACGCCGGTCTTCGGCTTCGGCATCGCGCTCGCGGGCCTCGCCGGCGTCCTGGCCGCACCCACCCGCGCGATCACCGCCGAGATGGGGAGCAACTTCATCATCATCCTGTTCGCCGTGGTCGTCATCGGCGGCCTCGGCTCGATCCTCGGCGCCGTTGTCGGCGGGTTCCTCGTCGGTCTCGTCGAGGCGTACGGCATCGCCTACGCCCCGGCATACGCCCAGATCGTCATCTTCGTGCTGATGGCGGCTGTCGTGCTCGTCAGGCCGTCGGGCCTGTTCGGGCGGGAGGAGGTCGCATGAGCGAGCAGCTGACCGCCAAGGTCGACGTCGACCTGGCCGAGCCCTCGATCCTGTCGCGACGCAACCCCCTGCGCTACGTCCTGCTGCTCGGCGGGCTGGCCGTGCTGGTGCTGCTGCCGTACTGGGTCTACCCGCCTGTCGCGATGGACATCCTGTGCTGGGGGCTGTTCGCCGTCAGCGTCGACCTGCTGTTGGGCTTCACCGGGCTGCTCAGCTTCGGGCACGCCGCCTTCTGGGGCGGGTCGGCCTACTGCACCGGGCTCATCGCGATCCACTGGGGCGTGGCGTTCCCGGTCGCGGTGCTCGGCGGGGCCGTCTTCGCGATGCTCGTCGCCTGGCCGATCGGCTACCTGTCGGTCCGGCGCACCGGGATCTACTTCGCCATGGTCACTCTCGCGTTCGCCCAGATGATCTACTTCATCGCCAACCAGGCGCGGGACCTCACCGGTGGCGAGAACGGCCTTCAGGGGATCCCCAAGAACTTCTTCGGGATCGAAGCGGTCGAGACCGACTCCTTCTACTTCTACTACGCGGGCGCCGCGCTGATCCTCGTCGGCATCCTCGTGGCCTGGCGCGTGGTCAGCTCCCCGTTCGGCCGCGTCCTGGTGGCCGTGCGGGACAACCCGGCCCGCGCTCGGGCGCTGGGCTACGACGTCGAGCGGTTCAAGATCAAGGCGTTCGTCATCTCGGCCGGGCTCGCGGGTCTCGCCGGTGGTGTGTTCGCGGTCGGCCACGGCTTCGCCTCGCTGCAGGAGCTCGCCTGGACGACGTCGGGCAAGGTCGTGCTCATCACCGTGCTCGGCGGCATCGGCACCCTCTGGGGTGGCCTCGTCGGCGCCGCGGTCGTGGTGAACCTCGAGGACTATCTCGCGAGCTCCGGCTTCGAGGGCATCGGCCTCATCACCGGCACGATCTTCGTCGTCATCGTGCTGTTGTTCCGGCACGGCATCTGGGGCACCGGCCGGAACATGGTCCGGCGGTTCGTGCTCGACCGGCGGCGCAGCCGCGACTGACCGCGTCCGAAAGCCGGGCCTCCGTGAGCGTGGCAGGCTCCGTCCGGCGCAGTGCGGTCGACCCATAGACTGGCCCGCATGTCATCCCTCACGCGCGACGACGTCGCCCACCTCGCCGGCCTCGCCCGCATCGCGTTGTCCGACGCCGAGCTCGACCGCATGGTCGGCGAGCTCGGGGTGATCCTGGAGTCCGTGGAGAAGGTCCAGCAGGCGCCCACCGAGGGCGTGGCGCCGATGTCGCACCCGATGCCGCTGACCAACGTGACGCGCCCCGACGTGGTTCGCCCGACCCTCGGCACCGAGGCGGCGCTCTCGGGAGCGCCTGAGTCCGAGCAGCAGCGCTTCTCCGTGCCGCGGATCCTCGACGAGGACTGACCGGCCGCCCGGCCCCCGCCGCGTATGCCGCGTGGCCGGCCACCCGGCATACCGGCCACACTGCCCTCGAGCGGGCACCCGACGAACCCCCTGTAGCAGAACGACGACGAAGGCAACTGACGTGAGCGACCTGCCAACCGACCTGACCCGGGCCACCGCCGCCGACCTGGCGGACGCCCTTGCGACCAAGGCGATCTCCTCGGTCGAGGCGACCCAGGCACATCTCGACCGCATCGCGGCCGTCGACGGCCAGGTGCACTCGTACCTCTACGTCGATGCCGAGGGCGCGCTCGCGCAGGCGCGCGCGGTCGACCGGCGTCGCAGCGCCGGCGAGGCGCTCGGTGCGCTCGCGGGCGTCCCGATCGCCGTGAAGGACGTCATGGCGACCAAGGGGATCCCGACCACGTGCGGAAGCAAGATCCTGGAGGGCTGGATCCCGCCGTACGACGCGACCGTCGTCGCGAAGCTGCGGGAGGCCGGGCTGCCGATCCTCGGCAAGACGAACATGGACGAGTTCGCCATGGGCAGCTCGACGGAGCACTCCGCGTACGGTCCGTCGCGCAACCCGTGGGACCTCGAGCGCATCCCGGGTGGGTCCGGTGGTGGGTCCAGCTCGGTGGTCGCGTCGTTCCAGGCGCCCCTGGCCACCGGCACCGACACGGGAGGCTCGATCCGGCAGCCGGCCGCGGTGACGGGCACGGTCGGGACCAAGCCGACCTACGGCGGGGTGTCCCGCTACGGCCTCGTCGCCCTCGCGAGCTCGCTCGACCAGGCCGGCCCCTGCGCGCGCACGGTGCTCGACACCGCTCTGCTGCACGCCGTGATGGGCGGGCACGACCCGATGGACTCCACGTCGATCGACGCGCCGGTGCCTCCCGTCGTCGAGGCCGCGCGCGCCGCCGACGTGCGTGGGATGAGGATCGGTGTCGTCAAGGAGCTCGGTGGCGAGGGCTACCAGGCCGGCGTTCGGTCGCGCTTCGAGGAGTCGGTGGCGCTGCTCGAGGAGCTCGGCGCCGAGGTCGTCGAGGTCAGCTGCCCGAACTTCGACTACGCGCTCGCCGCCTACTACCTGATCCTGCCGAGCGAGGCGAGCTCCAACCTCGCCAAGTTCGACGCGATGCGCTACGGCCTGCGCGTGCTGCCCGACGGGATCGACTCGCCGAGCGCCGAGCAGGTCATGAACGCCACGCGCGATGCGGGCTTCGGTCCGGAGGTCAAGCGCCGCATCATCCTTGGCACCTACGCCCTGAGCTCCGGCTACTACGACGCCTACTACGGCTCGGCCCAGAAGGTGCGAGCTCTCATCGCCCAGGACTTCGCCAACGCCTTCGAGAGGGTTGACGTCCTCGTCAGCCCGACCGCGCCGACGACGGCGTTCAAGCTCGGCGACAAGCTCGAGGACCCGATGGCGATGTACCTCAACGACATCGCGACGATCCCGGCCAACCTCGCGGGTGTCCCCGGCATGTCGCTGCCGTCGGGACTGGCGCAGGAGGACGGCCTACCAGTGGGCATCCAGGTGCTCGCTCCTGCGACCAAGGACGAGCGGCTCTACTCGGTCGGCGCTGCGCTCGAGGCCGCGCTGGTCGACCGCTGGGGTGGCCCGATCCTCGACCGCGCGCCCGCGCTGGGTGCCGCCACGACCGCGAAGGGAGCCTGACATGACCGCCGTCACGACCGACCAGGTCATGGACTACGACGAGGCCGTCTCGAAGTTCGACCCGGTCATGGGTCTCGAGGTCCACGTCGAGCTGCACACGACCACGAAGATGTTCTGCGGCTGCCCGACCGTCTTCGGGGCCGAGCCGAACTCGCAGGTGTGCCCGGTGTGCCTCGGCCTGCCGGGTGCCCTCCCGGTCGTCAACGAGAAGGCGGTCGAGTCCGCGATCCGGATCGGCCTGGCGCTGAACTGCGAGATCGCCGGCTGGTGCCGGTTCGCCCGGAAGAACTACTTCTACCCGGACATGCCGAAGAACTTCCAGACCTCGCAGTACGACGAGCCGATCGCCTTCAACGGGTACCTCGACGTCGAGCTCGAGGACGGCACGGTGCACCGCATCGAGATCGAGCGCGCGCACATGGAGGAGGACACCGGCAAGTCGCTCCACGTCGGTGGCGCGACGGGTCGCATCCACGGTGCCGAGTACTCCCTCGTCGACTACAACCGCGCCGGCATCCCCCTCATCGAGATCGTCACCAAACCCATCGTGGGCACGGGGGAGCGGGCGCCCGAGGTCGCTCGCGCGTACGTGTCCGCCCTGCGTGACCTGATGCGCGCCCTGGATGTCAGCGACGTCAAGATGGAACAGGGCTCGATGCGCTGCGACGCGAACGTGTCACTGCGGGTCAGGGTCGGCGACGACCCGACCAGCGCCGAGCAGCTGGCCGTCCCTCTCGGCACTCGCACCGAGACCAAGAACGTCAACTCGCTGCGGTCCGTCGAGCGAGCGGTGCGCTACGAGATCTCGCGCCACGCCGCGATCCTCGACGCCGGCGGCTCGATCCTGCAGGAGACCCGGCACTGGCACGAGGACACCGGCGTCACGACGTCGGGTCGCGAGAAGTCCGACGCCGAGGACTACCGCTACTTCCCGGAGCCCGACCTGGTGCCGGTCGCGCCCGCGAGCGACTGGGTCGAGCAGCTGCGGTCGACCCTGCCGGAGAACCCTGCCGTCCGGCGCAAGCGCCTCCAGTCCGACTGGGGCTACAGCGATCTCGAGATGCGCGACGTCGTCAACGCAGGCGCGGTCGAGCTCATCGAGGAGACCGTTGCGGCCGGGGCGAGTGCTGCTGCGGCGAAGAAGTGGTGGCTCGGTGAGCCGTCCCGCCGCGCGAACGCCGAGGGCCAGGACATCGTCACGTATGCCGCGGGGCTGGGTCTGACACCCGCGGCCATCGCCGAGCTCGATGGCCTGGTCACCGCGGGACGCCTCAACGACTCGATGGCTCGGCAGGTGCTCGACGGCGTTCTCGGGGGCGAGGGCTCGCCCACGGCCGTGGCGGACGCGCGCGGGCTGGAGCTCGTGCAGGACGACAGCGCGCTCGAGGCCGCCGTCGAAACGGTCATCGCCGCGAACCCTGATGTGGCCGAGAAGATCCGCGCGGGCAAGGTCCAGGCGGCCGGCGCCCTCATCGGTCAGGTGATGCGGGAGATGAAGGGCCAGGCCGACGCCGGCAAGGCCCGCGAGCTCATTCTGGCCAAGCTGACCAGCTGACCGTGCTCCGTCGGCGCCGGGTCACCCCGGCGCCGACGGAGCGGGCTGTCAGCGCTTGCCGCCGCCCAGGAGGCCGCCGAGCAGGCCCCCGAGGATGTCGCCCGCGCCGCCTCCCGACCCGCCCGAGCCGCCGGCTGCGCCACCGAGCACCTGCCCGAGGATGTCCTGGAGCGGGTTGGACGACCCGCCGGAGCCGGTCGGCGACTGGACCGGTCCGCTGTCCGCGCCTTGGCCGCCCGGGAACAGCGGGCCGCTGCCGGTCTGGGTCTGTCCACCGGCCGATGCGCCGCCGAGCACGCTCCCGAGGCCGCCCGATCCCATCTTGTTCGCGAGCCACGACATCACGATCGGGGCGAGCAGCGGCAGGAGCTTCTGCACGAGACCGCCCATGCCGCTGCCGGACCCGCCCGAGCCGAGGCCGCCGAGCTGGTTCACGACCTGGTCGGTGTTGCCGCCGAAGATGTTTCCGACGATCGCCTGTCCGTCGTTCACGTCGACGTCCCCGAGGCTCGACACCGGTGCCTGATGGTCGGACAGCGCTGCCATGAGTGAGCTGGCACCGGCCGCGTCCGAGGCGTTCGCCTGGAGCCCGCCGAGCAGGGCCGGCAGCGCACTCTCGACGGCCTGCTGAACCTCGCTGCGGTCCACCCCGAGCTGTGCGGCCAGCTCGTCGATCGGAACCTGGTTGAGAATCTCGTCGTACTCCGTCATGCGCTCGTCCCCTTCTCGCGAGTACGCGGCTCCGCTGCCGCACGGCTACACGCTAGCCACATCGGGTAGGCCCGGCTCAGACCTGGCGCACGGGTGGCTCCGAAGGCCGTGGTGGCTCAGCCGGCGCGAACGCCGACAGCGGCGACCGGCAGGGACAGCAGACGGTCGTCGCTGCCGTTGCTCGTGAGGATCCAGGCCCGCCCGCCGACGAACTTGATGTCGCGGATCCGGCCGTAGACCCCCTCGAGGTGGCGGGTCGGCGTGCCTGCGGTGCCGTCGGCGTCGAGCGGCACTCGCCACACCGACTGTCCGCGAAGCGCGGCCATGTAGACGGCGCCGTCGGGTCCGATGTCGATGCCGCTCGGCGACATGTCAGATGTCGGCCACTGGGCGACCGGGTCGACGAACTCGGGGTTGTCCACCTTGCCTTCGGCGGTCGGCCATCCGTAGTTGTCGCCGGCGTGGATGAGGTTGAGCTCGTCCCAGGTGCTTGCACCGAACTCGCTGGCCCACAAGCGTTTCCGGTTGTCCCATGCGAGACCTTGGACGTTGCGGTGGCCATAGGACCAGATCGCGGAGCCGCCGAACGGGTTGCCAGGGGCCGGTGCGCCTTCCGGGGTGATCCGCAGGATCTTGCCGCCGAGCGACCCGAGGTTCTGCGACAGGGAGGTGTCGCCCGCCTCGCCGGTGCCGATGTAGAGGTAGCCGTCAGGCCCGAAGGCGATCCGGCCGCCGTTGTGGTTGATCCCTCGCGGGATGCCGGAGAAGACGACGTTCGGGTCGCCGATGCTGTCACCCCGCCACGGCACGGCCGCGACTCGGTTGTCGCTGTCGGTCGAGTAGTAGGCATAGAAGACGGGGTTGGCGTCGAAGTCGACGGGCACTGCAAGCCCGAGCAGGCCGCCTTCGCCCTCCGTGCGTTGGATCGGCAGCCTCCCGACGACGCGGGCCGCGCCCGTGGTCCCGGGCTTCGGCACGTGGTAGATCCGGCCGGTGTTTCGCTCGCTGACGAGGGCCGTGCCGTCGGGCAGGACGGCGATCGACCACGGCACGTCGAGGCTCCCTAGCAGCGTGACAGGTCCGGCCGGCTGCGGTGCGGCGCCGCCGGAGCTCGGCGGGGCCGAGGCTGTCGGGGAGCCCGTGGCCGGGATCGTTCCTGAGTCCGTCGCCGTCGCCGGCGCGGTGGTGCCGGAGCTCTGCGAGCCGTCCGGTCCATCGGAGGTGCAGCCCGCCAGGAGCAGCGCGGCCGCACATCCGCCGCTCGCGAGGGCGCGGCGGACCGATCGGGAGGGGTGCGGCATACCTCATTGTGTCCCATGGCTGCCCGCGAACGGGGCCGCCGCGGCCTCGGTCTGCGCGCTCGCTAGCGTGTTCGCATGACTCGCCAGCCGCTTGTCGTTTCCGTGCCCGAGCCCGACTATGCCGCGTCGCTCGCGGACCTCGAGGGCGCCGACGTGATCGTGTGGGACATGGCGTCTCGGCACTCCCGTGGAGGGGAGATCCAGCTTGCGGTAGTCCCGTACATGACGCAGCTGCGGATGCCGGACATCACGCCCGGGCTCGAGTCGCTGCAGGTGGTCCAGATCCAGAGTGCCGGCTATGAGCAGTTCGTCGACGGGCTGCCCGACGGTGTGCTGCTCTGCAACGCGGCTGGCGTCCACGACGCCTCGACGGCCGAGCTCGCGGTGGCGCTGACCCTGGCTTCGGTCAGGGAGCTGCCGGAGCTGCTTGCGGCACAAGCTGACTCGCGTTGGGAGCCGCTGAGGATCCGCCCGTCGCTGGCCGACCGCTCCGTGCTGGTCGTCGGCTACGGCCGGATCGGCCAGGCGATAGCCCATCGTCTCCAGCCCTTCGAGGTGACCGTCGCCGCGGTCGCGTCGAAAGCCAGGCCCGGCGACGGCCTCGTCGATCAGGTGCATGGCATCGACGAGCTGCCGGACCTGATCGGCCACCACGACGTCGTGGTCGTGATCGTCCCGCTGACAGAAACGACGCGAAGCCTCGTCGACGCCGACCTGCTCGGCCGCATGCGCGACGGCGCGCTGCTCGTCAACGTCTCGCGGGGGGCGGTGGTCGACACCGACGCGTTGGCGGCGGCATGTGCCTCAGGCCGGCTGCGCGCCGCGCTCGATGTGACGGACCCCGAGCCACTCCCTGCCGGTCATCCGCTGTGGACCACCCCTGGGGTGATCATCACGCCACACATCGGGGGAGCGACACAGGCGATGCGACCACGTGCCAAAGCGCTGGTCCGACGGCAGGTCGAGGCCATGCTCGCCGGGAGCCCGCTCGACAACGTCGTCGCCGGGGGGTCCTGACCCGGCTCCCGGTGCAGCCCGCACGCCATCACGAACCGGCGACCTGGCAACGCGGCATACCTTGTCAGTGTCAGTGGCCTAGTGGACACTGTCAACATGACCGAGACCATCGTTGCCATTGGCACCCGCAAAGGGCTCTGGATCGCTCGCAGCAACGACCGGCAGGAGTGGTCCGTCGAGGGTCCGCACTTCCTCATGAGTGAGGTCGCGTCGGTCGCGATCGACACGCGGGAGGGTCGCACGACCATCCTCGCCGGCGTCAAGTCCTGGCACTGGGGCCCCACCGTCCAGGCGAGCACCGACGGCGGCCGCACGTGGACCGAGAGCGCCGAGCGCGCGGTCGCGTTCCCGTCCGACACCGACACCGCGCTCGAGCGCATCTGGCAGCTGACCCCCGACCCCAACGACTCCGATGTCGTCTGGGCGGGCGTCGAGCCGCACGCGCTGTTCAAGAGCACCGACCGCGGGGAGAAGTACGAGCTCGTCCGCGGGCTGTGGGACCACCCGCACCGGCCCACGTGGGAGCCCGGCTTCGGTGGGGGTGCGGTGCACACCATCGTGCCGGAGCCCGGCCACCCGGAAAACCTCCTCGTCGCGATGAGCGCGGGCGGGGTCTACCGGTCGGGCGACTCCGGGGCGACCTGGGAGCCCAGCAACCCCGGGATTCGTGCCGGGTTCAACCCCGAGAACGAGTACCCGGAGTACGGCCAGTGCGTGCACAAGGTCGCGCGCGGACAGGCCGACGGGGAGCTCTTCGCCCAGAACCACAACGGCGTCTACCGGTCGGCCGACAACGGCCGCAGCTGGCAGTCGATCGCCGACGGCCTGCCCACCGACTTCGGGTTCACGATCCTCGCCCATCCGCGCAGGCCGGGTGTCGTGTGGGTCGTGCCGGTTGCTGACTCCGGCGAGCGCATCCCGCCGGGTGCCCAGCTGCAGGTCCAGCGCTCGGACGACTCGGGTGCGACCTGGCACCAGCAGGACAAGGGCCTGCCGGACCACAGCTACACCTGCGTGCTGCGCGACGCCGCCGCACTCGACGACCACGACCCCGTCGGTGTCTACGTCGGCACCCGCAACGGCGACGTCTTCGCCTCGGCCAACGAGGGTGAGTCGTTCCAGCGGGTTGCCACTCAGCTGCCCGACGTCCTGGTGGTCCGCGCCGCCCAGATCGCCTGAGGCGCAAGGGGTTTCGTATGCCGTCCGCTCCCGTCCGGCTGATCCTGCCGGGAATGCTTCGCGACCTCGTGGGTGGCGTGGCCGAGATCGAGGTCGAGTCGCCGAGCGACGAGCAGACCGTCGCCCAGGTGCTCGACCGCGCTTTCTCCGAGCACCGGATCCTCGACGGGAAGGTCCGCGACGAGCGCGGCCAGATCCGGCGTCACGTGAAGATCTTCGTCAATGGCGAGGACGCGACACGCGGCGCCGGGGTCGCGACCCCGGTCCCCGCAGGCGCCCGGGTGCACATCATCAACGCCGTCTCCGGCGGCTGACCCCGCACCCAGGGCTCGGGGTGACGCCCCCGACCCGGTCGAGTGAGCGCCCCGTCCCACCCGACCCAGCCCGATGCCGGCCCCCACCCCAGTCGACTGAGCGGGTGGTCACTCCCGTCACAGCGCCCGGGGGCCGCGTGGGGCTGGTGTGACGGGCTGCTCACTCGACGAGAGGGCGCGCGGGCTCAGGGGTCGAGGCCGAGCAGGACCGGCAGGACGGTGCGTTCGAGCTCCCCCGCGGCGAGCGAGCGCGGCTCGATGAGCCGCGCCGTGATCGAGCCGTGCACGAGTGACATCGCCGCCCGCACGAAGATCTGGGTCGGCATCGGCAGGGTGATGCCCTGACGTGCGACCGCCTCGTCGACGACGGCGACGAGCTCGTCCCTGATGCGGCGCTGCTGGACGGCCCAGGACCGCCTGGCCGCGGCATCGCGGATGGCATGCAAGGTGAACTCCGTGGTGAGGACGAACCACTGCTCCCGGCTCTGGCTGTCACCGGAGATCGCCGCGAAGACGTCGCGCAGGACGTCCTGGGCGCTGGCGCTGTCACGACTGCTCGCCACGCGCACCCGTTCGACGAGCGCCTCGGACTGGCGGGTGGAGAGCTCGACGACGAGGTCGTCCTTCGACGAGAAGTTCGAGTAGAAGGCGCCGCGGGTGAAGCCTGCGCGGTCGCAGATGTCCTCGACGCTTGCGCCGTGGAAGCCACGCTCGGCGAACACCTCGCTCGCTGCGTCGAGCAGCCGCCCGCGAGTGGCGCGACGACGTGCCGTGATGCGTGTCGGCCGGGATGTGCGGGGGCCTGCGGATGTGGGAGGGGTCGGACGCGGCATACATCACACGATACAACCTCGAATTGAATACGACTATGTATTGGATGCATACTTGTATCGATGGCGGGAAGGGCCCGTCGACGAGGAGATTCAGGTGGACGCGCGAGAGGTCGTCGCACGTGAGGTGTCCGTTCGAGGGACACATGAGCCGTTCGTCCAGGGGGTCGACTTCGTCGCCCCAGGCGGCGAGGTGACGGTGGTCGCGGTCGACCCGGGTGCTGCCCAGGTCGCACTGGCCCTGGCCATCGGCGGCCGGGTAGATCTCATGACCGGGTCGCTCACGATCGGCGGGAGCGCCGAGCGGGCCGAGCTGCAGATGCGCACCCGGCTGGTTGACGTCCCAGATGTGACGGCCCCCGAGGACGCCCTCCCGCTCCGCGCCGTCATCGCCGAGGAGCTCGCGCTCGCGGAACGCCCGTCGTCGCGCCGGGACGTCAGCGAGTTCCTCGCCGACCGAGACCTGTCCGCCATGGCCGGCCGCCGGTGGGAGAGCCTGCCGCCCGGCCGGCGCACGCGGCTGTTGCTCGAGCTCGGCTCCTGGCACCCACGCGTCCGCGTCGTCGTGCTCGCCGGGCCCGACCGCCACGGCGGCGACCCGCACGAGTGGTTCGAGGCCGCCCGCGCCCTGACTGCCCGCGGCCTCACGGTCGTCGTTCTCTGCGCGCCGGCGACCGCCGCCACCCTCGCACCTCTGACCCTGACCGGAGCACTCGCATGAGCCCTGTCCGGCTCGCGATCGCCGAGCTGCGACGCCTGACGTCTTCGCGCCTCGCCCGGCTCGGGCTCATCGCGCTCGTGGTCATCCCGACGCTCTACGGCGGCCTCTACCTCTATGCCAACCACGACCCGTACGGCGCCCTCTCACAGGTCCCGGCGGCCGTGGTCAGCGACGACACCGGCGCCACCCTCGAGTCCGGGGGGCGGCTCGACGCTGGTGCGGGCGTGGCCGACCACCTCGTCGACTCCAAGACCTTCGACTGGCACAAGGTCTCGCGCGAGGAGGCCCTCGCCGGCGTGCACGACGGGCGCTACTCCTTCGCGGTGCTGCTCCCGGCGACGTTCTCGGCAGACCTGGCCGCGACGGGTGACCTCGAGCCACGCAAGGCGACTGTCGTGCTCGAGACCAACGACGCCAACAACTACATGACCTCGATCATGGGCAACACCGTGATCAAGGAGGTCCGTGCATCGGTCGCCTCGCAGGTGAGCCAGACCGCCGCCGATCGGATGCTCCTCGGGTTCAGCGACATCCACGACCAGCTGGGCAAGGCCGTCGACGGAGCGGAGCAGGTGCGGTCCGGGCTGGCCTCGGCGGATGCCGGCGCCGCCAAGGCGTCCTCCGGCGCGCACCAGCTCGCTGCAGGGCTGCAGGACCTGGCGGCCGGTGCCACGCAGCTGCACTCCAGCATCGCCCAGGCTTCCGTCGGCGCCGGCCGCCTCCACGACGGAGCGACGACGCTCGCGACCGGCCTCGCGACGCTCGACTCGCGCACCGCCGGCCTGCCTGCGCAGACGCGAGAGCTCGCCGACGGGGCGTCCCAGGTCGCCGCGGGAAACGCGAAGATCGCCGGCATCGGGCGCACGGTCGCGACGGCGTCCACGACCCTTCGCACCGACCTGGCGGGTCAGCGCAGCGCACTCGTCGAGGAGCTCCGTACCGCCGGCCTGACCGAGGATCAGATCGCTCGCGTCGAGGCACGGCTCGACCGTCTCGACGCTGCGGTCACGCAGGCCGACGGGACGATCCAGCAGGCGTCGTCCGACCTCGACCGCCTCGCGGGTGGCGCGGCACAGGTCGCCGCCGGTTCGCGGGCCCTCGCCGACGCGACGCCGGCGCTGACGAGCGGCATCCACCAGGCAGCGACCGGTGCCCGTTCACTGCGCGACGGGGCCGGCACGCTCGACGTCGGGCTCGGGCGGCTCGCCGCCGGGTCCGCCGATCTGCAGACCGGCGCCACTCGGGCCGCGGCTGCCGGCGACTCCCTCGCCGACGGGGTCGCCCAGCTCGAGGCGGGCATCGACAAGCTCGCCGACGGAGCCTCGAAGCTGCACTCGGAGCTTGCCAGGGGGCGCGACTCGGTGCCCAACCCGACGGACGCCCAGCGCAAGGCCGTCGCCGCGACCGTCGGCGACCCTGTCTCGGTGTCGTCCGACAGCATGGCGGCCGCCGGGACCTACGGAGCCGGGCTCGCGCCACTCTTCCTCAGCCTGGCCCTGTGGATCGGCGCCTACACGCTGTTCCTGCTCGTCCGCCCGTTCTCCACGCGAGCCCTGGCCACCAGCCAACGCTCCCTGCGGACCGCCCTCGGCGGCTGGCTCGCGCCGCTGGCCGTCGGGCTCGTCCAGACCCTCGCCCTCTACGCGGTCGTATCCATGGGCCTCGACATCCGGGTCGCGCAACCCGTGCTCGCCGTGCTCTTCCTCGGCTTCGTGTCGCTCACGTTCGTGGCCATCCTGCACGCGCTCGCGGCCCGGCTCGGCGCGGTGGGCAAGTTCCTGGGCCTCGTCTTCATGGTCGTGCAACTGGTCAGCGCTGGCGGCACGTTCCCGTGGCAGACGCTGCCTGCGCCCCTGCAGGCCATCCACCACGTCGTGCCCATGACCTACGCGATCGACGGCCTGCGCCGGCTGATGTACGGCGCCGACCTCACGCCGGTGCTGGGCGACCTTGGGGTGCTCACGGCATTCCTCGTCGGTGCGCTCGCGGTCTCGACCGTGGCGGCGCGCCGGGCCCGCGTGTGGACCCCCGCGCGGATCAAGCCCGAGCTGAGCCTGTGATCGCGCGGCCCCGCTGAGCCTCGGCGTCGGGCTGACAAAGGCCGCGGGTCGGGAGCATGCTCTCTTGGTATGAGCAGCGCAGCGAGAGAGAAGACCCTCATCCTCATGCGTCACGCCAAGGCGGAGGAAGGCCTGGGCATGCCCGACCATGACCGCGAGCTCGCGAGCCGCGGCCGGCGCGATGCGAAGGCTGCGGGAGCCTGGCTCCGCGAGCAGGGGCTCGTGCCTGACCTGGTCATCTGCTCCACGTCCAAACGCACTCGCCAGACCTGGGACGAGGCCTGCCACGGAGGTGCCCAGACGGAGTTCGTCGAGTACCGCAAGAGCGTGTACCTCGGCGGCTCGGAGCAGACGCTCGAGACGCTCCGCGAGGATGCGGGGGACATGGCGACCGTGCTCGTCGTCGGCCACAACCCGACCATGGCGCACCTGACGACCATGCTCACCGACGGCGAGGGCTCCCGAGAGGCACACGACGCGCTCGGCCGAGGCTTCGTCACGAGTGGCCTCGCGATCCTCAGCTACCCCGGCGACTGGGCCGACATCGATATCGGCACATGCGCGCTCCAGCGCTTCCACGTCAGCCGCGGCTGACGTGGAAGCGGCACCGAATCCGGTGGAAAGCCAAGCCATGAGATGCGGTGTCCACGGAGCGGACACGGTCCTATGCTGCACCCATGACGCAGACGCCTGACATCAAGCCCCGCAGCCGTGACGTCACCGACGGTCTCGAGAAGACCGCCGCGCGGGGGATGCTCCGGGCCGTAGGCCTCGGCGACGACGACTTCGCCAAACCGCAGATCGGCGTCGCGAGCTCGTGGAACGAGATCACGCCGTGCAACCTGTCGCTCGACCGCCTCGCCAAGGCGGTGAAGGAGGGCGTGCACGCCGGCGGCGGCTATCCGCTCGAGTTCGGCACCATCTCGGTGTCCGACGGCATCTCCATGGGACACGAGGGGATGCACTTCTCGCTCGTGTCGCGCGAGATCATCGCCGACTCGGTCGAGACCGTGATGAACGCCGAGCGCCTTGACGGCTCAGTGCTGCTCGCGGGCTGCGACAAGTCGCTGCCGGGCATGCTCATGGCCGCGGCGCGGCTCAACCTCGCCTCGGTCTTCCTGTATGCCGGCACCATCCTTCCCGGGGTCGCCAAGCTCTCCGACGGCACCGAGAAGGAGGTCACCATCATCGACGCCTTCGAGGCGGTCGGTGCGTGCAACGCCGGGCTCATGTCGCGCGAGGACGTCGACGCGATCGAGCGCGCGATCTGCCCGGGCGAGGGGGCCTGCGGCGGCTTCTACACCGCGAACACGATGGCGGCCGTGGCCGAGGCGATCGGCATGTCGATCCCCGGGTCGGCTGCTCCGCCGGCGACCGACCGGCGCCGCGACATGTACGCCCGCAAGTCCGGTGAGGCCGTGGTCGAGCTGCTGCGCAAGGGAATTCGCGCACGCGACGTCATGACCAAGGCTGCGTTCGAGAACGCCATCGCGGTCGTCATGGCGTTCGGTGGGTCGACCAACGCCGTGCTGCACCTGCTCGCGATCGCGCACGAGGCCGAGGTCGACCTGACCATCGAGGACTTCCGCAGGATCGGTGCGAAGGTCCCGCACCTGGCTGACGTCAAGCCGTTCGGCTCGTTCGTCATGAAGGACATCGACCACATCGGCGGCATCCCCGTCGTCATGAAGACCCTGCTCGAGGCCGGGCTGCTCGACGGCGACGTCATGACAGTCACCGGCAAGACCATGGCCGAGAACCTCGACGAGATCAAGCCCCCTCACATCGACGGTCGCGTCATCCGGCAGATGTCTGCCCCGATCCACAAGACCGGCGGCCTGACGATCCTCACCGGATCGCTCGCGCCCGAGGGTGCCGTGGTCAAGTCCGCCGGCTTCGACGAGTCGGTCTTCGAGGGAACCGCGCGCGTCTTCGACGGCGAGCGCGCCGCGATGGATGCCGTCGAGGCGGGCCGGCTCGCCAAGAACGACGTCGTGGTCATCCGGTACGAGGGGCCGAAGGGAGGCCCGGGCATGCGCGAGATGCTCGCGGTCACCGGGGCCATCAAGGGAGCGGGGCTCGGCAAGGACGTCCTGCTGCTCACCGACGGCCGGTTCTCCGGCGGCACCACCGGCCTGTGCGTCGGACACGTCGCACCCGAGGCGGTCGACGACGGACCGATCGCGTTCGTCCACGACGGCGACCGGATCCGGCTCGATGTCGCCAACGGCACGCTCGACCTGCTCGTCGGCGAGGACGAGCTGGCGCGCCGCCGCGCGGAGGGCGTCACTCACCCTGCGCCGAAGTACACCCGCGGCGTGCTCGCGAAGTACCGCAAGCTCGTCGGCAGCGCGAGCCGTGGCGCCGTCTGCGGCTGACTCCCATGCCGCCGCGGCCCTCCATTTGGGGGCCGTGGCGCCCAAGTGCGGTGTTTTCGGCGGGGTGCGCCACGATTTGGGGGCCGCGGCGCCCAGGTGCGGCGTTTTCGGTGCGGTGCGCCACGATTTGGGGGCCGCGGCGCCTCGCTGGCGGCGCTTTCAGGCGTGGTCGACGTCCGGCGCCTCGGCCCGCGCCTTGAGCCCGCCGGCCTCCATCGCGAGGTAGCGCGCCGTCAGGCCACGGTAGAACCGGCCCATGACCGACCCGAGCCAGCCGTCCATGCTCACCGACAGGAACGCCCGGCTGCGCTCCACCGAGATCTCCTCGACCCGGTGGCGCGCCGTCGTGCGCGCGCCGGGCCCCTCGGAGACCCAGACGAACTCGCGACCATCGTCCAGCTCGGTGACCGTCCAGACCACGGTCGGGATCCTCGGCTGGGAGATCCTCGCCCGGGCCCCGAGCCGGAGGGGACCGTCGAGCATGGTGACGTCGGTGACCGACGCGGTCCACTCCTTCCAGCGCTCGGGGTCGCTGACGACGGCCCAGACGCGGTCCGCCGGAGCGTTGATCTCCACCGTGATGCTCTGCTCCATCGCCCCATGGTCCCCCAGACGAGCGTCAGACGGAGCCTGCGCCGTCACGTCGGGGTCACCGGTGTCACCGGTGTCACAGGTGTCACGCTGGTGTCACAGAGGTCACGTCGGTTGCCCAGTGGCGCCACACCGATGTGACCTGCATGCCGACCTTCTCGTAGAGGCCGAGCGCGCCGGTGCGCGAGTCCGTCGACAGCTCGGACCGTTCGCCTCCGTGGGCGCGGCCGGTCTCGAAGGCGTCGACGAGCAGGGCACGCGCGAGCCCGCGGTTGCGCTGGTCCCGGCGGACGGCGAGCTTGTCGACGTAGGCGCAGCCGTTGGACACGATGACGAACGCCATCCCGACGACCTCGCCGGCCGGGTCGACCACGAGCCGAAGCTGCCAGGGCTCGAAGCCGGGGCGGTTGACGACGTTCGCCGACCACTCCTCGAAGGACGCCCGCTCCCGCTCCGACCACTCGAGGAAGGCGTCCTCGTTGACGGTCCAGGCAGCGCGGTAGTCGTCGTCCCCGGAAGGCTCGCGGACGGCATACCCCTGCGGGATGGGCTGCGGCTCGATCGCCTGGCCGGCCGGCAGCTCGAGGACCCACGACGTCCAGAGCGTGCGGTAGCCCAGGCCGGAGAAGAGCCGCTCCCCGGCGGAGTCGCCGGGCACGGGCTGCCCGACGAGCGTGCCGCCGTCGCGGGCTGAGACCGCCTGGGTCCAGCGTGCGAGCGCCGTGCCGAGGCCGCGGCCGCGGTATGCCGGGTCGACCGCTGCGTCGGCCCACCGCCCCTTGTAGACCTCGGCGTAGGCGACCAGCCGGTCGCCGTCGTGCACCGACACCGTCTGGGAGGCGAGGTCGAAGGCCGGTCGCTGCCAGTCGCCGACGATGTCGGCCTCCTCGATGAGCATCTCCCCGACGTCGTGCAGCTCGCACGCGGCCATGAGGGCCGTCACCGCGGCGGCGTCGTCGCGCTCGAGCGGGCGCGTCGTCAGGGCCGCTCCCGCGGTGGGCGGCAGCCCGAACGGCACCGGAGCAGGTGCGGTGGTCGTGTCGTCGATGGTCATGTGTTCCTCCCCTTGTCGTGGATGTCGAGGCCGATCGAGCGGCGGAAGGCCGCCACACCCTCGACGACGAGCTCGTGGCCCCCGCGGACCAGGTCCTGCGGCCGCAGCA
Organism: Monashia sp. NPDC004114; assembly: GCF_053603855.1. Classification (NCBI taxonomy): domain Bacteria; kingdom Bacillati; phylum Actinomycetota; class Actinomycetes; order Micrococcales; family Intrasporangiaceae; genus Intrasporangium; species Monashia sp. NPDC004114. The sequence continues at coordinate 227,547 of NZ_JBSGGK010000004.1, read as the reverse complement.
CGAGCCTGTGGTTGAACGCCAGCTCACCGCCACGTCGCTTCAGCCGGATGGTGCCGTCGTGCCGGTACCCGACCTTGCGGCTCACGGCGAGGGATGCCGGGTTGTCGGCGAACGCGCCGGAGGTGACCTCCTCGGCGTCGAGGTGGTCGAAGGCGAAGGCGCAGATCGCCTGGCGCATCATCGTCCCGATCCCCTTGCCCTGGTGGGCGATCCCCAGCCAGGAACCGGTCTCGCCGGTGCGGGTCACGAGGTAGTGGCGCGCCGAGAGGCCCTGGGTGCCGACCAGGACGCCGTCGTGCCAGACGCCGAGGTTGAGGTCCCAGGAGTCGGGGGAGAACTCGGCCCGGCAGCGCCAGTGGTACTGCGCCAGGTTGCGAGGCAGGTCCTCGGCGGGTGCCTCGGTCCAGGGCACGTAGAACGGCATCCGGCCCGGCTCGTGCACACCCTGCACGGCCAGGTCGGCCAGGGTCGCGAGGTCACCGTCGCCGAGGCCGCGCAGCTCGACGGGCCCCGCGGTGATGCGCAGGCCGAGGGCGGGCAGCAGGTCGGCGGTCGTGGTCACGGCGCACAGTGTCCCGGGGTGGAAGGTGGCGGACAACCGACTTTTGGCGCCATGACGGTGGGTGAGATCACGAGGTCACATGGTGAGACGGGTCTGGGGGTCGATTGACAGTCGTTGGGCAGCGTAGGACGGTTGTCACGTGGCTCGACTCCTCGTACTTCCATAGCGCGCCGACCAGCACGAACGGTCAGCGCGCTCCCTTCCGTCCCGCAAGAGGACTGAAGGGTTTTTTTGTGGGTGGAGTCGGCCGGACCACGGCAGGACAATGAAGTGCTCGAGACAAGGAAGAGATCGTGAGCGACACGACGAAGCAGGCGCCCTCGCCCGCCGACGTGGCCTCCATGGCCCGTCCCAGACCGACGTCGGAGGCCAAGCCGGCCGTCAAGCCGACCCTCGAGGTCACCGGGGCGCAGGCGCTCGTACTCTCGCTCGAGGCCGTCGGTGCCGACACGGTCTTCGGCATCCCCGGTGGGGCGATCCTGCCGGCATACGACCCGATGCTCGACTCCGACAAGGTGCGGCACATCCTCGTGCGCCACGAGCAGGGCGCGGGCCACGCGGCCGAGGGCTACGCCTCGGCGACCGGCAAGGTCGGGGTCTGCATGGCCACGTCGGGCCCCGGCGCCACCAACCTCGTCACCCCGATCGCCGACGCGCACATGGACTCGGTGCCGATCGTCGCGATCACCGGCCAGGTGGCGAGCAGCTCGATCGGCACCGACGCGTTCCAGGAGGCCGACATCCGCGGCATCACGATGCCGATCACCAAGCACAACTACCTCGTCACCGAGGCGTCGAAGATCCCGCAGGCCATCGCCGAGGCGTTCCACGTCGCCAGCACCGGCCGGCCCGGGCCCGTCCTCGTGGACATCAGCAAGGACGCCCTCCAGGCGAAGACCACGTTCGTCTGGCCGCCGCCGATCGAGCTGCCCGGCTACCGCCCCGTGCTGCGGCCCCACGGCAAGCAGATCCGGGAGGCGTCGCGGCTCATCGCCGCCGCCAAGCGCCCGATCTTCTACGTCGGAGGCGGGGTCGTGCGAGCTCACGCCAGCGAGAAGCTGCGCCGCCTCGTCGAGCTCACACAGATCCCCGTCGTGACGACCCTCATGGCCCGGGGCACGGTGCCGGACAGCAACCCGCTCAACCTCGGGATGCCCGGCATGCACGGCACGGTCGCTGCCGTCACCGGCCTGCAGAAAGCGGACCTCATCGTCGCGCTGGGTGCCCGGTTCGACGACCGCGTCACGGGCCAGCTCGCCTCGTTCGCCCCCGGGGCAAAGGTCGTCCATGCGGACATCGACCCCGCCGAGATCTCCAAGAACCGCATCGCCGACGTGCCGATCGTCGGCGACGTGGGCGAGGTCATCGGCGACCTCATCGAGCAGATCACCCTCGACCGCGCCGCGGCCGACGACGCAGCGGGCGCCTGGGACTACGCCGCCTGGCGCGACCGGGTCGCGGACTGGAAGGCCACCTTCCCGCTCGGCTGGACCGAGAGCGAGGACGGCACGCTCTCCCCGCAGTACGTCATCAAGCGGATCGGCGAGCTCACCGGCCCGGAAGGGACATACGTCGCCGGCGTGGGCCAGCACCAGATGTGGGCTGCCCAGTTCGTGCAGTACGAACGCCCGAACGCCTGGCTCAACTCCGGTGGCCTCGGGACGATGGGGTATGCCGTCCCGGCCGCCATGGGCGCCAAGGTGGCCGAGCCCGGTCGCACCGTCTGGGCGATCGACGGCGACGGCTGCTTCCAGATGACCAACCAGGAGCTCGCGACCTGCGTCATCAACAACATCCCGATCAAGGTCGCCATCATCAACAACAGCTCGCTCGGGATGGTGCGCCAGTGGCAGACGCTGTTCTACAACGAGCGGTACTCCAACACCGACCTGCAGCCGGGGACGCAGCGGGTGCCGGACTTCGTCAAGCTCGCCGACGCCTACGGGTGTCTCGGCCTGCGGGCCGAGACACCTGAAGAGGTCGATGCGGTGATCAGGCAGGCGCTCGAGACCAACGACCGTCCCGTCGTCATCGACTTCATCGTCCACCGGGACGCGATGGTCTGGCCGATGGTCCCGGCGGGAGTCAGCAACGACATGATCCAGGCCGCGCGGCACGAGGCGCCGGTGTGGGAGCGGGAGGACTGAGATGAGCAAGCACACCCTGTCCGTCCTGGTCGAGAACAAGCCCGGCGTGCTCACGCGCGTCGCCGCCCTCTTCTCCCGGCGCGGCTTCAACATCGACTCGCTCGCCGTCGGTCCGACCGAGATCCCCGAGATCTCACGGATGACCGTCGTCGTCGAGGTCGAGGGGTCGGCCCTCGAGCAGGTCACCAAACAGCTGAACAAGCTCATCGAGGTGCTCAAGGTCGTCGAGCTCGACCCGGGCGCGTCGGTGCAGCGCGAGATCGTCCTCGTCAAGGTTCGGGCCGACGCGGCGACGCGGAGCCAGATCATCGACACGATCACCCTGTTCAAGGCCAAGGTCGTCGACGTGACCACCGACGCCGTCGTGATCGAGGCCACCGGCAACTCCGACAAGCTCCGAGCCCTCCTCGACGTCCTCGAGCCGTTCGGCATCAAGGAGCTCGTCCAGTCGGGGATGGTCGCCGTCGGACGTGGCGGCCGCTCGATCACGGACCGTTCGCTCCGCAGCGCCTGACCGTCTGCCGGCAACGGCCGGCAGCAGCCGGCAGCGACCCGGCAGCGAGCCGAAGTGGACCCGGCAGCGACCCGGCAGCGACCACGAAAACGAACCAGCACGACACCGCAATCCCAACGAGAAGGAGAAGGCCAGAATGGCCGAGATGTTCTACGACGACGACGCCGACCTGTCGATCATCCAGGGCAAGAAGGTCGCCGTCATCGGCTACGGCAGCCAGGGCCACGCCCATGCGCTCAACCTGCGCGACTCGGGGGTCGACGTCCGCGTCGGGCTCGCTGAGGGCAGCAAGAGCACGGCGAAGGCCGAGGCCGAGGGGCTTGCGGTCGCATCGGTCGCCGACGCCGTGAAGGAGGCCGACCTCGTCGTCATCCTCACGCCGGACCAGGTGCAGCGCACCGTCTACGCCAACGACATCCAGCCCAACCTCAAGGACGGCGCGGCACTGCTGTTCGGGCACGGCTTCAACATCCGGTTCGGCTACATCAAGCCCGAGACCGACGCCGACGTCCTCATGGTCGCGCCCAAGGGGCCCGGCCACATCGTGCGCCGTGAGTTCGCCGACGGCCGTGGGGTGCCCGTGCTGCTTGCCGTCGAGCAGGACGCGTCGGGCACGGCCTGGGACCTGGCAAAGTCCTACGGCAAGGCGATCGGTGGCCTGCGGGCCGGCGGCATCAAGACGACGTTCACCGAGGAGACCGAGACCGACCTCTTCGGCGAGCAGGCCGTCCTATGCGGCGGCGCGAGCCAGCTCGTCATGTACGGCTTCGAGACGCTCGTCGAGGCCGGCTACCAGCCCGAGGTCGCCTACTTCGAGTGCCTCCACGAGCTCAAGCTCATCGTCGACCTCATGATCGAGGGCGGCATCGCCAAGCAGCGCTGGTCGGTCTCCGACACCGCCGAGTACGGCGACTACGTCTCCGGCCCGCGGGTCATCGACCCGCACGTCAAGGAGAACATGAAGGCGGTCCTCGCCGACATCCAGAACGGCACGTTCGCCAAGCGGTTCATCGACGACCAGGACGCCGGTGCCCCGGAGTTCAAGGCGCTGCGCGAGAAGGGCGCCCAGCACCCCATCGAGGCCACCGGCCGCGAGCTGCGCAAGCTCATGGCCTGGGTCAAGCAGACCGACGCGGACTACGTCGAGGGCAGCGCGGCCCGCTGAGCCAGCCGAAGAGACCGTCGACGGCCGGCCACCCGTTCGTGGGGTGGCCGGCCGTCGCTCGTCAGCGCCCGGTGAGGACGCGCGGCTGGTGGTCCAGCCAGTCGCCGAAGGTCGGTCCGCCCGTCTCCGCGGTGCCCAGGACGGGCACGTTGCGTCGCTCGCTGAGAGCACGTGTGGTGTTGTTGAAGGGCGGCAGCCGGACCACGCGCGGCGGCCGTGCGCCCCGGTGCGCTCGAACCAGCGTGGCGATCTCGCCGAGGTCGAGCACGTCGGGCCCGGCCAGGTCGGTCGCACGGGTGTATGCCGTCGGGCGGGCTCCCAGCGCGAGGTCGGCGAGGCGGGCCGCCACGTGGTCCGTGTCGACCGGCTGGAAGGCCATGTCGCCGATCGAGAAGGTGAACGGGCCCTTGGTGAGCGAGCGGCCGAAGAACGCTGCGAGCGAGTGGAACTGGGTCGCGCGCAGCACCGTCGCAGGCCCGCCCGCCCCGGCGATGCCCTGCTCGGCACGAAGCTTGCGGCGGTAGTAGGCAACGGGGAAGCGGTCGATGCCGACGATGGAGATGTGCACGAGATGGATGCCGCGCGCGGCCGCGGCATCGGCGACCCGGCGAGTGCCGTACACCGTCACGGTGTCGCCCTGGGCCGGGTCGTCGGCGCAGTGCACCACGGCGTCAGCCCCGTCCAGCACCGCGTCGAGTCCTGCCCCGTTGGTCAGGTCGACCCCGGTCCGACGGCTGGCAGCGACCGCCTCGTGACCGCGCCCGGCCAGCTCCCGCACGACCCGCGAGCCGAGGTCGCCCGCCCCTCCTGTGACGACGATCCGCATGGCACCACCGTAGCCGTCGGCGCCTACCTCCGTCCCGGCATACGGGATCGGCCGTCCATACGCTGGGACTGGCATGCTCCGGAGTGGCGCTGTTCACATGTTGGTTACAACTCGTGATCTTCGCCGTGCTAAGGCCTAGACTCGCCCCGGCACAACGCGGTGCCGTCGGTGGCCCGCGTCCGCCTGGACAGGGCCCCCTGCCTCATCTGAGCGCACCCGCACGCACCCCGTTCCGGAAGGGAATCCCTGTGAGCAAGCCCGTTGTCCTCATCGCCGAAGAACTCTCACCAGCCACGATCGAGGCGCTGGGACCCGACTTCGAGGTCCGTTCGGCCGATGGAGCCAACCGCGACGAGCTGCTCCCGGCGCTCGCCGACGTCGACGCCGTCCTCATCCGCTCGGCGACCAAGATGGATGCCGAGGCGATCTCCGCCGGCAAGCAGCTGAAGGTCATCGCCCGCGCCGGCGTCGGTCTCGACAACGTGGACGTCCAGGCGGCCACCCAGGCGGGCGTCATGGTCGTCAACGCGCCGACCTCCAACATCACCTCCGCCGCCGAGCTCGCGGTCGGGCTGCTGCTCGCGACGGCCCGCAACATCGCCCCGGCCAACGAGGCCCTCAAGGGCGGGCAGTGGAAGCGGAGCAAGTACTCCGGCGTGGAGCTGCTCGACAAGACCGTCGGCGTCGTCGGCCTCGGCCGGATCGGCGCCCTCGTGGCCGAGCGGCTCAAGGGCTTCGGCATGAAGATCGTCGCGTACGACCCCTACGCGTCGCCGGCCAAGGCGGGCCAGCTCGGCGCGCAGCTGGTGGGCCTCGACGAGCTGCTGGCCCAGTCCGACTTCATCACGATCCACCTGCCGAAGACGCCCGAGACGCTCGGGCTCATCGGTGAGGAGGCGCTGTCGAAGGTCAAGCCGACCGTGCGCATCGTCAACGCGGCCCGCGGCGGCATCGTCGACGAGGCCGCGCTCGCCCGCGCGATCGACGAGGGTCGGGTGGCCGGTGCCGGCATCGACGTCTTCGCCTCTGAGCCGACGACCGAGTCCCCGCTCTTCGCCCACGAGTCCGTCGTCGTCACGCCCCACCTCGGCGCGTCGACGGAGGAGGCCCAGGAGAAGGCCGGCATCGCGGTCGCCAAGTCGGTGCGCCTGGCACTCGGCGGCGAGCTCGTGCCGGACGCCGTCAACGTGAGCAGCGGCTTCATCGCCGAAGAGGTGCGCCCCGGCATCCCCCTCGTCGAGAAGCTCGGGCGGATCTTCACCGCCGTCGCCGGCACCGTGCCCGCCCAGCTCGACGTCGACGTGCGCGGCGAGATCATCGAGCACGACGTCAGCGTGTGGAAGCTCGTCGCGCTCAAGGGGCTGTTCACCGACGTCGTCGAGGACGCCGTCACCTACGTGAACGCGCCGGTCCTCGCCGAGCAGCGCGGCTGCGTCGTGCGCCTGGTCACCGACACCGACTCGGGCGACTTCCGCAACGTGACGACGCTGCGGGGCACGCTCGCCGACGGCACTGTCGTGTCGGTGTCGGGCACGCTCACCGGCCCGAAGATGGTCGAGAAGCTCGTCGGCGTCAACGGCTACGACCTCGAGGTGCCGCTCTCGGACCACATGCTCGTCTTCGAGTACTCCGACCGTCCGGGCGTCATCGGCTCGGTCGGCAAGATCCTCGGCGACGCCGACATCAACATCGGCGGCATGCAGGTGTCGCGCCAGCAGGACCGCGCCATCGGCGTGCTGAACATCGACGGCGCCGTGCCCGCACACCTGGCGGCCGCGCTGAGCGAGGCCGTCGAGGCCAAGACCTTCACGGCCATCGACCTGCAGGACTGACTGCGGCTCAACCCGTGTGACGCGTGAGACCGAGCGCCCACTCGACGGAGGGATCCACCCCCGTCGAGTGGGCGCTTCGTCACATATGCCCCGCCGTGTGCCGCCGTGGACGCTAGTCCTCGGGGGACTCGGATGTGCCTGCTTCGAGCTCGGCCAGCTCAGGGAGCAGCTCGTGGCGCTTGCTGAAGGTGTCGAGGATCGCCAGGGCCACGGCGGCGATCGGGATGCCGATGAGGGCGCCGATCGGGCCGAACAGGGCAGCGCCCGCGATGACCGACCCGAGCGCGATGGCGGGGTGCACGTCCATGGTGCGGCGGCTGATCCTCGGGGTGAAGACGTAGTTCTCGACCTGCTGGTAGATCGTGGCGAAGATGACGATCCAGAGCGCGTTGATCGGCTTGTCGATGAGGGCGAAGAGCGCCGGCAGGATGACTCCGATGTACGTGCCGATCGTCGGGATGAACTGGCCGACGATGCCGGCGAACACGCCGAGGGGGAGCCAGAACGGGACGTCGATGATCCAGAAGAACGTGGAGTGGAAGAACGCCGAGATGGTTGCGAGCACGACCTTCGAGACGACGTAGCCGCCGGTCTTCTCGACCGAGATCGTCCAGACGGTGACGAAGACCCGTTGGTAGCGCTGGGGGAGCCAGGACCCGATTGACTGGCGCAGCCGCGGGCTGTCTGCCGAGAAGTAGTAGGCGAAGACGAGGATCGTCAGGAGGTCGAAGATGAACGCGAAGACCGAGCCGAACACGCCGATGATCCCGCCGCCGTACTTGCCCGCGAGCTCGCCGAGCTTGTCGGGGGTCAGGGACAGCGCCTGCTTGATCTGCTCGAGGTCGAAGCGGGTGTTGAAGGTCGAGTTGACCCAGTTGATCGCGTTGGTGATCGCATTGGGGAACTGCGTGCTCAGCTGAGACAGCTGCGCGGCGAACACCGCTCCGAAGAGCTCGATCAGTCCGCCGACGACGAGCAGCATCCCGAGCATCGTCAGGCCGGTGGCCATGCCGCGGCGCATCCCGCGCTCCGACATCCAGAGGACGACCGGCTCCATCGCGATCGACAACAGCCAGGCGAGCAGCAGCAGGAACAGGAACGACCCCATCGCCTGGAACGCCCACGTGGCGATCCACAGCAGCACCACCGAGAAGAGCACGATCGCCACGATCCGGCGGGCGTTGCTCGGGGAGATCGCGATCCACTGGATGCGATGGTCGCGGTGCTCACGGTGAGCCGGCTGTGGGTGGTCGGCGTGCTGGTTGGGGTGCTCGTTGGCACGGTGGTCGGCGTGCTGGGTCGGGTGCTCGTTGGCACGCTGGTCGGGAGGCTGTTCGGGATGTCTTCCGGTGTGGTGCGCCGAGGCGTGCTGGACGGCCTGGTCAGCCTGGTCAGCCTGTTCCGCGCTCACGTGGCGAGCCTACGGCGAACCCCCGTGGTGGGGTGGGATGACGTCCCGTGTGATCTGCGCCATCGGCCGAAGGATCTTCTGCACATATGCCGGACGCGGCGTCTCATTTTCTGGAAACCCCCTTTACCGCTGGGTAGCCGGGCGTACCGTCTTATGCATGACGCGGCAGCTCGTACTCCTTATTGCCAGCCGCGGCGAGTTTCAGTAGTCAGCTACCTCGCCGCGGAGATCCCGCGTTCTGCGACAGCTGACGGCTCGCCCACCCGGGCTCGAGCACTGAAACCACTCAACACTGGCAACAAAGGATGTGATCCCCATGAGCGAAGATGCCATGGCCGCCCGTCAGGCGCTGCAGGAGTCGATGGACCTGCGCGACCAGGGCCACACGCAGGACTGACCGTCCCGCTGACCGAGGCCCCCGCCCGCTGGGTGGGGGCCTTCGTCGTCTGTTCACGTGCTGAGACGAGCGTTCCACATCACAAGACGGGAAATAGGCTGAGAACATGGCACAGACGCAGGTCAAGGACGCCTACTCGATCGCTGTCATCGGCGGTGACGGCATCGGCCCGGAGGTCGTCGGTGAGGGGCTGAGGGTCCTCGAGGCGGTGTCCGGGGCCGGCGGTCCGAAGTTCGCGACGACCGAGTACGACCTGGGTGCCCGGCGCTGGCACGCGACGGGCGAGACGCTGCCCGAGTCGGTCCTCGAGGAGCTCCGCGGCCACGACGCCATCCTGCTCGGCGCCATCGGCGACCCGAGCGTGCCCAGTGGTGTCCTCGAGCGTGGCGTACTGCTGCCGCTGCGGTTCGCCCTCGACCACTACGTGAACCTCCGTCCGGCGCGGTTGTACCCGGGCGTCGAGAGCCCTCTCGATGTCGCGCGAGTCGCACCCGACGGCATCGACTTCGTCGTCGTGCGGGAGGGCACCGAGGGCCCTTACGTCGGCAACGGTGGTGCCCTGCGGGTCGGCACGCCCGCGGAGATCGCGACCGAGGTCAGCGTCAACACGCGCTTCGGCGTCGAACGGGTCGTCCGCGACGCGTTCGCCCGTGCCCAGGCTCGTCCGCGCAAGCACCTGACCCTGGTCCACAAGCACAACGTGCTGACCCATGCCGGGCACCTGTGGCGGCGCACCGTCGAGGAGGTCGGTGCGGAGTTCCCCGAGGTCCGGACCGCGTACCAGCACGTCGACGCCGCGACGATCTTCATGGCCACCGACCCCGGCCGCTTCGACGTCATCGTCACCGACAACCTCTTCGGCGACATCCTCACCGACATCGCCGCGGCCATCGCCGGGGGCATCGGACTGGCGGCATCGGGCAACATCAACCCGGCCCGCACGACGCCGAGCATGTTCGAGCCCGTGCACGGCTCGGCGCCCGACATCGCCGGGCAGTCCAAGGCCGACCCGACCGCGGCCATCCTCTCGGTCGGCATGCTCCTTGCCCACCTGGGCCTCGACGCCGAGGCCGCACGGGTCGAGGCGGCGGTGGCCGCCGACCTCGTCGAGCGCGGAGCCGCACCGCGGTCGACCACCGCGGTCGGAAACGCCGTGCTCGCCCGGATCTGACGGCTCTGGCCGCACCGACGGCTCTGGCCGCACCGACGGCTCTGGCCGCACCGACGGTTCTGGCCGCACCGACGGTTCTGGCCGCACCGACGGCTCCGAGTCTCCGGCAGCTCTGACACTCGCCCGCCGGGTGGGCCGCTCCACTCCGTTTCGCCGTCTCACGATGTGGGAGATAGCCTGACGTCGGATCACCGCTGACCGCTTTTGGAGGTATGTCATGTCCACGGACGCCGCCCAGGCCCACTCGCCCCAGCTGGCCTTCGAGGTCACGCGACGCGAGGACGTCACGCCGCCTGAGCGCATCGCGCAGGTCCTCGAGAACCCTGGGTTCGGCAAGGTCTTCACCGACCACATGGTCGTGGCCACCTGGTCCGCCGACGGGGGCTGGGGCGAGGCGCAGGTGCGTCCGTACGGTCCCTTCCAGATCGACCCGGCCGCCGCGGTCCTGCACTACGCGCAGGAGATCTTCGAGGGGATGAAGGCCTACCGCCACGCGGACGGCTCGATCTGGACCTTCCGCCCCGAGGCCAACGCCGCCCGGTTCGCTCGCAGCGCCCGGCGCCTGGCTCTTCCGGTGCTTCCCGAGGCCGACTTCATCGAGTCGCTGCGGCAGCTCGTGACCGTCGACCAGGCCTGGGTCCCGGCGGGCGACGCGGGGGAGAAGAGCCTCTACCTGCGGCCGTTCATGTTCGCCTCGGAGGCGTTCCTCGGGGTGCGCCCGGCGCAGCGGGTCACCTACTCGGTGATCGCCTCGCCCGCGGGCGCGTACTTCCCCAGCGGCCTCAAGCCGGTCACGCTGTGGATCTCCACCGACTACGCCCGCGCGGGCGAGGGGGGCACCGGAGCGGCCAAGTGTGGCGGCAACTACGCGTCGTCGCTCGCCGGACAGCTCGAGGGGATCGAGCACGGGTGTGACCAGGCGGTCTTCCTCGACTCCTCGACACACACGTACATCGAGGAGCTCGGTGGGATGAACCTGTTCATCGTCACCAAGGACGGCAAGATCGTCACGCCCGAGCTGACCGGCACTATCCTCGAGGGAGTGACGCGCCGGTCGATCCTCGAGCTCGCCAAGGAGCTCGACCTCGAACCGGAGGAGCGCCGGATCCCGATCGAGGAGTGGAAGGACGGAGCCGCGAGCGGCGACATCCTCGAGGTCTTCGCCTGCGGCACGGCGGCCGTCATCACCCCGGTGGGCGAGCTGCGCTGGGAGGGCGGGTCCGTCGACCACCGCCGCGACGGACACGTGGACCGCTACGCGGAGGCGATCCGCAACACGCTGCTCGACATCCAGTACGGGCGCGCCGAGGACGCCCACGGCTGGCTGACCCGCCTGGTCTGACGGCAGGCTTGGCAGGCTCAGTGCCAGGTCCCACGCGCCCGCGCCTCGTCGCGACCGACCTCGACGGCACACTGCTGCGCTCGGACGGCACGATCTCGGAACGAACCACCCAAGCGCTTCGGCGCGCCGAGGCTGCGGGGGCAGCCGTCGTGTTCGTCACGGCCCGGCCGCCGCGGTGGCTCGACCCCTTGGCCGACGCAGTCGGCGGCGACGGCACGGTCATCAGCGCCAACGGCGCGTTCGACTACGACGTGCGCACCCGACGGGTCACGGCGGCATACCCCTTGGATCGCGCGCTCCTTCGCGAGCTCGTCGCCGACCTGCGCGCCAACGTGCCCGGGATCGGCTTCAGCGCCGAGCTGACCGACGGGGTGCACACCGAGCCTGACTACCCCGAGCTGCATCCCGGGTGGGTGCCGGCCGGCCTCATTCCGGCACCCATCGAGGAGCTGCCCGGCGACGCGGTCGTCGGCAAGCTGCTCGCCCGGACGCTCTCGCTCCCGAAGGACGAGATCATCCCGCGCGTGGCCGAGGTGGTCGGCGACCGGGCACTGGTCCAGCACTCCGGCACCGGCGGGCTCGCGGAGATATCTGCGCCCGGTGTGACCAAGGCGTCGGGTCTCGTGCGCTGGTGCGAGCGGGTCGGCGTGCGGGCAGAGCAGGTCTGGGCGTTCGGCGACATGCCGAACGACGTGCCGATGCTGCGGTGGGCCGGCATCGGGTGGGCGGTGGCCAACGCCCACCCGGACGTGCTCGCGGTGGCCGACCGGCGGTGCGCGGCCAACGATGACGACGGTGTGGCCCGCGTGCTCGAGGCGGCCTTCAGCGACTGACGCCGGGCACGGCCTCTACGCGGCCAGACCCACGTGTCCGAATGGTCTGCCTTGGTGCCATTATCGTCGGCACGCCTTCGGAATGCGCCGCTTCAGGGCCGCATTTGCGCGGAATCAGGGGTGCTTCGAGGTCTGTTCGACTCCGATGTTCGTCAGTAGCATCGGCTCAACTTCATACCGAAGCAAGGAGTGCACGCATGTCCGAAGTGACCGAACTCTCCGACGACGAACGCCGCCTGGCGGAACTCGGCTACAAACAGGAGCTCCACCGCTCATGGTCGGGCTTCTCGAACTTCGCCATCTCGTTCTCGATCATCTCGATCCTCGCCGGATGCTTCACGAACTTCGGGGCCGGCTGGAACAACGGCGGCCCGATCTCGATCTCGTGGACGTGGCCGATCCTGTCCGTCTTCATCCTCATCATCGGCTTCACGATGTCGGAGCTGGTCTCGGCCTTCCCGACCTCGGGCGGCATCTACTGGTGGGCCTCCAAGCTCGGCGGGCCCCGCGCCGGGTTCTTCACCGGCTGGCTCAACCTCATCGGCCTCATCGCCGTCACGGCCGGTGTCGCCTACGGCTGCGCGACGTTCATCGACCTGACCATCTCGACCTGGTCGGAGAGCTACCTCGCGAGCTACTCGCTGACGAGGGTGTTCATCACCTTCCTCGTCGTTCTCGCCGTCGTGGCGGGGCTCAACATCTTCAGCGGCCACCTCATGGCCATCCTCAACAACGTCTCGGTGTGGTGGCACGTCATCGGCGCGGCCGCGATCATCCTCATCCTCATCGTCATCCCGGACCAGCACCAGTCGTTCAGCTACGTCTTCACCCATCGGTTCAACAACTCCGGCTTCTTCGACGGGGAGACCAGCGGGCTGGGCTACTGGTTCGTGATCATCCCGTTCGGGTTCCTGCTCACGCAGTACACGATCACCGGCTTCGACGCCTCCGCGCACCTCTCGGAGGAGACCCAGTCGGCGTCCAAGGCCGCGGCCAAGGGCATGTGGCGCTCGATCGCGTACTCCGCTCTGGGCGGATACCTGCTGCTCCTCTGCGTGGTCTTCGCCGTGCCGAACAAGGAAGGCGCGCCGGACGACGCCGGCGTCGGCGCGGGTGGTGTCGCGTACATCTTCAACACGGCGCTCGGCACCAGCTGGGGTGGTCTCGTGCTGTTCATCTCGGCTTCCGCCCAGGTGTTCTGTGCCACGTCGTGCATGACGTCGGCGTCGCGGATGCTCTTCGCGTTCAGCCGTGACGGAGCCGTGCCGTTCTCGTCGCGCTGGTCGCACCTGTCGTCGAAGCGGGTGCCCGCGAACGCGGTGCTCATCGTCGCCCTCGTCAGTGCCATCGTGACCCTCCCGGCCCTCATCAAGGTGAACCTCGGCACCGACCAGTCACCGCTCATCGTGCCGGTGGCGTTCTACGCCGTGACCTCGATCGCCGTCATCGGGCTCTACCTGTCGTTCGCGATCCCGATCTGGCTGCGCTGGCGCAAGGGCGCGGACTTCGTGACCGGCAGCTGGAACAACGGCGCGAAGTACCGGTGGATGAACCCGATCGCGGTCGCCGAGATCGTCATCGTCTCGATCTACCTCATGCTGCCGTTCGTGCCCGGGGCCGTCCCGGGCAGCGACACCTTCGAGTGGAAGTACGTCAACTACGCCCCCATCGTCACGCTCGGAGCCCTGCTCGTACTGACGATCTGGTGGCGCGTGTCGGCACGGCACTGGTTCAAGGGGCCGAAGGTCAACATCGACCCCGAGGTCGCGGCGCTGTACGCGGAGTGACACGCGCGTGACACCCGTCCCGGACGCGGACGAGCAGCTCGCAGACGCGCTCGCGCGGCTGCCCCACCTGGGGCAGCCGCGCGAGGTCACCGAGCTGCCGGGAGGACTGACCAACCACAACTACCGCGTCCGCACACCGACGCACGACGTCGTCGTGCGGGTCTCGTCGCCGAGCAGTGAGCTCCTCGCGGTCGACCGCGAGCACGAGTGGCTGAACTCGCGCGCCGCGGCCGAAGCCGGCGTGGGTGCCCCGGTCGTCGACTTCCTCCCCGGCCGGGGCATCCTCGTCGTCGAGTTCCTCCCCGGACGCACGTATGCCGCGGGCGACGTCGCCGCGAACCTGCCGCGCATCGCGCGAGCGCTCCGTCGGCTGCACGCCGGGCCTGAGTTCGCCTCTCGCTTCGACATGTTCGACATCCAGAGGGGGTATGCCGCGATCGTCCGAGAGCGTGGCCTGCAAGTCCCGAGCGGGTACGACGCGCTCGCCGAGCCGGCGGCTCGGGTCGAGGCCGCTCTGCGCCTGCACCCCGACCCGCTGGTGCCCTGCCACAACGACCTGCTCGCGGCGAACTTTCTCGACGACGGCGGGGAGGTGCGCATCATCGACTACGAGTACTCCGGCACCAACGAGGCGTCATTCGAGCTGGGCAACCTCGTCAACGAGTCGCAGCTCGACCACGAGCACCTCACCGAGCTGGTCGAGGCCTACTACGGCCGGGTCAGCGAGCGGCTCCTTGCCCGGGCCGAGCTCTGGGGCCTCGCGGGCCGCTACGCCTGGACCCTCTGGGGCGCGATCCAGCACGGCGTCTCGGATGTCGATGCGGACTTCTGGGCCTTCGCGACCGAGCGCTTCGAGCCGGCCGCCGAGCTCCTGACGAGTGGTCGTCTGGCGGGCCTCATCGAGTCGGCCAGCGCCGTCGACGCCGACGAGAAGGAGGTCGTGTGAGCGGGCTGCCCACGCGTGCCGAGATCGTCGTCATCGGCGGTGGCGTCATCGGAGCCAGCGTCGCCTACCACCTGGCCCACCTCGGGCGCACCGACGTGCTGGTCATCGAGCAGGGGTCGCTGTCGTGTGGAACCACCTGGCACGCAGCGGGACTCGTCGGTCAGCTTCGAGCGACCGAAGCCGGCACCCGGCTGGTGCAGTACTCGACCGATCTGTACTCCCAGCTCGAGGCCGAGACCGGTCTCGGCACCGGTTACCGGGTCTGCGGCGGCCTCACCGTCGCCCGGACCGAGGAGCGCATGGTCCAGCTGCGGCGCACAGCAGCCAGCGCTGCGGCATACGACCTCGAGTGCGAGCTGCTCACCGCCGAGCAGGCTGCCGAGCGCTACCCGCTCATCCGCGCGGACGACGTCGTCGGCGCGATCTGGCTGCCCGGTGACGGCAAGGCCAACCCGACGGACCTCACCCAGGCGCTCGCCAAAGGGGCACGTCAGCGCGGGGTGACGATCGCCGAGCACGTCCGTGTGACAGGCGTCATCACGCGTGACGGCCGTGCCGCGGGCGTCACGACGGACCGCGGCGACGTCGAGGCGGAAGTGGTGGTCAACTGCGCGGGGCAGTGGGCCCGGGCCGTGGGGGCGATGGCCGGCGTCAACGTCCCGCTGCACTCGGCTGAGCACTTCTACGTCGTGACCGAGCCGATCGACGGCGTGCACCGCGACCTTCCGGTGCTACGTGACCCGGACGGCTTCATCTACGTCAAGGAGGAGGTCGGCGGTCTGCTCGTCGGAGGGTTCGAGCCGAAGGCGAAGCCGTGGGTGGCGCCGGACCGCATCCCGTACCCGTTCGAGTTCGCCCTGCTCGACGAGGACTGGGACCAGTTCGAGGTCCTGATGGACAGCGCGGTGCACCGCCTGCCCGTGCTGGCCGATACCGGGATCCGCAAGTTCTACAACGGTCCTGAGAGCTTCACGCCGGACAACCAGTTCGTGGTGGGTGAGGCGCCGGAGCTGCCGGGCTTCTTCGTGGCGGCAGGCTTCAACTCGGTCGGCATCGCGACCGCCGGCGGCGCCGGGCGGGCGCTGGCCGAGTGGGTCGTCGAGGGCCGCCCGACGATCGACCTCATCAGTGCTGACATCCGACGCTTCTCTCCGCTCGCCGACAACAACGCGTGGCTGCGCGACCGCGTGGTCGAGGTGCTCGGCCTGCACTATGCCGTGCCGTGGCCCAACCGCGAGCTCGAGACCGGTCGTCCGCAGCGGCTGTCGCCGGTGCACGACCGGGTCCTGGCACAGGGCGCCGTGCTCGGCAGTCGCAACCACTGGGAGCGGCCCAATGTCTTTGCACCACAGGGAGATCCGCCGGTGCTGGACTACTCCTGGGAGCGGCCGCG
Organism: Monashia sp. NPDC004114; assembly: GCF_053603855.1. Classification (NCBI taxonomy): domain Bacteria; kingdom Bacillati; phylum Actinomycetota; class Actinomycetes; order Micrococcales; family Intrasporangiaceae; genus Intrasporangium; species Monashia sp. NPDC004114. Next base: position 211,221 of record NZ_JBSGGK010000004.1, on the reverse strand, counting down.
CTGGGTGGACTGGTGTGTTGCCGAGCAGGTGGCGACCCGCGAAGGGGTCGCGGTCTTCGACCAGACGTCGTTCTCGAAGTATCTGGTCGTCGGTCGGGAGGCCGAGCGCGCGCTGCAGTGGGTCTGCACCGCGGATGTCGCTGTCCCGGTGGGCCGCACGGTCTACACGGGCATCCTCAACGAGGGCGGCACGTACGAGTCCGATGTCACGGTCACACGCACGGGCGAGCGCGAGTACCTCGTGGTGAGCAGCGCCGCGACGACCGTCCGGGACGTCGACTGGATCGCGCGGCATGTGCCCGTCGGGCTCGACGCGAGCGTCGTCGACGTGACCAGTGCGTATGCCGTCCTGGGAGTCATGGGACCGCGGTCGCGGGACCTGCTCCAGGCCCTGTCGCCCGACCAGTTCGACAACGACGCCTTTCCGTTCGGCACGAGTCGCGAGGTCCGGCTCGGCCCGGCCACGATCCGCGCCACTCGCATCACCTACGTCGGGGAGCTCGGCTGGGAGCTCTATGTGCCTACTGACCTCGCGGCCGGGGTCTACGACGCGCTCTTCCGTACGGGAGCCTCGCTGGGCGTGCGTCCGGCCGGCTACTACGCCATCGAGGCGATGCGGCTCGAGAAGGGCTATCGGGCCTTCGGGCGCGAGCTGACCACCGAGACCGGACCGGTCTCCGCGGGGCTCACGTTCGCCTGCAAGCTGGCCGGTGACGTGGACTTCCTGGGGCGCGCGGCGGTGGAGCAGGCCAGGGCTATGACGCCCGCCCGCCGGGTCGTGTCGTTCGTCGTCGAGGACCCTGCGGCATACCCCTGGGGTGGCGAGCTCGTCCTGCGTGACGGCGTCCCCGCGGGACACGTGACGAGTGCGGCGTGGGGCGCCACCCTCGGGGCCGGCGTGGGCCTCGCGCTCGTGGGGGACCGAGCCGAGCGCGAGGCTCCGGCGGGTTGGGTGCGCTCGGGCGACTGGGAGGTCGACGTCGGCGGCGTGCGGTACCCCGTCAAGGTGGGCCTGCGGCCGCCGCTCGACCCGGAGGGAGTGCGCCTGGGGAGGTTGGACCCCGGCGCGCCATAATGGTACTTTCTCAGACCATTGACGACGAGGTGGTGACGGTATTGGATCAGAGCGTGAGTTCGGCAGAGCGTCTGACGTCGCTGCCGGACGTCGTCCTGCGGCCCACCACGGGCAACGTCTTCGAGGGCACCGTCGAGCAGCTCGCCACCGCAATCCGGCTGGGCGTCTTCACGCAGGGCGAGCAGCTGCCACCCGAGCGAGAGCTCGCCGACCGCCTCGGCGTCAGCCGCAACACCCTGCGCGAGGCGATCGCCGCACTGCGTGACTCCGGGCTGGTCGAGACCAAGCGGGGCCGCGGCGGGGGCACCTGGGTGACCTATGCCGCGGAGTTCCCGGCTACGGCCAAGGGCCCGTTCGTGCGCAGCGGCGCGGCGATGCTCGACGCGCTGACGTTCCGCCGTGTCGTCGAGCCGGGGGCCGCCTGGCTCGCCGCCACCCAGCCGCTCGCCGGCGACCAGCGGGCGTGGCTCGCGACGAGCCTGCACGACGTCGACGAGGCAGCGTCCGACCCTGCCGCGCACCGCGTGGCCGACTCCCGGCTGCACCTGGCCATCGCGACCCTGTCGGGCTCGCCGATGCTCATCGACGCGGTGACCCGCTCGCAGGCTGCCCTGCACGACATGCTCATGGCGATCCCCGTGCTCAAGCGCAACATCGAGCACTCGAACGCCCAGCACCACCAGATCGTCGGGGCCATCCTCGGCGGCAACCCCGAGCGGGCCAGGGCGGTCATGGAGGAGCACTGTGACGCGACCTCCGCCCTGTTGCGCGGCCTGATCGGGTAGCGACCCAAGGACCGCAGAGAACCCAGACCCCGACGACCAAGGAAGTGGCCATGGCGACAGCACCGACGCTCACCCTCGCCCAGCTCCGCCTCGAGATCGACTCGGGCGACATCGACACCGTCGTCGTCGCCTTCACCGACATGCAGGGCCGGCTCCAGGGCAAGCGGCTGCACGGCCGCTACTTCCTCGACCACGTTCTCGTGCAGGGCACCGAGGGCTGCAACTACCTGCTCGCGGTCGACGTCGAGATGAACACCGTCGACGGCTACGCCATCTCGTCGTGGGAGCGCGGCTATGGCGACATGTTCTTCGACCTCGACCTCACCACGCTGCGCCGCACCCCGGGGGCACGTCACTCGGCGACCATCCAGTGCGACCTCACCTGGCTCGACGGCACCGGCGCCGTCGCGCAGGCGCCCCGGTCCGTGCTCAAGGCCCAGGTGGACCGGGCGGCCCAGCTCGGCCAGGCGGCATACTGCGGCACCGAGCTCGAGTTCATCGTCTTCGAGGACTCCTACGAGGCAGCCTGGGACCGCGGGTACACCGGGATGACTCCGGCCAACCGCTACAACGTCGACTACTCCATCCTCGGCGGCGACCGGGTCGAGCCGCTGCTGCGGGAGATCCGCAACGAGATGTATGCCGCGGGCGCCATCGTCGAGGGCGCCAAGGGCGAGTGCAACTTCGGCCAGCACGAGATCGCGTTCCTCTATGACGAGGTCGTCCGGACGTGCGACAACCACGTCATCTACCGCAACGCCGCAAAGGAGATCGCTGCGCGGCACGGCAAGTCGATCACGTTCATGGCCAAGTACGACCAGCGCGAGGGCAGCTCCTGCCACATCCACCTGTCGCTGCGGGGACTGGACGGGTCCATCGCCTTCGCGGACGAGGACCGGCCGCACGGGCACAGTGAGCTCTTCGACCAGTTCATCGCCGGCATCCTCGCCACGATGCGCGACTTCACGTACTTCTATGCGCCGAACATCAACTCCTACAAGCGGTTCCAGCCGGGCAGCTTCGCCCCGACCGCAGTCGCGTGGGGCCACGACAACCGCACCTGTGCCCTGCGGGTCGTCGGCCACGGCGCCGGCCTGCGCGTCGAGAACCGCGTGCCGGGTGGCGACGTCAACCCGTACCTCGCCGTCGCCGCGATGCTCGCCGGAGGCCTGTACGGCATCGAGCGTCAGCTCGAGCTCGAGCCGGCCTTCGAGGGCAACGCGTACACCTCCGACAAGCTGCGCGTCCCGACGACGCTCCACGAGGCCCGCGACCTGCTGAGCCGGTCCGAGCTCGCGCGAGGCGTCTTCGGCGACGACGTGGTCGACCACTACGTCAACGCAGCGGACGTCGAGATCACCGCCTTCGACGCCGCCGTGACCGACTGGGAGCGCCGGCGCGGCTTCGAGCGACTGTGACCGCGGCACACGCCCCCGGTTCGATGCATCTGCGCGCCGGTGACGACGCCCTATGACATCGACCGGCGACACGAGGAGTGACATGACCACGACGCACGACGTCATCAACCCAGCGACCGAGGAGCTGGTCCGGACGGTCGGGCTCGCCAGCGTCGACGAGACCGACGAGGCGATCGCTCGCGCGTCCGAGGCAGGGCCTGCCTGGCGGGCGGTGAGCCCGGGCGACCGCGGGCGCCTGCTGCGGCGGTTCTCGGACCTGGTCGGCGAGCACCAGGAGGAGCTGGCGCTTCTCGAGGTCGCGAACTCCGGCCACACGATCGGCAACGCCCGGTGGGAGGCGGGCAACGTCCGAGACGTGCTCGCGTACTACTCGGCCGCGCCCGAACGGAACTTCGGCCGGCAGATCCCCGTGCCGGGTGGCATCGACGTGACCTTCAAGGAGCCCCTCGGCGTCGTCGGCATCATCGTCCCGTGGAACTTCCCGATGCCCATCGCCGGCTGGGGTTTCGCCCCGGCGCTGGCCGCGGGCAACACGGTCGTGCTCAAACCGGCCGAGCTGACACCGCTCACCGCGATGCGCCTCGGCGAGCTCGCCCTCGAGGCGGGCCTGCCGCAGCACGTCTTCACCGTCATCCCCGGCAAGGGCTCGGTCGTGGGGGAGCGCTTCGTGACGCACCCCGCCGTCCGCAAGGTGTGCTTCACCGGGTCCACAGCCGTCGGCCAGCGGATCATGAAGGGCGCCGCCGACCAGGTGAAGCGGGTCACGCTGGAGCTCGGCGGAAAGAGCGCGAACATCGTCTTCGCCGACTCCGACCTCGAGGTGGCCGCCGCGAGCGCCCCGTATGCCGTGTTCGACAACGCCGGTCAGGACTGCTGTGCCCGCAGCCGGATCCTCGTCGAGCGGAGCGTCTTCGACCGGTTCATGGGACTCTTCGAGGAGGCGGTGCGGGGCGTCGTCGTCACCGACCCTCGCGACGAGACGGCGGAGATGGGGCCGCTCATCAGTGGTGGCCAGCGTTCGGCCGTGCGCTCCTACGTGGAGGATGCGCCCGACGAGGTCGACGTCGCCTTCCGCGGCGACGCGCCCGACGGCTCAGGCTTCTGGTACCCCGCGACCGTCGTGCTGCCCCGCTCGACGAGTGACCGGGTCTGGCAGGAGGAGGTGTTCGGACCGGTCGTGGCGGTGCTTCCCTTCGACGACGAGGCGGACGCGGTCGCCAAGGCCAACGACACGGCATACGGCCTCTCCGGCTCGATCTGGACGCGAGACATCGGGCGCGGCTTGCGCGTCGCTCGAGGCGTCGAGGCGGGCAACCTCTCGGTGAACTCCCACAGCTCGGTGCGGTACTGGACGCCCTTCGGGGGTTTCAAGCAGAGCGGCATCGGGCGCGAGCTGGGCCCGGACGCCCTGGACGCTTTCACCGACGTCAAGAACGTGTTCATCTCCACCGAGTGAACGATCGAATCCCCTTGAACACAAAGGAAAGAGGAGACATGGCAGGCAGACTCGACGGCAAGGTCGCGGTTGTCACCGGGGGGTGCTCCGGCATCGGGCTCGCTACGGTGCGACGCTTCGCGCAAGAGGGCGCGAAGGTCGTCATCGGCGACGTCGACGCCGCCAACGGGCCGCGCGTCGCCGACGAGGTCGGGGGCACCTTCGTGCTCGTCGACGTGACGAGCAAGGAGCAGGTCGACAACCTCTTCAAGGTCGCCAAGGACACCTACGGCTCGGTCGACATCGCCTTCAACAACGCCGGCATCAGCCCGCCCGACGACGACTCCATCCTCGACACGGACCTCGACGCGTGGCGCCGGGTCCAGGAGGTCAACCTCACGTCGGTCTACCTCTGCTGCAAGGCGGCCCTGCCCTACATGCTCGAGCAGAAGAAGGGCTCGATCATCAACACCGCCTCGTTCGTCGCCGTGATGGGCGCCGCCACGTCGCAGATCTCCTACAGCGCCAGCAAGGGCGGCGTGCTGTCGATGTCGCGCGAGCTCGGCGTCCAGTTCGCGCGCGAGGGTGTCCGCGTCAACGCGCTCTGCCCGGGGCCGGTCAACACGCCACTGCTCCAGGAGCTGTTCGCCAAGGACGAGGAACGTGCCGCGCGGCGTCTCGTGCATGTGCCCATGGGGCGGTTCGGGGAGCCCGAGGAGATGGCCAACGCCGTGCTGTTCCTCGCCTCCGACGAGTCGAGCTTCGTCACTGCCTCGACGTTCCTCGTCGACGGCGGCATCTCCGGCGCCTACGTCACGCCGTTGTGAGACCGTGGAGGTAGAGAGTTGCGACGGCACGTATGAGCTACGAAACGTCAGATCCGAAGTGCACACCATGAGTCGCCCGGTCATCGGCATCACGGCCTACGTCGAACGCGCCTCGTGGGGCCGTTGGGTGTCGGTGCCGGGGGCGCTGGTGCCCCATCGGTACGTCCACCACATCGAGCGAGCCGGGGGCATCGCGGTCGTCATCCCGCCACGGCACGATGCCGATGACCACATCGCCGCCGAGCTGCTCACTCGCCTCGACGGTCTCGTGCTCGCCGGCGGCGTGGATGTGGCGCCAGAGCTGTATTCGGACGAGCGGCACTCCTCGGTGCAGGCGTCGCGGCCTGACCGTGACATCACGGAGCTCGCGCTCGCGCAGGCCACCCACGAGCTCGACGTGCCGGTGCTCGGCATCTGCAGGGGGATGCAGATCATGGCCGTGGCGGCCGGCGGGCACCTCGAGCAGCACCTGCCCGACCGGGTCGGTCACTCGAACCACTCCCCGGCGCCCGCGACGTACGGCAACCACCCCGTGCACACGGTCGAGGGCAGCACCGTGGCCGCCCTCCTCGGGCGCACGGTCGACGTGCCGAGCTACCACCACCAGTCGGTGCTGACCCACCCGGGCTACGTCGCCTCCGGGTGGGCCGACGACGGCACGCTCGAGGCCATGGAGGACCCGCACTCGAGGTTCCGCCTCGCCGTGCAGTGGCACCCCGAGGTGAGCGACGACCCGCGGCTCTTCGTAGGGTTCATCGCCGCCGCGACCGCGTATGCCGCCGAGCGCGCGAGCGTCGCTCGCTAGCTGGCTAGCGACTGGGGACCGACGACACGAGGTCGAGCACGGCGGGGTGCTCCCCCCAGATCTGGCGCGACACCTGCTCGGGGTATGCCGTGACCGCCGGCCGGGCGTCGAACAGCCTCACCGACCCGGTGTCATAGGAAGGCCACCCGGGATCCCCGGTGGTCGCGAAGGCCGTCCACGCGCGGCGCATCTGCTCGGACAGGGCCACGGCCTCCGGCGTGGGATCGCCGATGAGCATCGCCGGCTGACCCAGGGTGAGGTTGCCGAACACCAGCGGCACGTCCAGGCCGTGGCAGGCGCCGAGCACGCCTCCCATGCCAGGCGCGGGCCAGGTCAGCTCGTAGAGGTGGGCGCGCCCTCCGGCCGCGAGCTGTGCCTCGGCTAGGTGCAGGGACGGCATACGGAAGAGCCAGTCCGAGCGGACGACCTCGTACAGCTCCTGCGGGTCGGGAAAGGCCTCTCGGTACCGCTGCGGATCCGGGCCGAAGATCTCCGCGGTCTCGTCCGCCTGAGCCTCGGAGATCGTGCCCAGCTGGCCGCTGATGAGGGTGAGCAGGCGCTGCTCGTGACGTGTGTGCCCGACCATCAGCTCGACGTCGCCCGTGAGTCCTTGCCACGGCGTCGTGGGCAGCACGTCTCCGTCGACGACCGGCGCGAACGGGATGAGCGCGTGTGCCGCTCGGCCCCACCGGTCAGCGTGCTCGGCGAGGTGGCCCGAGAGGGCGTCCCCGGCGGATGGCAGCAGGTCCGGATCGACCGTGGGCAGGCCGGCCGCCGCCTCCAGGCCGAGCTCGGCAGCGCACGCTCGGGTGATGTCTGCGGCAAGCCTAGGTGTGAAGAACGTGCCGGGCACGCTCTGGGCGATGGCTCGGTGGAACAGCCCTGCTGCACGCGGCATCGCCAGCAGCGCTGCCACCGAGCCTCCGCCGGCGGACTGGCCGAAGACGGTGACCCTGTCGGGGTCACCTCCGAACGCGCCGATGTTGGCCTGCACCCACTCGAGCGCGGCGACCTGGTCGAGGAGACCCCGGTTGGCGGGCAGTCCCTCGACGTACCCGAACCCTTCGAGGCCGACGCGGTAGTTGAACGTCACCACCACCACGCCGTCGCGCGCCAGGTTGCTGCCGTCGTACTCGGGCAGGCCGGACATTCCGAAGGTGTAGGCGCCGCCCTGGATCCACACCATCACGGGCAGGCGACCGTCGACCTCGGGCGACCACACGTTGACGGTCAGCCAGTCGTCGCCGCCCTCGACACCCTGGTCGCCGTCTGCGGCCAGGGTGTCCATCCCGAAGATGCCGGGCTGCGGAGGCGGCGGCCCGAACCTCAGCGCCTCCCGTATGCCGGCCCAGGCGGAGGCGCGCTGCGGCGCACCGAAGCGCTCGGGGAGCTCTGCGTAGGGTATGCCGCGCCAGACCGCGAGCTCGCCCTCCGAACCGCCGCGCACGACGCCGCCGGCCACCTCGATGTCGATGTGCACGCAGCAATGGTCGCCGTCTGGGCTTCGACGGCGCCAGCCATTTCCCCTCCGTCGTGGTCGACGACGCGGACCAGGGAGCCGTGTGGGTGCGGCGGCTCCACGCTGTGGACAACTCGGCTGTTTGCATCGGTTTGCTGTGGGTAGCGACGGACGGCTGTCGGTGGTCGATCATATGTTTGACTCATGAGCACGACAGCTTGCGACCAGGAGCGCCGACCGGGCGCGCCCGAGGGCGCCCCTTCGCCGGAGCGGGACCCAGGTGCGTCAGCGGGACCCGGAGTGGCGGCGAAGCCACGTGAGGTCATGGACCCGGTCACCCAGCTGGCGTTGCTGGCGTCGGCTGAGCCGGGGGCGGGTGCGGAGCTGGAGGCTCTGCAGGGCATGCCTGGGCTCGCCGCCCGCTTGGCCTCGATCTCGGAGGAGATCTGGCTGATCGCTCGGTCGTACCCGACGTGGTGCATGCCGGAGGCCGGGGTTGGGGACGCGATCGAGCAGGCGCAACGGGTGCGCGATGCCGCTCACACCCTGACGGCGGTGTTGGCGGGCGAGGTGACCTCGCGTGGTCTGGGGATGCGAGAGGGGCTCTCGCGCAACGACTGGATCGCGGCTCATGCGCCGGTCCTGGATGGTGCGGGGGCGGCAGAGCTGACGGCCGTGGGTGCGGTGCTAGCCGAGCCGCGGTGGCGGCCGCTGGCGCGGATGCTGCGTTCGGGCGCGACCACGGTGGACCGGGCTGCGGTGATCGTGCGGTTCCACCAGGACGCGGTGACGTACGCCGAGCGCGAGCATCTCGAGGGTGTGGTCGACTCGATGGTGGAGCAGGCCGGGGTGCTGGGGGCGAAAGAGCTGCGTCGGGTGGTTGCTCGGGCGCGGGTCTCGCTGCGGCCGGCCGAGCAGGTAGAGGCCGATGATGCGCGGATGCGGGCGGGTCGGTCGCTGTCTCGAGTGGGTCGCTCCGCGGGTCTGGTCGAGTATCGGCTGCGACTGGATCCCGAGGGCGCGGCGGTGCTTGATGCCGCGATCGACCCGCTGGCCCGGCCGCGGCCAGACCTGGACTGGGCAGAGCGTGCGGCGCCGTACCGGCACCCGGTCTGTGGGCACCTGATCCCCGAACCGGGCACCTCCGTCGATGACTCCGGGCCGGATCGCCGGGCCGGCGAACAAGGGCTGGCCGGAGACCCGGATACGCACGCTGGGCTACCGGACTGGCGCTTTGTCGGGCCGGCATGTGAGGTCTGTGCCGTGCCGGTGGCCGACCCGCGGCTGCCCGCGACTCGACGTGCTGACGCGCTGCTGGAGCTGGTCGCTCGGGCGGTGGCCGCCCCGATGGGGGTGACCCGGACACCGCGGGCCAAGGTGGTGGTCACCATGTCCCACGAGGCCCTGGCCGGTCTCGTCCAAGGCGCCGGTGTGGCCGGTGACGACGAGGTGCTCTCCGCGGGCACCGTGCGCCGGCTCGCGTGTGAGGCCGGGATCGTGCCGATGGTGCTCGGCGGGCCCTCGCAGGTGCTGGACCTCGGGTTCACCGAGCGGTACTTCACCCCGGCTCAGCGCCTGGCTCTGGCGGCCCGCGACGGCGGCTGCTCGTACCCGGGCTGCACGGTTCCCGCGCAGTGGTGTGACGCTCACCATGTCGTCCACTGGGTCAACGACGGGCCGACCGACCTGCTCAACGGAGCCCTGCTCTGCGGCCGCCACCACACCCGAGTCCACGAGCTCGGCCTCACAGCTGAAGTGACCCCATGGGAGGTCACCTGGCACCGGCCACCACGCCCGCAGACCCGCCCGACGGCCATGTCGACCTCATCGGTATCGGCGTCGACGGCATCCTCGGCGCGACCCGCCAAGACCAGTACGAGGACCGGGACCCGTCCCGCACCCCCCTGAGGTTCACGGCCGAGCACCTGACCCGCTACCTCCGCACCACTGGAACATCTGGCCAGCTCACGGAGGGACGCGGACGCGGCCGCAGCCGTGATCGCCGGCGCCGGTCCGCGACTACCCGTCGCGCTGGGCTGCTATGCCGAGAACGACCGCGCGACGCACGCCAGTCACTCCGGGTGTACTGGCTTGCCCGTCCACTCGCTCATCCGCAGGATCGCCGACTGGACCTGTCGTCGAGCTCCCGGGACCACGCGCAAGGACGCCAGTGACGTAACACCAACGTCGAATCCCTCGGGCGAGAGGATGACCGGGTAGATCAGCATGAGTGGCATCGACTGATGTGCCGCCTCACCCGTAGTGAAGCCCGCGATCTCGTCCGGCCCGAGTGTTCGTCCCCGGCCGAAGGCTTGACGGACCATGACACCGTCGCCGCGCGCGAAGACGCCCATACGTGCGCCTCCATACGTGAAAGCGGTCCCGAGCGCGGCACAGACGGCGCCGATGACCAGACCGCTGACGTGGGTGTCCTTCGCCTCGCCCGGCTCGGCCGACGCTGTCAGCGCCACGACGCCCAGCAGGGCCAACATGAGGCCAAGCCCGATGACGAGAAATGACCACACCGATCGGACCGAGCGGGCAAACAGCAGGATCACGCGACGACTCTTGGCGCGCGCCGATGGGACCGCAGGGCGAGTCTGAAGGTGCATGAGCGGTTGTGGGTCACGCCCCGGAGTCTCCCAGACGCGAGGGCGGGCCGCTGGCCGTCCAGCATCCGGACCAGGCGTTTCGCTCGACGGGCCGGCACCCTACCTTGAGCGTGTGATGAAGCGACTCGTGCCCACCTGCACGCTCATTATCGAATAGCGCGACGAGAGACCCTCGTCGCGCAGACCTCCCAACCCTTGGGGGGTCTTTTTGTTTCCCGATCCACCCATGAGGGAGGCGTCGCGAGGCCACACCCGGCCGGACGGCATACGAGAAGAGCGCGAGTCGCAGCAGCAACCTGCACAGGCCGGACCGCCACCAGAGGTGGTCGGCGACCACTCCGAGATCGAGGACAATCGAGGTCATGGAAGCCCTGCACGTCTACGACACCACCCTGCGCGACGGCGCCCAACAGGAGGGGCTCAACCTCTCGGTGTCGGACAAGCTGGCCATTGCCGAGCTGCTCGACGACCTCGGGGTCGACTTCGTCGAGGGTGGCTGGCCCGGAGCGAACCCGAAGGACACCGAGTTCTTCGAGCGCGCCAAGACCGAGCTGCACCTGCGCAACGCGACCCTCGCGGCCTTCGGGGCGACCCGCCGTGCCGGTGGGACGGCGGCAGAGGACCCGCTGGTCCGCGCGCTCGTCGACTCCGGCGCATCAGTGGTCTGCCTCGTCGCGAAGTCGCACGTCCGGCACGTCGAGGAAGCCCTGCGCACGACGCTCGACGAGAACCTCGCCATGGTGCGCGACACCGTGAGCCACCTCGTCGGCCAAGGGCGCCGGGTCTTCCTCGACGCCGAGCACTTCTTCGACGGCTGGCACCTCGACCGCGACTACGCGCTGTCGGTGGTGCGCGCCGCGCACGACGCCGGCGCCGAGGTCGTCGTGCTCTGCGACACCAACGGCGGCATGCTGCCGCACCAGGTCGAGCAGGTCGTCACCGACGTCATCGCCTCGACCGGAGCCCGGATCGGTGCTCACTGTCACAACGACACCGGCTGTGCGGCCGCCAACTCGGTCGCAGCCGTTCGCGCCGGCGCGACCCACGTCCAGGGCACGGTGAACGGCTACGGCGAGCGCACCGGGAACGCCGACCTCATCACCGTCGCCGCGAACCTCCAGTTCAAGCTCGGCCTCGACGCGATGGCGCCCGAGTCGTTCCGCCGGGCCATGCACATCGCCCACGCGATCAGCGAGGTCACCAACGTCCCCGCCTACAGCCGTCAGCCGTACGTCGGTGCGAGCGCGTTCGCGCACAAAGCAGGCCTGCACGCCAGCGCGCTGAAGGTCGACCCCGACCTCTACCAGCACATGGACCCCGCCCAGGTGGGCAACGGCATGCGCACGCTCGTCTCGGACATGGCCGGGCGGGCGAGCATCGAGCTCAAGGCCCGCGAGGCCGGGCTCGACCTGTCCGACCGCCCGGACGTCGTCGCCAAGGTGCTCGCCGAGGTCAAGGACCTCGAGCTGCGCGGGTGGACGTTCGACGCGGCCGACGCGACGGTCGAGCTCATGGTCCGTGAGGCGCTCCAGCCGGGCTGCACGCACTACTTCGAGGTCGAGTCCTGGAGGGTCATCACGGACTCGACCGGCGCGAGCGGCTCATCGGCCGTGGGCGACGCGACTTCAGAGGCCACGGTCAAGCTCCGCGCCGACGGTGCTCGCCTCATCGCAACCGGTGAGGGCAACGGTCCGGTCAACGCGCTGGACCACGCACTCCGCGACGCCCTGACCCGTGCGTACCCCGAGATCGAGAAGCTCGAGCTCATCGACTTCAAGGTCCGCATCCTCGACGCGTCCCACGGCACCGACGCGATCACGCGTGTACTCATCGAGACGTCGGACGGCGAGACGTCATGGGACACCATCGGCGTCGCGGGCTCGATCCTCGCCGCGTCGTGGCGGGCCCTGACCGACGGCATCGTGCACGGCCTGCTGCGTCAGGGAGTGCCCATCCGCTGAGCCAGGGCGGCCAGCCAGACCGGCGCCTCGCCGCGGAACGTCTCGGAACCACGGCTCGGCGCTCCCTGAGGGATCGCGCCGAGAAGGCCTTCGGGGAGTGACGCGAGGTACTCGCGATTCGTCCTCTCGACCGTGCTCGGCTCCTGCGGCCAAGCACCCAGCACCATGCCGGAGCACTCGATCTCCCTGTGCGCCAGGGCCTCTCGTGTCAGCATCGTGTGGTTCAGCGTGCCCAGCCCACTGCGGGCCACGACGACGACCCCCGCTCCCGGCAGCGCCTTCGCAAGGTCCGCGAGCGTCTCAGCCGCCTCCGTGAGCTCGACGAGCAGCCCGCCCGCACCCTCCACGAGCACATGGTCGTGTGTCGCGGCGAGCTGTGCGACCGTCGCGAGGTGCTGTGCGAGCGTGGGGAGGGCCGCTCCCTCGATTGCCGCGGCGGGGCGCGGTGCCATCGCTGCCCTGAGCCGGACTCCCTCGTGGCTTGACACGCCCGCCAGTCTGGCCACCTCGGCCATGTCGCCGGGCTCGCCGGGCTCGACGCCCGTCTGGGTGGGCTTGTATGCCGTCACGCTGCGTCCCACGGAAACCAGCAGTGCCGCGAGCGCCGCCGTCGCGACGGTCTTGCCGACCTCGGTGTCGGTCCCGGTGACGACGACCACGGGGGGCAGCCTCATGCCGGTCACCGGGGGAGCGAGCCAGCTGTGCGGGTGCTCGCGCCGTTGCCGAGAGCGCGGCCCGGGACGGGGCTCACGACGGTGGCCACCAGAGCGGCGGCCTCGGCGACCTCCGACGTCGACAGGTCCGCTCGAGCGGTGATGCGCAGGCGTGAGATGCCGTCCGGGACGCTGGGCGGGCGGAAACACCCGACGAGCACGCCGTGCTGGCGCAGGGTGAGCGCCGCGGACACGGCCGCGTCGGGGCTGGGCATCGGCAGCGACTGCACGGCGCCGACGGCGCGGTCGATGCCACAGATGGAGGCGATCGTCCGTGCGTTGGCCCGCACGGCTGCGGACAGCGTCGGGTCGTCCGAGATGATGTCTGCGGCCGTCAGGGCAGCCCCTGCGGCAGCCGGAGCCAGGCCCGTGTCGAAGATGAAGGTGCGCGCCGTGTTCACGAGGTGGTCCCGGACGGCAACGGGGGCCAGCACGGCACCGCCCTGCGACCCGAGCGCCTTGGACAGCGTGACGGTGAGCACGACGTTCGGGCTCCCGACGAGTCCGAGCTCGTCGACCAGCCCCCTCCCGTGGCCGGCGACCCCGATGCCGTGGGCCTCGTCGACGACCAGCAGGGCGTCGTGCCGGCGGCAGACGTCGACGAGGTCGAGGAGCGGTGCCGCATCACCGAGAACCGAGTAGATCGACTCGACGGCCACGACGACGCGTGCTCCCGCGCGAAGCCGGAGCTGGCTGTCGAGAGCCGCCGGGTCGTTGTGGGCGAAGGTCGCGTAGGGCACACGCGACATGCGCGCCGCATCGTGCAGCGAGGCGTGTGCGTGGGCGTCGAGCAGGACCTCCGCCCCGCGCCCGCTGAGCGCGGTGAGCACGCCGAGGTTGGCTGCATACCCGGTGGAGAAGGCCAGGGCGCTCGGCTGGCCGGTCAGGCGGCAGAGCGCCGCCTCCAGCTCGCGATGGACCGGGAGCGTGCCGGTGACGAGGCGACTGGCCGTGGCCGATGCGCCGTACCGCTCGAGCGCCTCGCGCGCTCCGGCGACCACTCGTGCGTCCTGGGAGAGCCCGAGGTAGTCGTTCGATGCGAGGTCGAGGATGTCGTGCGCGCCAGCGAGGCGACCACCGAGCCGCAGGACGGGGTCCTGCCGCTCGACTCCCCGCTGCGTCCGCAGGGCCGCGCGCTCGCGCAGCCAGCCGTCCCACACGCTCGTGGTCACGAGTGCACCTCCTCGATGGCGCCGATGACAGCGTCGGCGATGGTCCGGATGTCGTCCTCGCCGCAGACGTAGGGTGGCATTGTGTAGACGAGGTCGCGGAACGGTCGTACCCACACGCCGCGCTCGAGTGCAGCGCGGGTCACGCGGGTCACGTCGACGGGCCGGTCGAGCTGGACCACACCGACGGCGCCGAGGGTGCGGACGTCGCGCACGCCGTCCAGTTCCGTTGCAGGAGAAAGGAACTCATTCAGCGCACGACCAACGCGTGACACGTTGTCCGTCCACCCGCACTCGACGAGGTCGAGGGACGCGTCGGCGACCGCACACGCGAGCGGGTTCGCCATGAAGGTCGGGCCGTGCAGCAGAGCCCGGAACTCCGAGCGCGTGATCACCTCACCCACCGCGCGGGACGTGAGCACCGCTGCGAGAGTGAGATATCCGCCGGTGAGCGCCTTCCCGACGCACATCACGTCAGGTGCCACTCCTGCCCATTCGGTCGCGAAGAGCCTTCCCGTGCGGCCGAATCCGGTCGCGATCTCGTCGACCACCAGCAGCAGGCCGTGCTCGTCCGCGACGTCTCGCATGACCCGCAGGGCATGCGGGTGGTAGACGTGCATCCCCCCGGCGCCCTGAAGCACCGGCTCGACGACGATCGCAGCCAGGTCGTCGGTATGCCGTCGCGCCAGGTCGCGGAACTCGGCCTCCCAGGCGGTCTGTGCCTGCTCATCAACCTCCCACCGCTGGGTGAACCGGGCGGCTGGTGGCCGAGGCGCGAAGACCTGCGGCGCGAGAGCACCGGGAAAGGCCGAGTGCATCCCGTCCACCGGGTCGCAGACGCTCATCGCGGCGAAGGTGTCGCCGTGGTAGCCGCCCCGAACGGTGAGGAAGTGCTGGCGGCGCGGTCGACCGGTCGCCGCCTGGTACTGGAGGCTGAGCTTGAGGGCCACCTCGACCGAGACGGAGCCTGAGTCGGCGAAGAAGACATGGGCCATCGGACCCGGAGCCAAGGCCACGAGGCGCTCGGCCAGGGCGACTGCGGGCTCGTGGGTCAGGCCGCCGAACATGACATGGCTGAAGCGCTCGATCTGCGCGTGCGCGGCGGCATCGAGCGCCGGGTGACGGTACCCGTGGATCGCGCACCACCACGAGGCCATGGCGTCCACGGCCTCGAACCGCGTGCCGTCAGCCGCAGTGAGCCCGAGCCGGACCCCGTCAGCCGACCGGACGGCATACGGCTCGGGACCGTCGAGAGGGGCGTAGGGGTGCCAGACGAGACCTCGGTCGCGCTGCACGACCGAAGGGGCGAGGGTAGCGGCCGGCCCCGGCCGGGGGTCACGCATTGGGCAGCAGGTTCGTCCCGGCTCCACGTCGTCGCTTGGCCGGGTCGTGGCCGGTCATGGCGGTCAAGAGCGCGCCGGACGGATCGACGCCGTCGCCGGGGCCGGTGTTCCCGCTCGATCCCAGCACGACGAAGCCGTTGTCGCGGATCAGCTCGAGGTCTGCCTCGGCAGCCTGGCCCTCGGACGTGAGGTAGTCGCCGAGGAAGATGGAGTTGGCCACGTGCAGAGCAAGAGCCTGGAGGGAGCGCAGGTGCATCTCACGGCCGCCTGCGATGCGAATCTCCTTGTCGGGGCACACGAACCGCGCCATCGTGAGGATCTTGAGGCAGCGCGCCGGCGTCAGCTCCCAGGTGCCTTCGAGCGGCGTCCCGTCGAACGGCATGAGGAAGTTCACGGGGATCGAGTCGGAGTCGAGCGCCCTGAGCGCGAACAGCGCCTCGACGAGCTGCTCGTCGGTCTCGCCGAGCCCGGCGATGAGGCCGGAGCAGGGGGAGAGGCCCGCGCTCTTGGCCTTGGTCACGGTGTCGACGCGGTCGGCGTACGTGTGTGTCGAGACGATCTCGTCGTGGTGCGACTCGGCCGTGTTGATGTTGTGGTTGTAGGCGTCGACGCCAGCCTCGCGGAGGCGTTCTGCCTGGCCGTCCTTGAGCAGGCCGAGGCAGGCGCACACCTCGACCTGCGGGTGCTCGGTCTTGAGCGCGCCGACCATGCCGGCGACCCGCTCGATGTCACGGTCGGTGGGGCCGCGCCCGCTGGAGACCATGCAGACGCGGGTCGCGCCCCCACGCAGGCCCGCCTCGGCCTGGGCGACGGCCTCGTCAGCCCGCAGCCAGGTGTACCTGAGGATGTCGGCCGTCGACCCGAGCCGCTGGGAACAGTAGTGGCAGTCCTCCGGGCACAGGCCCGACTTGAGGTTGACGAGGTAGTTGACCTTGACCGTGTTGCCGAAGTGCTTGCGGCGCAGGCGTGCTGCCGCCCCGACCAGGGCAAGAAGCTCGTCGTCGGTAGCTCGGAGCACGTCGAGCGCGTCGTCAGGCGTCGCAGGCGTGCCGGCGAGCACGGCGTCGGCGAGGTCCTCGAAACGGCGGGTCATGCGGGCTCCTTGCGCTCGGCGTTGAACGGTGTTCAACTTGAACAGCGTTCAGTATGCCGGGTGGCTAGGCTCGGCTGTCAACGTGACGGGAGCAGGGGTGACATGGCACTGAGCCGGGACCAGGTCGTCGGCGCCGCCGTGGACCTGCTGCGCCGCTATGGCCTCGCCGATCTCACGATGCGTCGGCTCGCGCGCGAGCTCGGGGTCGCGCCCGGAGCCATCTACTGGCACGTGGCGAACAAGCAGGAGCTGCTCGTCGAGGTCGCCGATGCCCTGCTCGCCCGGATTCCCGAGCCGAGCCCGGACCAACCGCCGCGCGAGGCCCTGGCGAGCCTCGCGGTCGCGATCCGGGAAGCGCTCGTGCAGGTCCCCGACGGTGCCGACGTCGTGGCCCTGGCCTATGCCGTCGAGCCCGGGCGGCCGATGCGTCACCTGGCGGCGCTCGTCGCACGTTCTGGAGTACCGGTCGGCGAGCGCGATGCGATCGCCGGCCTCGTTCTGAACCACATTCTGGGATCCGTTGCGGCGCAACAGAATCGGTCGCTGGCCGCCGACGTCGATCCGGACGCGGTCGTGGTCGACACGATGGGCGAGCTGAAGGCGTTCGAGGTCGGCCTGGGCGTGATCGTCCGGGGCCTGACGGCCCACTAGACGCGCGAAAGTGCTGGGCGGCTCAGGCCCCGCCCAGCACCACCCCCCTGTAAGGAGTGGATGTCGTCGACGCGCGTGCCTGTACCTTCGCCGACACCGTTCAGAGCGCGTCGGCTCCGATCTGATACGTCCGTGATGCCAGAGTGAGGGATGCCTCTCACCCGGTCCCGCCCATGGTTCGGCGTCGTCCTCGACGCGCCCGACGCGTCGGAGCTTGCACACTTCTACCAGCAGCTCCTCGGCTGGACGCTCTACAAGGACTCACCCGAGTGGGCGACGCTCGCCCCGGACGACACGGCCGGGTACAACCTGTCCTTCCAGCGCGAGCCCAACTACGTCAGGCCAGTGTGGCCGAGCCGCCCCGGGGAGCCGCTGATGATGATCCATCTCGACATCCAGGTGGACGACCTCGATGACGCCACTGCGTATGCCGTGAGCGTCGGTGCGCAGGTGGCCGAGTTCCAGCCCCAGCACGACGTCCGGGTCTGCTACGACCCGGCCGGGCACCCGTTCTGCCTCTATGTCGACGACTGAGGTCACTCGATGTGCACGACCTCGCCGTTGCGGGGGAGCGTGCCGTCGAAGGCGACCGGCACGGGTCGAGCGTGCTCGGGGTCCGTCCCGTCGGAGGCCTGCACGTGAACGTGGGGTTCGGTGCTGTTGCCGGAGTTGCCGCATCGTCCGATGACCTGCCCGATGTGCAGCGGCTGGCCGGGCTGGACCCGCACACTGTCCTGCTGGAGGTGGCACAGGGCCACGACGACCCCGGAGCGCGTGGCGATCAGCACATGGTTGCCGGCGAGAGCCGGCCAGCCTGCCGCCGCCCGTCGGCGCTGCGTGAGTGCGTAGCCGACGGACGGCAGTCCCCGAAAGGCGTGGTGGTCCTCCGCCCGGTCGTCCACGGTGATGACGGATCCCTCGACCGGGGCGAGCACCGGCTGGCCGAAACCCGGGAAACGGTCTGGTGACTCGCTCCGGACGAGCGTCGAGAATCTCACGGGGGCTGACCTGCCGTCGTCGCCTACCGGCACGAAGTCGATGGCGTACGCGCTGGCGAATGCCGTGGTGCCGTGGCTGGGTACACGGTTGGCAGGGCTGTTCTGGACCAGCCACCGTCCGCGGAACGGAAACGCCAGGTCCAAGGCCCCGCCCATGGCAGCGAATCCAGTATCGAGTCAGTCGGTCTGTGGCTGCGGCTTGAACCGGCGAACCTCGTGGGGCCAGCCGCATGCCTTCGCGATCTTGCCCGCCCACATCTTGGCGGTCTCGTCGTCGGCCACGTCCACCACGGCGAACCCGCCCAGGAACTCCTTGGTCTCGACGTAGGGTCCGTCGGTGATCAACGGGGTGCCGTTGGTGGGGTCCGCGTTGTAGACCGGGCCGTCTTCCTCCTCCAGCCCTCCGGCGAAGACGTACACGCCGGCAGCCTTCATCTCGTTCACGACCGCCATGGCGAGCGGTCCGCGGCCGCGGAACCACTCCTCGGTGTGGTCGCCCACCCACTGCTGGTTGAAGTAGAGGAGGTACTCGGTCACAACTGCTCCTTCTGCTCTGGCGGGCCAGGTCGGTCCGCGTTGACACCTACTCCACGAACAGCGACACGCGAATCCGACACGATGGCACCTGAAATGTCGGTTCGGACCTCGGCGTCGGGCGATCAGGCTCCGTCGTACGCCGCCTGAAGTCCGGCGACGTCGATCTTGCCCATCTTCAGCATCGCCTGGCACACCCGCTGGTTGGCCGCGGTGGCGTAGTCGCCCGACAGCTCCTCGAGCTCGCGGGGGATGACCTGCCACGAGACTCCGAACTTGTCCTTGCACCAGCCACAAGGACCAGGCTCGCCGCCGTCGGCGGTGAGGATCTCCCAGAACCGGTCCACCTCGTCCTGCCCGTCGACCCGCAGATAGAAGGAGAACGCTTCGTTGAGCTGGAACTCCGGTCCCGCGTTGAGCCCGGTCACCTCGTGTCCGGCGACGGTGAACTCCACGACCTCGGCGACGGCGCTGTCGGGCTCGGCGCGGGCCGTGAACACTCTCGTGACGGCCGAGTTCGGGATGTGCTCGGCGTAGAAGTTGGCAGCCTCGACGGCCTTGTCGTTTCCGAACCACAGGTGCGTGCGTACCGATGCCATGTGCGTCTCCTCACGTCCGGGACCCTCCCGACCGGGTCCGGTCAGGACAGTATTGCCCGAGCCGGTGCCCGATCCGGGTCTCGTGACCGCGCGATCGCCGCGAATGACCGGTCGACACCTCGGCCGTGCAAAAACCGTGTGCATCGTCGCCACCTTCTGAGGTTGGATCTCTGGGTGATGAGCTATCCGCTCCTCGACATGCGGGTCAGCACGCCGACGCTGGAGCTGCGCAGCGCCACGGACGAGCTGCTGGACCAGCTCGCCGACCTCGTGCGCGCGGGCAAGACCCATGCCGATCCGGCTCCGTACGACGACCCGATGTCGTTCTACGAGACTGATCCCGACCTGCGCGTCGCCAACTGGCTCCGGGCGATCTGGCGTGGCCGCGGCAGGGTCGAGCCGGACGCCTGGCGGCTCTACTTCGTGGTCATGGTCGACGGCCGGCCCGTCGGCGAACAGACACTGACCGGGGTGAGCTTCTCCACACTCGGGACGGTCACCACGTTCTCCTGGCTGTCGGTCGACCAGCGCGGCCGGGGGATCGGACGCGAGATGCGCGAGGCGGTCCTCCACCTCGCCTTCGACGGCCTCGGGGCGAAGGAAGCATCGAGCGACGCCTTCGTCGACAACCCTGGCTCCAACGCGATCTCGCGGGGACTCGGTTACGACCCCAACGGGTTCGACTGGGCGACCAGGCAAGGCGAGCCCGCCCTGCTCAACCGGTGGCGGCTCACCAGCGACAGCTGGGGACAACGACGCCGAGATGACATCCAGCTCCACAACCTCGAGGCCTGTCACGCCCTGCTGCCCTTGTCCTGACAGCACACAGCGTGATCCCACAACAGTCGACCAACCGGTCGGTTGTTGCGGCGCGTGGCGTTGATGTGGCGCGACAAGTGAGCATCTGGTCGACTGTGGTGCCACCGGGCATCGGCGAAAGGGACTGGGCCCGCTACAAGATCCAGCCGCGGCCGGACTTGGCAGGCGATGTTCGCGGATTCGGCTACCAGGTCCCTCTCCGGCTGGATTCTGTATGCGGCAGAGCGTGCATACAACATCCCCAACTCGGTATGTCCGTCAAGGGTCTGCTGGAACGAAGATGGCCCGGCGGACCTACTCGGACTGACCTGGAGGGCTGAACAAGAGATCGATCGCCGCGACCAAACGCTCTCGCAGCGCCTGACCGCGCGCGGCGAAGGCGCGCTGCTCGGCGGCATACTGCGCCTTGCCCTCTGAAGTCTCGATGCGCACGGGCTCGTAGCCGAGCTCGCGCAGGTCGTACGGCGCCGCGCGCATGTCGAGCCCGCGGATGTCCCGCGCGAGCTCGAAGCAGTCCATGACGAGGTCGCTCGGCATGGCCGGCAGGAGCTTGTGGGCCCACTTGTAGAGGTCCATCCCGGCATGGAGGCAGCCAGGCTGTTCGTATGCCGTCTGGTCGGCTCGCGTGGGCGACAACGAGTTTCGTGGAGCTGCGGCCGGGGTGAAGAAGCGGTAGGCGTCGTAGTGCGAGCACGCGATGTGATGGCTCTCGACGACGGCGTCGGTGCCGTCCTGCCCCAGGCGCAGCGGCCAGTCCGAGTGCCGGACGTCCGACTGGTCGAGGCGGTAGACCATCGCCCACTCGTGCATGCCGAAGCACCCGAAGCGTCCCTGCCGTGCAGCGGTCCTCGAGACCAGCTCACGCACGAACCGGAGCGTCTCACCGCGGTCGACGACAAAGGCCTCGATGTCGACCCCCACGACCTCTCCGATGGTTCGGTAGAACCGCCAGTCGCGATGCGGAGCGCGATGAGCGGCCTCGAGGGCCACGCCTGCGCCAGGGTGCCACCGGCGGAGCTGGGCCGGCTTGAAGGAGTAGTACGTGAACAGGAAGTCCTCGACCGGGTGCTTGCGGTGGTCCTGCCGCCGCGCGAGGTGCGCCGATGTGGCGGCGTCGACGCGGGCCGCATGGGCCGTCGCGCGCTCGCGCCACTCGGTCTCGGTCAGGATCTGCACCCGTCGAGGGTAGGCGCGTGGCGGCATCCGACCCAAACGCCCCGAGCCAAGTGCGGATCGTCCGGTCCCGCAAGGTCTTTCATCTGGGCGAAGTGAAGACGCGAGCCACCCCCAGGGGTCACCATCGACCCATGACCGGTGTCGAGGGCAAGGTCGTCCTGCTCACAGGCGGGACCATGGGGATCGGGGCAGGTCTCGCGGAGGCGTTCCGGGACGCCCACGCACGGCTCGTCGTCTCGGCGCGACATGTCGAGGATGCGACGGACGACCACACCGAGGTGCGGGCCGACGTGGGAGTGTCCGAGGACCGGGAGCGGCTCGTCGCGGAGGTCGTCGCCCGCCATGGCCGCATCGACGTCCTCGTGAACAACGCCGGCTACGCCCAGGCCGGCCCCGCCGAGAACGAACCGCTCGACGGCATCGCCCGGACGGTCGAGACCAACCTCGTCGGCGCGATGCATCTGTGCCAGCTCGCAGCCGAGCACATGGCCAACAGCGGGGGCGGCAGCATCGTCAACGTCGCGTCCGTGTCGGCCTTCGCGGTGATGGACCGGTACGGCCTCGCGTCCTACACGGCCAGCAAGGCCGGACTCGTCGCGCTGACGAGGGAGCTTGCGTACCAATGGGGCCCGCGCGGCATACGGGTGAATGCCGTGTCGCCCGGATGGTTCCCGACGCGGATGAACGGCTTCCTGGAAGACGGCGACCAGCGGGCCTGGATCGATGCCCACACCTCGCTCCGGCGGCCGGGTCTCGTCGGTGAGATGGTCGGGCCGGTGCTGTTCCTCGCGGGCGAGGACTCGTCGTACGTGACCGGTCAGACCCTGCGCGTCGACGGCGGCTGGGTCTGACGGTCGGGATGATGGGTCCATGGCCGAGGAGACACCGACACAGCTGGTCCACCGCCTGACGACCTACACGGACAATGACTGGACGGCGCCCCATCCGGACGAGCGGGTCGTGCGGGGCTTCGAGCCGAACGACCGCGCGCACCGGCCCCGGCACTACAAGCACTACAACGAGAACCTGCCGCGTGTGGCGCTCCCGCGGGAGCTGCGACCCGCGCCGGCGCCTGCGCTGGACGTCCTGTCCGGCTCGGTCGCCGTGGCGCGGCAGCCGGTCGACCTGCACTCGCTCGGACGGCTGCTCTTCCTTTCGGCAGGCGTGACGCGCACCTCCGAGTACCACGGCAACGCGATGGTGTACCGCGCCGCGGGCTCGGCGGGAGCTCGCTTCCCCCTCGAGCTCTACGTCGTCGTCCCGGAGGACGCGACCGAGCCCCTGCCTCCCGGCGTGCACTGGTACGACCCGGCCGAGCACGCGCTCGTGACGACCGGCCCCCCACCGTCGGGTGACACGCCATCGGTCGTCGTCACCGGGATCCCGTGGCGCACCGGCTGGCGCTACCGCGAGCGCGGGTTCAGGCACATCTACTGGGACGCGGGGACGATGCTCTCGCAGCTGCTCGCCGTGGCCGACTCGGCGGGCCTCGCTGCCCGGCTGCACCTGGACTTCCCGGACCGCGGGCTCGCCGACCTCGTCGGGGCGGACGGCACTGACGAGTTCCCTGTCGCTGTTGTGGCGCTCGGCGCGGGCGTCCCCGCGTCGACGCCGGCCGGGCCGGCTGACGACGGCGACCTCGACTCCGACGGTCGCGTGTTCCCGCTCGTGACCAGCGCCCAGCATGCCGGCGACCGCGAGGCCTGGGGCCCGGAGCTCGGACGGGGCGAGCCGGTCCGAGTCGTGGCCGCCGTCCCCGCCGCCGACCGCGACCGCACGATCGACGACATCGTGCTCGGGCGCGGCTCGATCCGCAGGCTGGACCCCAGTCGGTCGATCCCGAGGGCAGTGCTGGCCGACACCATGGCCGTCGCGATGCGCGGCATCGACGTCCCGCACTGGGTGGCGGTCAACGCGGTCGACGACGTCCCCTCAGGCGTGTACCGGTGGCCCGACCTGGACAACGCCATCAGGAGTGTCGACGAGTCCGCGATGCGCCACGAGCTCTACGTCGCCGCGCTCGAGCAGGGACTCGCCAAAGACGCTGCGTACGTGGCGATCTCGGCGGTCGACCTCAGGAAGATCGATGACCATGCGTACCGTGAGGTGCAGCTCGCCGGCGGCCTGGTGGAGGGGCGACTCCACCTCGTCGCCGGGGCGCTGGGCGCCGCCGCGAGCGGCATGACCTTCATCGACTCGGCAGTCCCCGCGCTCCTCGGCGAGGACGGGCCGCAGGGCCTCGGTGACGACCTCGGCTGCCTGCTGTGGACCTGTGTCGGCTTCGGCGAGTACCGGTCTGGTCGCGCAGGGACGCCGGGTGCGCCGACACGGGTGACCATCGTCGAGCCGCGGTGACTCGGTCGTAGGCTGGGGCCCGTGCGCATCGCGAGGTACACGACCGGGGACGACCCGGCATACGGCATCGTCCAGGGCGACCCCGGCAGCGAGGTGATCACGCCGCTGGCCGGAGACCCGCTGTACGTCGGCCTGCAGCCGAGCGGCGCCGGTCCGGTCCTGCTCGAGGACGTCCGCCTGCTCGCGCCGGTGATCCCACGGTCGAAAGTCGTGGCGATCGGCAAGAACTACGCCGACCACGCCGCCGAGATGGGCGGCGAGGCACCGGCCGAGCCGATGATGTTCTTCAAGCCCAACACCTCGGTCGTCGGCCCGTTCGACCCGGTCGTGCTGCCCACGGGGAGCAGCGAGGTCTCCTACGAGGGCGAGCTCGCCGTCGTCATCAAGACGATCACCAAGGGCGTCAAGGCCGAGAACGCCGCCGAGTGCATCTACGGCTACACCATCGCCAACGACGTGACCGCCCGCGACTGGCAGCGCAGCGACGGGCAGTGGGCCCGCGCGAAGGGTTTCGACACGAGCTGCCCGCTCGGCCCGTGGATCGAGACCGAGCTCGACCCCGCTGACCTGCACATCACCACGACCCTCGCCGGCGAGGTGCGCCAGGACGGCACGACCGCGGACATGGTGCACGGCATCGGGGCCATCATCGAGCACGCCTCGGCGGCCTTCACGCTGCTGCCGGGCGACGTCATCCTCACCGGCACACCGGCCGGAGTCGGCCTCGTCGAGGCCGGCCAGCAAGTCACCGTCGAGATCGAGGGCATCGGGTCGCTGACCAACACCTTCGTTCGTCGGTGACCCCCTCTGTGACCCTCTCTGTGACCCTCCTCGTGGCCCTCTCGACGGCCACTAGGCTGGTCGCACCATGAGCGACGACACAGCAGGTATGCCGAGCAGTGCCCTTCCCGACGCCAGCCAGGTCGAGGTGCGGCCCGCTCCGGAGCCGCGCCGGAGCACGTCCGACGGCCGGGGCCCGGTCCGCACCCGCGTGGCCCCGAGCCCGACGGGCGACCCTCACGTCGGCACGGCATACATGTCGCTGTTCAACCTCGCCTTCACCCGCCAGCAGGGTGGGCAGTTCGTGCTGCGGGTCGAGGACACCGACCGCGCCCGTTTCCGTGAGGACAGCGAGGCCCAGCTGTACGACACCCTCTCCTGGCTGGGCCTGCACTGGGACGAGGGGCCCGACATCGGCGGCCCCTTCGCTCCCTACCGCCAGTCGGAGCGGCTGGAGACGTACCGGCCCTACGTCGACAGGCTCGTCGAGTCCGGCAACGCCTACTACTGCTGGTGCTCCAAGGAGCGCCTCGACCAGATGCGTGAGGTCCAGCAGAAGACGAAGCAACCGACCGGCTATGACCGGCTCTGTCTCGGCAAGACCCGTGAGGAACGCGCGGCCCTGCCTGGCTTCACCGAGACGCCTGTCGTGCGGATGCTCATCCCCGACGACGTGCCGCTCGTCTTCGACGACGTGATCCGCGGCAAGGTCTCCGCCCCGACGCCCGACGACCAGGTGATCCTCAAGGCCGACGGCTTCCCCACCTACCACCTCGCGGTCGTCGTCGACGACCACGAGATGGGCATCACGCATGTCGTGCGCGGCGAGGAGTGGATCAGCTCGACGCCGAAGCACATCCTGCTGTACCGGTGGCTCGGGCTCGAGCCGCCGAAGTTCGCGCACATGCCCCTGCTGCGCAACACCGACAAGTCGAAGATCTCCAAGCGCAAGAACCCCGCAGCCCGCCTGACCTGGTTCCGCGAGCAGGGCTACCTGCCTGAGGCCCTGGTGAACTTCCTTGCGCTCCTTGCCTATCCGCCGCAGCAGGACGACGAGGGCAACGACGTCGAGGTGTTCACGTTCGACGAGTTCAGCCGCACCTTCGACTGGGCGAAGGTCAACCCCATCGGCCCGATCTTCGACCTCAAGAAGCTCGAGTGGCTCAACGGTGTCTACATCCGCTCCCTCGACACCGGGGACTTCGCCGGCCGCCTCCTGCCCTACCTCCAGGACGCCGGCATCCTCGGCGACAACCCCTCCCTCGGCGAGCTGGGGCGGCTCAAAGCCGTCGCCGAGCTGATCCAGCCGCGGATGGCCCTGCTCACCGAGGCGCCCGCTCTCGTCGGCCCCTTCTTCGTGGCCGACGACCAGCTCGAGATCGCGGACGACGCACGGGCCACGCTCAAGGACGACTCGGCGCAGGTCCTCGACGCCGCTCTGCACGTGCTCGGCGACATCGACGACCACGGCCGCGCCGTGCTCGGCACCGGCAGCGCCTGGAACGCCCCGACCATCGAGGGAGCCCTGCGCGGGGCGATCGTCGACGGTCTCGGCATCAAGCCGCGATTCGCCTTCGGCCCGCTGCGCACCGCTGTGTCCGGGGCACGGATCTCGCCGCCGCTGTTCGAGTCGATGGAGATCCTCGGCAAGACCTCGACGCTGAGCCGCCTTCGCGCGCTCCGCGACTCGCTGTGATGTCGAGAGTGGTGTGAGCGACCCCGTCTGGCCGTTGCACGGCATACGCGTGCGCCTGGCCGGCCTGGACCTGCGTGTCATGGTCGAGGCAGACCTGCCGACCGTCTGGGCGCTCCTGCCCGGCGACCTCGAGCTGAACCCCCACGCGACCACCTACGCGGCGTTTGACCGATCTGCCAACCGGAGAGCCGTCGTGGCCCAGGGCTACTGGCGCGCTCTCGGCATGTGGTCGCCCGACGACTGGGCCCTGCCGTTCGTCGTGCGGTCCGCGGAGCAGGGAGGTGACGTCGTCGGCATGCAGTGGCTCGAGGGGCCGGACTGGCGCTCCGACCGCACCGTCGACTCGTCGTCCTGGCTGGTCCCGCAGGCCCTGGGGAGGGGCCTCGGCACCCGGATGCGGGCAGCCGTGCTGGCTCTCGCCTTCGGTCCCCTGCGTGCCGAGGCCGCGATCAGCTCCGCGGTCGTCGGCAACGCCGCCTCACTCGGGGTCTCGCGCCGGCTCGGCTACGTCGACACCCACACGTCGGTCCTCGAGCACTCCGGCGAGCAGCTTCAGCACGTCCGCCTCGAACGGGCTGTGTGGGAGACGTCCGGGCTGTCCTCCGGCATACACATCGACGGGGTGGAGGCCGCCCTGCCGCTCTTCGGGATGGAGGCTGGGCGATGACGGCCCACACGCTGGACGTGGTCCTCGGCGGGTCCAAGGGGCTGCTTCTCGACCTCGACGACACCATCGTCGACACCCAGCAGGCCATGGTGGTCGCGGGCACAGACGCGGCGGCGGCGATCTGGCCGGAGCGGTCGGACCATCGCGCCATGGCGCAGCGGTACTACCACGACCCCGAGCGGTGGTTCGCGCGGTATGCCGCCGGCGACCTCGCGTTCGACGCGATGCGCGAGGGGCGACTGCGCGAGGTTGCCCGGGCCTACGGGGTCGAGCTGCCGGACGGTGCACACCTGGCCTACGAGGACGCCTACGCGCCGGCCTTCCGCCTCGCACAACGGCTGTTTCCGGACACTCTGGGCCTGCTCACGGCGGCCGAGACCGCCGGTCTGCCGGTTGCTCTGCTCACCAACTCCGCTGAGGCGCCGACCCGAGTCAAGCTCGAGGCGGTCGGCCTGCACGAGCGGTTCGACATCGTCGTGACGACCGACACGCTCGGCTTCGGCAAGCCGGACCCTAGGGTCTACCTCGAGGCCTGCCGGCTGCTGGACCTGGTGCCCGAGACGATCGTCTGTATCGGCGACAACCTCGAATGGGATGTCCTCGGGGCGCAGGCAGCCGGGCTGCGCGGGCTGTGGCTGGACCGAGCCGGCGCCGGCACCGCGGCGGACGTGGCGACCGTGCGCTCACTCGACGAGGTCACGGCCGCGCTCACCGACCGATTTGGGAGACCGCCCGTCGACCGGTAGTATTCCTCTTCGGTTCACCCCACAGAATGGCCCTCGGGCGCGCTGGGGAGTGAAACCCCTTGGGGTATGGTGTAATTGGCAACACTACGGATTCTGGTTCCGTCATTCTAGGTTCGAGTCCTGGTACCCCAGCTCCGGTCCACGCCAGGTGGGCCGATTCGGAGAAATCAAGCCCTCACGGTAAGGTTCTCTCCTGTGCCGAGTCTGCTCGGCACCGCTCACGGCCCCGTTGTGTAGCGGCCTAGCACGCCGCCCTCTCAAGGCGGTAGCGCGGGTTCGAATCCCGTCGGGGCTACGTGTCAGAGCTCCCCGGATCCCCCTAGGGTCCGGGGAGCTTCTGTATGCCGGCGGGCCCGGATGCCGGCCATGGCGAGCTCGCGCATCGACGCGCCCGGCAGGTATGCCGCGGTCAGCGCCAGGCCGATCCGTGGCAGCGCCGCCTCGTCGGGAAACACGAGATGGACTGGCTCGCTGCGCGGTGAGAACTTCTGCTTGAAGCTCTCGAGAGAGCGGAAGCCGTACAGGGGCTCGAGGGCCTCGCCGAGCGTGCCGAGCAGCCGGTCGAGCGGCTCGCTGTCGGCGCCGCCCGCCCCGGCATGTGCCAGCGGTGCACCCGAGAGCGAGACGACCTCGGCGCCGCGGTCCTTGAAGGACAGGCACGCGCTCGCGATGAGGAACTCGGTGACCGGGCGGAAGCCGTCGGGGAGCCGGCGCATGACATCGAGCGTCCAGCCCCGCACGTGACCTCCCGGCGAGTAGACCGGGAGCCAGGACGTGATGCCGTGCACCGTGGAGTCCGCGTCGACGGCGAGCCCGACGACGGTGTCCGGGTCGAGCGCCTCGTCGACGCCGCCGAGCGTGAAGCCCATCTCGGGCAGGCCCTTGTCGCCCACCCACACCTCGGAGATCGCCCGGACCTGGGTGGTGATGCCGCGCGGCATCGAGGCGAGGTGGCCCTCGCGGTAGGAGATGCCCTCCTTGGCGGCCCGGTTGAGCGCCGTCCGCACGTCCTGCCACTTCTTGCCCCGGAACTCGAGCGTGGGCAGGTCGATGATCGCCTCCTCGGCGACGAGGACGTCGCGACGGCCGTTCGCGCGGCCCCAGTCGAGGACCTCGTCGGTGACGGAGAAGAAGCAGCTCAGCTCGCCGGCGGCCTCGCGGTCGTCGGCGAACGCGCCCAGGACCGCCGCTCGAGCGGCCGCGTCGGCGGCAACGGGGTCGCCCAGCCCGATGGCGACGCCCCGGTGTGTCTGGAACGCGAGGTAGCCCGTGGGGACGCCCGCCTGGTCGCGCTGGATGAACCAGTTGTTGTCCGGCCACGTTCCCATCCACGACATCGTCGTCCCGCCATGGGTCTTGAGCAGCTCCACCGCGGCGTCGCGGTCGCTCATCCCCGCCAGCGACTGCGCACGGCCGCGGCGGCTGGGTCGGGCTCGGAAGGCCGAGCGGCCTGCCACGATGACCCAGAGCTGCACGGCCCAGAGCAGGACGTCGACGGCGAGCTGCGGGACCGAGGATGCGACCTGGCCGGCGCCGTTGAGCCGATCGGGGGCGTAGACCTCGAGGAGCAGCAGCAGGATCCCGGAGACGAGCGAGAGGGTCGTGAGCATGCCGGCGAGGTGCCAGACCCGGCGGGACCCCTTGCGCAGCCCGTTCGCCAGGAGCAGCGAGATGGCCGCGCCGAACAGGACAGCCGTCGCGTCGGTGTCGTCGGTCGTCGCGCCGAGCGGGCCGTCGGAGGGCGTGAAGTAGAGCACGACGCGCACGAGGGCGCTGACGACGAACAGGGTGAAGGCCGTGATCCGCCACTCGTGCCGGGTCAGGCGCAGTCCGGGCGGGTTCGGACGGCGCCCGATCAGGACCGGACCGAGGAGCAGCCCGGTCAGGACCGCGAGAAAGTGCTCGAGGTCCCAGAGGACGCCGATGTAGAGCAGGGACAGGACGGCATAAAGGAGCAGGAGCGTCCGCAGCCGGCCGCGCCAGGGCGGCGTCAGGGTCGCGGAGGCGGCGGTGACGGCGCCCAGAGCGCCGGCGCTGAAGCCGACGTCCACCACCTGGGCCAGGCGGTCCGCCCAGTCCCACGTGCCCCGTGACCACAGCAGGAGCAGCAGCGACGACCCGAGTACACCGACGAGGTGGCAGGTGACCGCGGCGACGGCCACGCGGCGGGTGCCGAGCCGCAGCTCGGACCAGCCGATGAGCAGGGCGGCGCCACCGAGCACCGGGAGGTACTGGGCGGGGATCAGCGCGAAGAACGCGCCGGTGACGGGCGTCCACCACAGCCCGGCCTGCAGGCTGGGCAGGCCGTAGGCGACGTCGTCGAGCAGCGGACGATCGTTGAGCGGCGACCACAGCGACTGGGTTGCGACCCCGAGGACGAACATGATCGTCGCGACCGTGACCGTGAACGGGACCCGTCGCAGGAGCCGGGCGAGGCGCGCGAGACGGCCGGCGCCGGCCGTCCGGTCGACGTCGCCCTCCGCTGCCGCGTCGATCGCCACGCCACCCCCTGGCCACGTAGAAGCCGTTGGCGTCAGCCTAGTGGCGATCGAGGCGCTGGCTGCTGACGATCTCCTGGGCCGCTCGGCGCAG
Organism: Monashia sp. NPDC004114; assembly: GCF_053603855.1. Classification (NCBI taxonomy): domain Bacteria; kingdom Bacillati; phylum Actinomycetota; class Actinomycetes; order Micrococcales; family Intrasporangiaceae; genus Intrasporangium; species Monashia sp. NPDC004114. The sequence goes on along the minus strand of NZ_JBSGGK010000004.1, from coordinate 180,913 downwards.
CGCGATGATGACAGGGTCGGTCAGCACGTTGCCGACCACGACATAGCGCAGCGCGTCGCCGGGGCTCATGTCGGCGAGCTCGGGCACGACGTCGCTCTGCGCGATCTCCACCATCGCGGCATACCACGTGTCGATCGCGGCGTCGGCCAGCGGCCAGCCCGCGGCCTCCGCGTCGGTGAGTGCGCGGGCCAGCTGAGTCGATGCCGACGAGCTCTCGCAGCGGGGGAGGCCGAGCCGGTCCACCTGCGCCAGGGCTCGGGCGCTCGGCTCGCTCGCCTCCGGCCCGGCGGTCGTCGACCGCAGCACCGCGTGCGCGGTGCCGAGCAGCTCGTGCCTCGTGCCCGGTGGGTCGTCGAGCGCTGCGACGACCTCGCGGACGCGCTCGATCGACAGCCGGCCTACGTCGATGAGGGTGCGGATCAGGCGGACCCGCTCGACGTGGCGCTCGTCGTAGCTGGCTCTCGTCGCGCCCTGGGCCTCGCCGGCCGGGAGCAGGCCCTCGCGCAGGTAGTACTTGAGCGTCGGGATGCTCACGCCGGTCAGGTCGGTTAGCTCGGAGATTCTCATCCGCCCTCCTTCTTGACTTTGGATAGTACCGCTGTCCAAGATTGGATAGTCAGACTATCGAAGGAGCTCGTCATGTCGGCGTCCACCCACACCAGCCACACGCACGACGGCGACCTTGCGGTCTTCCTCATCGGGATGCGGATCAACCACCTCTGGCGACCCGACCTCTGGGGGCCGGTCGTGTCGGCGATGCCCGGCATGATCGCCGAGCTGTATGCCGCCAAGGCCGCCCACGCGCGCGGCGAGGGGCCCGACCTCGGCTTCCTCGAGGCCCGGACGCTCGTCGGGATGCGCGGGCCCACGGTCGTGCAGTACTGGCGCAGCGTCGAGGACATCTACGCCTACGCCAACGACCCGGAGCGGCGCCACCGCCCGGCGTGGGCGGCGTTCTACCGACGCGGCCGCAAGGCCTCCGGCGCCGTCGGAATCTGGCACGAGACATATGCCGTCCCTGCCGGTGCGCACGAGAGCCTCTACGTCGCGATGCCGCCCACCGGGCTGGGCAAGGCGTTCGGGCTCACCGACGACCGCTCCCGTCGCCGGCACGCCCGGCTCCAGAACGCCGCCTGAGAAGGAATCGGAGCATAACGCCTCAAAGGCGGCGCGGCTCGCGCCGCAGCGAAGCGAGGCGCCAAAAGCTCAGCCGAGCTCGCGCAGACCCGGCAGCACGTCGGCCGCGAACTGATCGAGGAACCGTGCCTGGTCGTGCCCGGGCGCGTGGAAGACCACATGGTTGAAGCCCCAGTCGACGTACTGCCGCACCTGGGCGACGGCCTCTGCGGGGTCGCTCGTGACGATCCAGCGCTTGGCGATCTGCTCGTCGCTCAGCTCGTCCGCGAGTCGCTCCATCTCGACCGGGTCCTCGACCCCGTGCTTCTGCTCGGCCGAGAGCGACAGCGGTGCCCAGAACCGCACGTTGTGCAGTGCCTGGTCCGGGTCGCGGTCGTACGAGAGCTTGATCTCGATCATCCGGTCGATGTCCTCCCGAGTGCGCCCGGACTTCTCCAGGCCCTCGTCGACCGCGGGCAGCAGCTTGTCCTCGTAGAGCTCCCGGCCCTTGCCGGACGTGCAGATGAACCCGTCCCCCGACCGGCCGGCATACCGCGCGACCAGGGGACCGCCCGCGGCGACGTACACCGGGACCGGCTCGGCCGGCCGGTCATAGACCGTGGCAGCGTGGGTGCGGTAGTGGTCGCCCTCGAAGTCGACCCGCTCTTCGGTCCACAGCCGGCGCATCAGGGTGACGGCCTCGCGCAGCCGGGCGAAACGCTCCTTGAACTCCGGCCACGGCGACCCGGACGCGCCGACCGCGACCTCGTTGAGGGCCTCGCCGGTGCCGATGCCGAGCACGACACGGCCCGGGTTCAGGGCGCCGAGAGTCCCGAAGGCCTGCGCGACGACCGCGGGGTTGTAGCGGAACGTCGGCGTCATGACGGAGGTGCCGAGCATCACCCGCTCGGTGCGCTCGCCGACCGCCGCGAGCCAGGACATCGCGAACGGCGCGTGGCCACCGTGGTGGCGCCAGGGCTGGAAGTGGTCGGAGATGAAGACGGAGTCGAGCCCTACTCTCTCGGCCTGCGCTGCGTACGTGACGAGCTCACGAGCGCCGAACTGCTCGGCCGACGCCTTCCAACCAACCTTGAGCACGGGAGCTCCTTGTCGCAGTGGGGGAGCGGACCCCGTCAGCCTACGACCGACATCACCAGTGGATGACGACCGCGTCCCCGATCCGGCTCTCGTTGTAGAGGCGCACGATGCCGTCCCAGTCCCGGACGTTGACGCACCCGTGCGACGCTCCCGTGTAGCCCAGCCGGGCGAAGTTGGAGGAGTAGTGCACCGCCTGGCCGCCGGAGAAGAACATGCTGTAGGGCATCGGCGTGTGGTAGAGGTTCGAGATCACGTCGACCTTCTTCTTGTAGACGTGGAACACGCCCTCGCGGGTGGGCAGCTCGTCACTGCCGAACCGCACGGCGAAGCCGTACTGCGGCACGCCGTCGATGACCCACGTGAGCCGGCGGGTGCTCTTGCTGATGCACATGACCCGGCCGACGAGGCACCTCGGGTCGACGTCCCACGAGGTCGAGCCGGCGCTCGGCTCCGGCTTGGGCTTGACGTTCGCCAGCTCGTCCGCCGTCGGACGGTGGGTCATCGACACCAGCTTGTCGTACGTCTTCTCATCGAGCTGTCCCGTGGCCTCGTAGCCACGCTTGGCCTGGAAGCCTCGGACGGCGGCGACCGTCCGCGTGCCGTACCTGTTCGAGACGTCGCCCTCGAACCAGCCGATCTGGCGCAGCCGGGCCTGGAGCGAGCGCACCTTGGGGCCGGAGTCGCCCCGGGCCAGGAGCACTACGGGCGGGGGCGCCGGCGTGGCCGAGGGCGGCGTGGCCGGCGGTGGGGACTGTGGTGGGGTCGTGCTCGGCGGGACCGTCGGCGTGTTGCTGGGCGGGGCGGGCGGCATACTGCTCGGCTCCCCGGGTGGGCTCGTGGTCACCGACCCGTGGCGGACCTGCGTCGCGGCCGCCTGAGAGCCGCCGTCGGCGGTGCACGCGGCAGAGGCCGCGATGACTGCGAGCGCGCCGGTCACCACAACGGCACGCCTGAAAGCTGTCTGCATCCTCGTCCCCCATCTGAACGCGACACCTGAAGTCTGATCGTGACATCGAGAGTGACGCGGTGGGGGCATAAAGGGTTGTCACACGCGGCGGGCGGGGTGACGATCGTGACCGATCCGTTGCCTGGCTGGGTCAGGCGTTCTGCTGTTGCTGCTGCTGTTGCTGCTGCGCGTGGTGGCGGCGCAGCACCTCCGTGAGCTTGTTCGCCCCGGCGACGACGGTCGCCGCGTGGAGCCGCCCCGGCTGGCGCGACAGGCGCTCGATCGGGCCCGAGATGGACACGGCTGCGACGACCCGTCCGGACGGCCCGCGCACCGGGGCCGACACCGAGGCGACTCCGGCCTCGCGCTCGGCCACGCTCTGGGCCCAACCACGCCGACGGACCGCGGACAGCGTCGTCGCCGAGAAGGCCGCACCCTGCAAGCCACGGTGGAGCCGGTCGGGCTCCTCCCACGCGAGCAGCACCTGGGCGGCCGAGCCGGCCAGCATGGACAGCGTGGCACCCACGGGGATCGAGTCGCGCAGGCCCACGGGGCGCTCGGCTGCGGCGACGCAGATGCGCTGGTCGCCCTGGCGCCGGAACAGCTGCGCGCTCTCGTTGGTGTGGTCCCGCAGGGCGCCGAGCACCGGGCCGGCCGCTGCCAGCAGCCGGTCCTCGCCGGCCGCCGACGCGAGCTCGCCGAGACGTGGGCCGAGGACGAAGCGGCCCTGCATGTCACGGGAGACGAGCCGGTGGTGCTCGAGGGCCACGGCCAGGCGGTGCGCCGTGGGACGCGCCAGGCCGGTGGCCCCGACGAGCTGGGCGAGGGTGGCTGGGCCTGCCTCGAGGGCGCCCAGCACGGTGGCCGCCTTGTCGAGTACGCCGACCCCAGAAGAGTTGTCCATGCACTGATATTGACGTCTCAGGCACTGAGACGTCAATCCACTGGGCCCACAAAAGGTCCACGCTTGCGGATGAGCGATGTCGCGACCAGGTCCTCGATGCCGCGCGCGCTCGCCCGAGAGACAGTCACGGCGGAGGGAAGAGATGTCAGGGACACTGGCCGAAAAGGTCTGGGACGCGCACGTCGTTCGTCGCGCCGATGGGGAGCCCGACCTGCTCTACATCGATCTGCACCTGCTCCACGAGGTGACCAGTCCGCAGGCCTTCGACGGGCTCCGGCTCGCCGGCCGCCCGGTGCGTCGCCCCGACCTGACCCTCGCCACCGAGGACCACAACGTCCCGACCACGCCCGGCCCGATCACCGACCCGGTGTCGAAGGTCCAGGTCGAGACCCTGCGCCGCAACTGCGAGGAGTTCGGCGTCCGCCTCTACCCCATGGGCGACGCGGAGCAGGGCATCGTCCACGTCGTCGGCCCTCAGCTCGGCCTCACCCAGCCCGGGATGACGGTGGTCTGCGGCGACAGCCACACCTCGACCCACGGCGCCTTCGGCGCTCTCGCGTTCGGCATCGGCACCTCGGAGGTCGAGCACGTCCTCGCGACGCAGACGCTGCCGCTCAAGCCGTTCCGCACGCTCGCCGTCAACGTCCACGGCCACCTCGCCGACGGTGTCACGGCCAAGGACATCATCCTCGCCGTGATCGCCAAGATCGGCACGGGCGGCGGCCAGGGCTATGTCATCGAGTACCGCGGCGAGGCCATCGAGGCGCTGTCGATGGAGGCCCGGATGACGGTATGCAACATGTCGATCGAGGCCGGCGCCCGCGCCGGCATGATCGCGCCGGACCAGACGACGTTCGACTATCTCGAGGGCCGTCCGCACGCGCCGTCCGGGGCCGACTGGGACGCCGCGGTCGCCGAGTGGACCGCGCTGCGCACCGATGACGACGCCGTCTTCGACGCCGAGGTCGACATCGACGCGTCGGCGCTGACGCCGTTCGTGACGTGGGGGACCAACCCGGGCCAGGGCCTCCCGCTGTCCGAGTCCGTGCCGGACCCCGAGACGTTCGCCGACGAGTCCGACCGCCTCGCGGCCGAGAACGCCTTGGCCTACATGGGTCTCGAGCCCGGCACACCGCTGCGCGACATCAAGGTCGACACCGTCTTCGTCGGCTCGTGCACCAACGGTCGCATCGAGGACCTCCGCGCCGCAGCCGCCGTCGTCAAGGGCCGCACGGTCGCCGACGGCGTGCGCATGCTCGTGGTCCCCGGCTCTGCCAAGGTCCGGCTCCAGGCCGAGGCCGAGGGCCTCGACAAGGTGTTCACGGCCGCCGGAGCCGAGTGGCGTCTTCCCGGCTGCTCGATGTGCCTCGGGATGAACCCCGACACCCTCGCGCCGGGCGAGCGCAGCGCCTCGACGTCCAACCGCAACTTCGAGGGCCGCCAGGGCAAGGGCGGTCGGACCCATCTCGTCAGCCCCCTCGTCGCCGCCGCCACCGCCCTCCGCGGCACGCTGTCCAGCCCCGCCGACCTGCAGACCGCCGACGCTTCGCTGGCGTCCGCCACGACCGGAGAGGCCTGAGCCATGGAGAAGTTCGAGACGCATACCGGCGTCGGGGTGCCCCTGCGACGCAGCAACGTCGACACCGACCAGATCATCCCGGCCGAGTACCTCAAGCGCGTCACGCGCACGGGCTTCGAGGACGGCCTGTTCGCCGCCTGGCGCAAGGACGAGTCGTTCATCCTCAACAGCCCGGTGTATGCCGATGGGTCGGTTCTCGTGGCCGGGCCGGACTTCGGCACGGGGTCGAGCCGCGAGCACGCGGTCTGGGCGCTGATGGACTTCGGCTTCCGGGTCGTCATCAGCTCGCGCTTCGCGGACATCTTCCGTGGAAACAGCGGCAAGCAGGGCCTGCTCACCGCCGTGGTCGCCCAGGACGACGTCGAGCTGATCTGGAAGTACCTGGAGAACAACCCGGGTGCGGAGATCGCCGTCGACCTCGTGAGCCGGACGGTCCGCGCTGGAGAGATCGTGGCCCCGTTCGAGATCGACGACTACACCCGCTGGCGGCTGCTGGAGGGCCTCGACGACATCGGACTGACCCTGCGACACGAGGACGAGGTTGCAGATTTCGAGTTGCGTCGTCCGAGCCACAAGCCGGTGACCACGCCCGCCTGAGAGCCGTCCGCCGGACAACGCCCGGTTTGGGCTGACTCAACGGATCCCGTTGCACTGCAACGGGATCCGTTGTTCGTTGTGCCGAGAGATGCCGGTCGAAGAGTGCCTGACCGACGTCTGAGGGGCGGCCCCCGAGGGGTCAAAGTCCTTGCGACACAATGAAAAACCCCTCCCGAGGTGATGGACGCGCCCACGTCAGCGGCCTAACGTCGTGAGTTAGCCGGACTGGTTCCGGACACATCGTCGGGTCGCCTGACACCGACAGTCCTCTGGAGGGGAAGACGTGAACAAGGCAGAGCTGATCGACGCCCTTGAGGCCAAGCTCGGTAGCAAGAAGGTGGCATCCGACGCCCTCGAGGCGTTCCTCGACGTGGTGATCCGCGAGGTGGCCAAGGGCGGCAAGGTCGGGATCACCGGCTTCGGCACCTTCGAACGCGCCGACCGTGCTGCCCGGACCGGGCGCAATCCCAAGACCGGTGCCACGGTGAGGATCAAGAAGACCCGTGTCCCGAAGTTCCGGTCGGGCACGAACTTCAAGGACATCGTCGCCGGCAGCAAGAAGCTGTCGAAGACCGAGTCCGCCGCGTCGCGTGCTTCGGCCGGGACCGCAACCGCGGCAGCCACGAAGACGGCCGTGCGCAAGACGACCACCAAGGCTGCCCCGGCCCGCACCGCGGCCGCGGCGAAGAAGACGACGGCGACCAAGGCCGCCCCGGCCCGCACCGCGGCCGCGGCGAAGAAGACGACGGCGACCAAGGCCGCCCCGGCCCGCACCGCGGCGGCAGCCAAGAAGACGACGGCGACCAAGGCCGCCCCGGCCCGCACCGCGGCCGCGGCGAAGAAGACGACGACAACCAAGGCCGCCCCGGCCAAGACTGCCGCGAAGTCGACCGCGAAGAAGACGACGGCACGGGCCACGACCGCCAAGACGACTGCCGCGAAGAAGACCACGACCGCGAGGAAGACGACCGCCAAGAAGACCGCGGCTCGCTGAGCGCCGCCCGCTGGGTCGAAGGGTCACGGGCCGGACAACGATGCCGGCCCGTGACTCCGGGCGCTCTAGCGGATCGCCTGCCCGGTGCCGATCCCGACGATGCGCATCGCGACGACGAGGTCGTCGACGACGTCGATGGTGAGGCGCTGGCCGACGCGAAGGTGGCGCAGGCCGCTCGACTCGAAGGCCGGTGCCGAGAAGTGCAGCTCGACGCCGTCGTCGCGCAGCACGCTGCCGGAACGCGTCTCGGGGTCGAAGCGGTGGACGGTCGCCTGCATGGCTCTGATCCAACCAGATGCGCGGTCCTGCAGGACCGACAGCGTCGCCCGACCCAGGCCGAGCGCGTTGGCTGCGGCGAGGCTCCTCGCGTCGTCGACGTCGGTGCGCAGCCGCGGCAGCGCCAGGTCGAGGCGCGACGCCCCGTCACGCTCGTGCTGGGCTGCGCTGAGATGCCCGAACCTCGGGGTGAACCCGGTCCCGGATCGCAGGACGGTGCCGGTGCCGTCCGCATCCGGCACGAACGCCTCGTCGTGCCGCCCCGCAACGACCAGGGCCGTGCGCAGCGACCAGGCGTCGAGCGCCGGAAGGTCGCCGAGCAGCGCGGCCACCCGGGCTCCCTGCCCGGCCTGCTGCATACCTGCGGTGATGGCGCCGTTGAGCCCCGTGCCCGGCTCGGGCACGACGAGTACTCCGCGCTCGCGCCACTCCCGGTCCAGTGCCGTGTCGGCCGTCACGAGGATGACCTGCGGCGCACCCACGGCCGAGACCACGGCCTCGAGGGTGTCGGTCGCGATCGCATGGCTCAGGTCGGCACGGTCGCGCCCGACGGCTCGTGCCAGCCGCGACTTGCCGTGGCGCGTGTCCTTGACCGGGACGACGACGTGCCACCTCTGGCCAGGGCCGTCGCCGGCACCCGGCGAGGATCGCTCGGGCGCGGTGGGAGAGGATGCGCTCGAGCGCGCGGCCGCGCTCGACGGGACGGAAGGGGGAGTCGACATGCTTGCGCAATCGTCCCACTCGGATCGGGCGTGCTCGACACCGCGCCGCGAGGTGGACAAGATGATGCCCAGCCACGTCGACCGGCGTGTGCACGACGAAGAGGACGTGACAACGTGACGGGTGCCCGCCGGAGACGACTCCCCGGTGCCTACCGGCTCGCCGCCTTCCTGCTGCGCCCGCTGTTCATGGTCCTGACCAAGCGTGACTGGCGCGGTGCCGAGAACTTCCCCGCCGAGGGCGGCTTCGTCGTCTCGCCCAACCACATCTCGTACGCCGACCCGATCCCTTTCGCGCACTTCCTTTACGACAACGACCACGCGCCCTACTTCCTCGCCAAGGACAGCCTCTTCACGATTCCTGTGGTCGGCTGGGTGGTGCGCCGCTCCGGGCAGATCCCCGTCTACCGCAACTCGGCAGCGGCGGCGAGCGCCTACCGTGCGGCGGTCGATGCCGTGAGAGCCGGCAAGGCCGTCGCGATCTTCCCCGAGGGCACCATCACCCGCGACCCCGACCTGTGGCCGATGCGCGGCAAGACCGGTGCTGCACGGGTCGCCCTCGAGACGCAGTGCCCGCTCATCCCGGTCGCCCAGTGGGGCCCTCAGGAGATCCTGTCGCCCTACGGCCACCGGCCCTCGCTCTTCCCGCGCAAGACGATGCACATGATCGCCGGCCCGCCTGTCGACCTGAGCGACCTCTACGGGCAGCCCATCGACGCGAAGGTGCTCCGCGAGGCGACCGACCGGCTCATGGACCGGATCACCGGCCTGCTCGAGCAGATCCGCGACGAGAAGGCTCCGGCGGACCGGTTCGACCCGCGCAGGCACGGCGTGGCCGAGATCGGCGTCCCCGTGAAGCACGAGGACATCGGCCGCGAGACGAAGTCTAGGATCCACAGGAGGGGGCGATCATGACCCACGTCGCGGTCATGGGCAGCGGCAACTGGGGCACGGCCTTCGCCGCGATCCTCGCTGACGCCGGGTGCACAGTGACGATGTGGGGTCGCCAACCCGAGCAGGTGGCGAGCATCAACGCCGGCCGCAACGAGTTCTACCTTCCCGAGCTGGAGCTGCCGCCCTCGATCCGCGCGACGACGGACCCGCGGGAGGCCGTCTCCGCGGCAGATCTGGTGGTCCTCGTCGTGCCGTCGCAGACGTTGCGCGACAACCTGACCCAGTGGGGCGCGGCAATCCCGTCGGAGGCGCCGGTGGTGTCGCTGATGAAGGGGGTCGAGCTCGGCACGACGATGCGGATGAGCGAGGTCATCGCGGAGGCGGGGGGAGTCGAGGACGACCGGGTCGTCGTCGTGTCCGGCCCGAACCTCGCGCCCGAGATCGCCCGGCGCCAGCCGGCTGCCGCGGTCGTGGCGTGCCGCGACATGGCGACCGCCGAGCGGGTCGCGACGGCCTGCGCGACGCCGTACTTCCGGCCCTACACCGACAACGACGTCATCGGTGCGGAGGTCTGCGGCGCGACCAAGAACGTCGTGGCGCTGGCCTCGGGGATGGCCGAAGGGATGGGCTTCGGCGACAACACCAAAGCCACGATCATCACCCGCGGGCTGGCGGAGACCACGCGGCTCGGCCTCGCGCTCGGCGCGCACCCGCAGACCTTCATGGGCCTGGCCGGCGTCGGCGACCTCATCGCGACGTGCATGTCGCCGCTGTCGCGCAACCACTCGTTCGGGGTGCGCCTCGGGCGGGGGATGTCGGTCGCCGAGGCGACCGCTGAGCTGCGCACGACGACCGAAGGGGTCAAGTCGTGCGAGTCGATCCTCACCCTCGCCGGCCAGCACGGCGTGGACATGCCGATCTGCGAGCAGGTCGTGGCGGTGATCCGAGACGGCCACCCGGCCACCGAGGTCGGGCCGCGGCTGATGTCGCGCGACCTCAAGGCCGAGAAGCGCTGAGCCTCCGAGCGACCGGCTCTCCAGGGGGCCCGGCTCTCCAGGGTCTGGGCGTCAGACGGCGCGCAGGGCCTGGTCGAGGTCCGCCCAGAGATCCTCGACGTGCTCGATGCCGACCGAGAGGCGCAGCAGGTTGTCTGGGACGTGCTCGGACTCGCTCGGGTGGCGCCGCCGGCGCTCGATCTGTGACTCGACCCCGCCGAGGCTCGTCGAGTGCAGCCACAGCCGGGTCGCGTCGCACACGCGCTCGGCGGCCTCGAGGTCTCCGGCGACGTCGATGGACAGGATCGCGCCGCTGCCGGGGTAGCGGACGCGCGCGACGCCAGGGTGGGCCGCGAGCCGCCTGGCCAGCTCGGCGGCGTTCGCGCAGGCGCGCTCGAACCGGACGCCGAGGGTGCGCAGCCCACGCAGCGCGAGGTAGACCTCCAGCGGGCCGGCGATGGCGCCGTGCAGCGTGCGGTGCCGCAGCAGCTGCTCGCCCAGGGCCCGGCCGCGCTCGGTGTCGGCGACGACCGTTGCGCCGAGCACGACGTCCGAGTGGCCGGAGAGGTACTTCGTGACGGAGTGCACCACGACGTCCGCGCCCAGGTCGAGCGGCCGGCAGAGCAGCGGCGTCGACAACGTGTTGTCGACGACGCTGGTCACGCCGAGCTCTCGCGACCGCGCCAGCACGACGGACAGCTCGATGACGTCCATGAGCGGGTTGGTCGGTGACTCCAGCCACAGCAGGTCGGCCGACTCGAGCGCGTGGAGGAATCCCGCGGTGTCCGACGCGTGGAGCCGGACGACCGTGCCGCCGGCCTTCTCGAAGGCAGCGAGCAGGTCGCCTGTGCCGTTGTAGGTCTGGTCAGGGACCACGATGGTGCCCCGAGCGTCGACGAGCGACATGGCGGCCGAGATCGCGCCCATGCCGGAGGCATGAACCAGGGCGCGTCCGCCCTCGAGACCGCCGAGCGCCGCCTCGAACGCGTGCCACGTCGGGTTGCCCGAACGGGCATAGCTCACCGCGCCGTCAGCGGCATACGTCGACGTCAGCTCCACCGGGACGTTCACCGACGCGCCGGGCGCGCGCTCGGGTCGGCCCGCCGCGACGAGGAAGGTGTCGACGTGGAGCCGGCCTGCTTCTGCTTCGGTACCCACCTCGCCAGCGTACGAGCGGGCCTGTGGGCTCGGGATAGAGTCTCGTCTGATGACCACGGACCAGCCCCTGCCCGACCAGCCGAGCCGCCGCCCGCGCGTCGCCATCGTCTTCGGAGGACGCTCCTCCGAGCACGCCGTCTCGTGCGCCACCGCCGCCGGAGTGCTGCGCGCCATCGACCGGACCAAGTACGACATCGTCCCGGTCGGGATCTCCCGCGACGGCCAGTGGGTGCTCGTGGCCGACGACCCGTCGCGTTTCGAGCTCACCGCCGGCCGCACCCCGGAGGTCGAGGCCGGGCGCTCGCAGGTCGTGCTCCCACTGTCGACGCGTGAGTCCTCGCTGACCGTGCTCGAGGCCGGCCGTCCGCCGGAGGAGCTCGGGGAGGTCGACGTCGTCTTCCCGCTGCTGCACGGCCCGTTCGGCGAGGACGGCACTCTCCAGGGCTTCCTCGACCTGTCCGACGTGCGCTACGTCGGGTCGGGCGTGTTCGCCTCTGCGGCAGGCATGGACAAGCACTACATGAAGGTGGTCTTCGCGGGTCACGGCCTGCCCGTCGGGCCGTATGCCGTCATCACCGACCGCGCGTGGCGCACCGACCGCGTCGCCGCGATGGACGCGTGTGCCGGTCTGGCCTACCCGCTCTTCGTCAAGCCCGCGCGGGCCGGGTCGTCGATGGGCATCACGAAGGTGGATCACCCCGACGACCTCGAGGCAGCCGTCGAGACGGCTCGCGAGCACGACCCGAAGGTCCTCGTCGAGGAGGGGATCGCGGGGCGTGAGCTCGAGTGCGCCGTGCTCCAGGGACACGGCACCGACGGTCCGCGCACGTCACACGTCGGCGAGGTCGCGGTGCACGCCAACCACGCTTTCTACGACTTCGAGGCCAAGTACCTCGCCGAGGCCGACGTCGACCTCAGCTGCCCGGCCGAGGTGCCCGAGGAGATCGGCAAGGAGGTGCGCCGGCTGGCCGCCGAGGCGTTCGAGGCGCTTGGCTGCGAGGGCCTGGCCCGCGTCGACTGCTTCTACACCGACGACGGCCGCGTCGTCATCAACGAGATCAACACGATGCCGGGCTTCACGCCACACTCGATGTACCCCAGGATGTGGGCGGCCACGGGCCTGGCGTATCCCGACCTCATCGACGAGCTGATCTCGCTGGCGCTGGAGCGCCGCACCGGCCTGCGCTGACCCCCGGCCCCAGACCGCAACACACCCGGAAACCGGCAGCTCGTCATAGGTGCACCCATGCGGAGCAGCCGGTTTCCGGGTGTGTTGCCGGGAGCAGGGGTCAGGAGCAGCGGTGGCCGTTCTTGGGCAAGGCTCCCGCGACCTGGCTGAAGGCCGGCAGCAGCAGCGGCACCGGACCGTACTCGCCCGGAGCGAGCACCTCGATGGCGGGGTCGCGTCCGAACGTCGTCGCCGCGGAGCCGTCGGTCAGGCGGCGGACCACCCAGTCGACCCCGTCGACCGTGACGCACTCCTCGGTCGTCGGGCCCAGCGCGTCCAGGCCGCACCGCGCGATGATCGCCGGGTCCCCCCAGGCCGCCACCGACGGTGACTCGGGCTGGGTGTCCACGCGCGCGTAGCCGCTGACGTGCGCAGGCCAGGCGACAGACATGCACACCGGTGCGGAGGCCTGCGGCGCGAGCGCGACCTCCGGGGCGTGGCTGCACGCGCTGAGGGCCGCGGACAGCGCGACGGCGGCGCCGGTGAGCGCCGCCGTCGAGCGGGATCGTGTGGTCAGGACAGCCTCAGACGTGCACGACCGTGCAGGTGAGGGTACGGGTGATGCCCGGGACGTCCTGGAGTTTGGCGATGACGAGGCGACCGAGGTCGTCGACATTCGCGGCCTCGACCCGCGCAATGACGTCGTAGGGCCCGGTCACGTCCTCGGCCAGAGTCACGCCCGAGATCCCTGCGATCTGCTCCGCCACGCTGGCGGCCTTGCCGACTTCGGTCTGAATCAGGATGTAGGCCTGAACCACGTGTCACCTCACTGTGTTGGACGATCGACTGTACGGATCTGACGAGCGCTGACGGGACCGGCAGCCCAGGGACGCCGGCGTTGACCGGCTGGACCCAGTGTGACTGCGACCGTGCCCTGACGCTACCTTGCCATGGGACCTCTCGTCCCCGGGACACGTGGCCGTTCGGCTGCCTTGTGGCGCCAGCGAGCCCGTCGCGCGCTCGATGAAAGGAACTGATCGGTGCCGAACCGCAGCAGGGCGTCGCGGGGACCGATGATGACCGAGGGCACGCCGCTGCGCGAGCTCGACGAGGAGCAGGTGCTCGCAGCCATCCTGCCGCTCTTCCCGCAGGCCGAGGGCGTCGACGTCGCCCCCGGAGACGACGCTGCCGTGCTCCGCACGACGGACCGGACGATAGCCACGACCGACACCGTCGTGCTCGGCCGCGACTGGCTCGACGCGTGGTCCTCGGGAGCCGACATCGGCCACAAGGTCGTCGCCCAGAACCTCGCCGACGTCGCCGCGATGGGGGGCCGCTCCACGGGGGTGCTCGTCACGCTCGTCGCGGATCCGGCGCTGTCGCTGGAGTGGGCGCTGGACCTGTCTCGCGGCATTGCCGACGCCTGCGTCAACGCGGGCGTGTCGGTGCTCGGCGGGGACCTGTCGTCTGCGCCCCCCAGCGTCGTCATGGTCTCGGTGACCGCGCTCGGGCGGCTCGACGGCCAGCCGGTGCTGCGGTCGGGGGCGCGGCACGGTGACGTGCTCGCCGTCAACGGCTCTCTCGGGCTCGCCGACGCGGGCCTGCGTCTGCTCCAGGCGGACCAGGCCGAACGGCATCCCGCCGCCGTGGAGCGGCAGCGCCGTCCTCGACCGCCCCTGTCAGCGGGTCCTGAGGCCGCAGCGGCCGGGGCCTCGGCCATGCTCGACCTCAGCGACGGTCTGCTGCGCGACGGGCGCCGGATCGCCCGCGCGAGCGGTGTCGTCATCGACATCGACCCGTCCCAGATCGCCTCGGACGTGGCCGAGCTCGCCGGCGTGCTCGGCGCCGAGGTCGCGCTCGACTGCGTGCTCGCGGGCGGCGAGGAGCACTCGCTGTTGGCCACCTTCCCTCCGGGACGGATGCCGCGTGGCTGGCGACCGATCGGTCGCGTCCGTGCGGTGGCGCCCGGGGAACGGCCCGGGATCGTCGTCGGGGGCCGGGAGGTCACCCACCTCGGGTGGGACCACTTCCGCACGACCTAGCCCGCAGACCCTGACCTCCGGAGCACCTCCCCAAGCCCACCGACCGCGCCCATGACCCCGGCAACACACCGAGCACCTGCAAACTTCTGCGGTTATTACCGTCGAAGTTTGCAGGTGCTCGGTGTGTTGCGCAGAGAAGGGCGGGGGCTGGGTCGGCGGGTCGGCGGGTCGAGGGGTTCAGGCCGCAGCGGACACCGACGGGATACGACAAAGGCCGGCACCCCGCGAGGGGGACCGGCCTTCAGCGTTGGTGCGGGACGCTCAGCGAACGACCTTGCCCGCCTTGAGGCAGGAGGTGCAGACGTTGAGCCGCTTCGGCGTCACACCGTCGACCAGCGTGCGGACCCGCTGGATGTTGGGGTTCCAGCGGCGCTTGGTGCGGCGGTGCGAGTGCGAGATGTTGTGGCCGAAACCCGGCCCCTTGCCGCAGACGTCGCAGTTGGCAGCCACGGATAGCTCCTGAATGATCGATGTTGACGAAGTGCTGGTGCTCCGCCTCGGGCGAAGGTGGGCACGCATGTGGACACGCCTCACCCCGTGATGCACGAGGGGAACCGGTCAAGAGTAGCCGACGTGGCGTCCGGACGACAAAACGGCCCTCCGGGCGCGGAGCGCCGGCTCCAGCGCCCCCCGCGGTGCGGCCGGTCAGAGAAAGGTCCTCGCCGCCTCGACGAGCTGCGCGGCATACGCAGGGCCGTGGGACGCGGCATGGGTCGCGAGCGGGTGCAGCTGGTGCAGCTCGATGAGGGCACGCCATCCCCGCGCAAGCTCGGCGGCCTCCTCGTACGCGGCCCTGATCCGGTCGAGCCCCGGGCAGCCGAAGAGGGCGAGCATGGCGAGGTCGGTGAGGCCGTGGCCGCCGTGCGCGGCCGGGTCGATGAGCACTGCGCCCTCGGTCGTGAAGACGACGTTGCCGGACCACAGGTCGCCGTGGATCCGGGCGGGTGGGCGGTCGTCGTCGAAGTCTCCGGCGGCGACGCGGTCGCAGACCCGCTCGACGATCCGGGCCCCGGACACGTCGAGATGGCCTCGCTCGACGGCCCGCCGCACGAAGGGCCGCACGCGCTGCTCCGCGTAGAACAGGCCCCAGGTGGCGGTCGGCTCGTTGGGCTGGCTCTGCCGACCGATCCAGGCAGGGCCCGTCCAGCCTGGCGGCGGAGCCCCGAAGGCCGGCGCACCCATGCCATGGGTGACAGCCAGGCCCCGGCCCAGCGACTCGGCGGCCTCGAGTGTCGGACGCGAGGGGTGCAGCACGGCCAGGTCGAGGTGGTCGTCGGCCTCCGCCTTCACGTCCACCACGCGCGCGCCGCCGCGAGAGATCGCCTTAGCAAGCCAGCGCAGCCCGGCCGCCTCGACTGCGAAGAAGCCGGGAGGTGCCCCTGCCCAGGACTTTCGATGAACGGCAGTGGCGGAGCTCGACACAGCTCCAACGTAGCCGGGCACGACGCCCGGCGCGCGTTGCATGCGACCGTCTGGGGGAGGCGCTAGCCTTGCCGAGCGTCGGCGAGCCCGTACGCACAGCACGACGCAGGAGGTCCGATGCCCGGCGCAGCGCCGTTGCCCGAGGGTGCGCTCACGCGCCTCGACCTCGTCGCAGTGCGTCGCTGGGCCGTGCTCACCCGGTCGCTCTTCGCGGCCCGCCGCGCCGAGATCGACGCGCTCAACGTCTTTCCCGTGCCCGACGGCGACACCGGCACGAACCTCTACCTCACCTTCGACGGCGCCGTCGAGCGCACCCTCGCCGAGGGCGGCGCTGCAACCGCCGACGCGCTGCTCGCGACCTTCGCCCGGCACCTGTTGTGGACCGCACGCGGCAACTCCGGCGTCATCCTCAGCCAGCTCGCTCGCGGGCTCGCCGAGGGCTGCGCCGGCTCCGACGAGATCGACGGACGCCTTCTCGCCACCGGGCTCCGGCGCGCCGAGCAGCGCGCCCGCGAAGCCGTGACCGACCCCAAGGAGGGCACGATCCTGACGGTCGCGCGGGCCATGGCCGAGGCGGCCACAGCGGCCGACCAGGCAGCGCGCGAGGCCGACGGCGGCATACCCAGCGTGTATGCCGTCTCGCTCGCCGCGCTCGAGGCGTCCCGAGCGGCGCTCGAGCGCACGCCCGAGCAGCTGGAGGTGCTCGCCCGCGCCGGGGTCGTCGATGCCGGAGGCGCGGGGCTCGTCGTGCTCCTCGAGTCGCTCGAGCGGGTCTGCGCAGGCCAGCGGGCGCGTTCCGACCTCGGCGACTCGGACCGTCGGTCCCGGTTCCGTCCGAGCCCGCAGAGTGCGGCACTGTCGGCAGCCCTGGGAGCGGCGCACGCTGCGGGAGCGAGCCGGTCGGGCGACGGGACGGGCGAGTCCGGCAGCCCCGAGTTCGAGGTCATGTACCTGCTGCGAGACTCCGACGAGCAGGCCGTCGCAGCGCTGCGCGACCGGCTCGTCGCGCTGGGCGACTCCGTGCTCGTCGTCGGCGGCGAGGGGGAGTGGAACGTCCACGCCCACGTCGACGACGCGGGCGCCGCCGTCGAGGCGGGGGTCGAGGCGGGTCGTCCGCACCGGATCCGCATCACGCACCTGGTCGAGGACCAGCACCTCCGCCAGGCCGCAACGGTAGGGGAGGTCCAGCCGGCCGAGCGGGTCGCGTCAGGCGTGGTGGCATGTGCTGCCGGCGCCGGGCTCGAGGCCCTCTTCGAGACCGCCGGTGCCGTCGTCGTCGCATCGGGCCCGGGCCGCCGCGCATCGACCGGCGGCCTCATCGCCGCGATCCGCGAGCAGCACGTCCGCGGGGCAGCCGGCGTGGTGGTGCTCCCCAACGACGGCGACACGCTGCTGGCCGCCGAGGCGGCGGCTCGAGCGACGGCCGACGACGGCATCGAGTCGCACGTCGTCCACGTCCGCACGGCGGTGCAGGGCATCGCCGCGGTCGCGGTCTTCGAGCCGTCCGCACCGGCGTCCGCCAACGTCCTCGCGATGCAGGCGGCCGCCTCCGCGACCCGCCACGGCGCGGTGACGGTTGCCAACCGCGCGGCGCTGACGAGCGGTGGCCCGTGCCAGGCGGGCGACGCCCTCGGGGTGGTCGACGGCGACGTGGTCATCGTCGGCTCCGACCAGCTCGACGTCGCCCGCGAGGTCGTGCGGCGCCTGCTCGCCAGCGGTGGCGAGCTCGTCACGGTGGTCGCCGGGATCGACGCCCCGGACGGCCTGCTCGACGCCGTGACGAGCGAGGCGAGGCGGGCGCACCACGGCATCGAGGTGTCGCTCATCGACGGCGGCCAGGCGGTGTACACCGTCCTGCTGGGGGTGGAGTGAGGATGCCGGTGCTCACCGAGGAGTCGCCTCTGACCAAGCTGGCCCTCAAGAAGCCCGACGCCGAGGCGATGGCACGCAACAAGGGCATCGAGAACGTCGGGGAGCTCTTCGAGCTGGTCCCGCGGCGCTATGTCCAGCCCAGCGAGCTGACCGACCTGTCGAGGCTGCGCGTGGGCGAGGACGTCCTCGTCGTCGCCGAGGTGGCTGCGGCGACGACCCGCCCGATGCGCAACCGCCGCGGGAAGATGCTCACCGTGGTGCTCACCGACGAGCGGGGCGGCCACCTCGACATCACGTTCTTCAACGCCTTCGGGCACGAGCGCAAGCTCGTCCCGGGCCGCCGGGGTTTCTTCGTCGGCACCGTCGGCTCATACGGCCGCCGTCTCCAGCTGACCCACCCGGACTACGAGCTCATCGACGACGACGAGGGAGAGGCACAGGTCGAGTACTACCGGACGCACTGGGTGCCGGTGTACTCCACGACCGGGAAGCTCAACTCGTTCCGCATGCGCAAGCTCCTGCACCAGGCGCTCGACACCGTCGACCGGGTGCGCGAGCCAGTACCGGAGGACGTGCGAGAGGCTCGCGGGCTGCCCGACCGCCGGACCGCGCTCGAGCTCGTGCACCGTCCACTGCTCACCGAGAACGCCTCGCGCGGACTGCACCGGCTCAAGTACGACGAGGCGTTCGTGCTCCAGACGATCCTGGCCCAGCGGCGAAAGGCCGCCGAGGCCGACCTCGCCACGCCGCGTCCGCCCCGACCTGGAGGTCTGCTCGCTGCCTTCGACGCACGGCTGCCCTTCGAGCTGACCCAAGGCCAGCGGGAGGTGGGCGAGATCCTCGCGCAGGAGCTGGCCTCGGAGCGGCCGATGCACCGCCTGCTCCAAGGCGAGGTGGGCTCCGGCAAGACCATCGTGGCCCTGCGAGCGATGCTCGCCGCGATCGACGCGGGCGGTCAGGCCGCGCTGCTCGCGCCCACGGAGGTGCTCGCAGCTCAGCACCACCGCTCCATCACCACGATGCTCGGCGAGCTCGCGCAGGGCGGCATGCTCGGTGGGTCGGAGCTCGGCACCACGGTGGCCCTGCTCACCGGGAGCCAGAGTGCGGGTGCACGCCGCAAGGCCCTCCTCGATGCCGCGTCCGGCCAGGCCGGGATCGTCGTCGGGACCCATGCCCTCATCCAGAAGCACGTGCAGTTCGCCGACCTGGGGCTCGTCGTCGTCGACGAGCAGCACCGCTTCGGGGTGGAGCAGCGCGACGCCTTGCGGGAGAAGGGCCACCGCCCACCTCACGTCCTGGTCATGACGGCGACGCCCATCCCTCGCACCGTCGCCATGACGGTGTTCGGTGACATGGAGACCTCGACCCTGCGCGAGCTGCCCAAAGGCCGATCGCCGATCGCCACGCATGTCGTCGACGCGGAGCGTCCCGGGTGGGTCGAGCGCACCTGGCAGCGGGTCGCCGAGGAGGTCGCCAAGGGTCACCAGGTCTACGTCGTCTGCCCCCGCATCGGCGACGTCGACGACGAGGCGGGCGCGCTGTCCACGGACACGTCCGACGAGGAGGCGACCGACTGGGACGTCGGCGACTGGGACGAGGACTCCGCCGGCGCGGCCGACGAACCGGGCCCGGTGCGCGAGCTCACCGGGGTCTACTCCATGCTCGCGACGCTGCGTGCCAACCCCGCGCTCGACGGAGTGCGGAAGGCTGTGCTGCACGGCCGCCTCGACGCCGACACCAAGGACGCCACGATGCGGGCGTTCACGGCCGGGGAGGTCGACGTGCTCGTCGCGACGACCGTCATCGAGGTCGGGGTCGACGTCCCCAACGCCTCGGTCATGGTCGTCGTCGATGCGGACCGGTTCGGCATCTCGCAGCTGCACCAGCTGCGGGGCCGCGTCGGTCGCGGATCGGTGCCGGGCCTGTGTCTGCTCATGACCCAGGGCCCCGGCGAGCGGGCGATGGAGCGCCTCGAGCAGGTTGCGGCGACCAACGACGGCTTCGAGCTGGCCCGCGCCGACCTGATGTTCAGGCGCGAGGGCGACGTGCTCGGTGCGCGCCAGAGCGGCCGAGGCAGCTCCGTGCGCCACCTACGCCTCGGCCGCGCCGAGGACGAGCAGATCATCGCCGACGCCCGCGAGGACGCTTTCGCCCTGATCGACGACGACCCGGACCTGCGGGCTCACCCGGCCTTGGCCGCGGCGGTCGCGATGCGGCTCGACGAGCACGAGGCCGTCTGGCTGGAACGGGGCTGAGCATGACCCGCATCATCAGCGGCAGCGCCGGAGGCCGTCGCCTGCAGACGCCGTCCGGCCCGACCACGCGCCCGACCTCGGACCGGGTCCGCGAGGCGCTGTTCAGCCGCCTCGAGCACCGCGGCCTCCTCGAGGGCACCAACGTGCTCGACCTGTATGCCGGCTCCGGCGCCCTCGGCCTCGAGGCCGCGAGCCGCGGCGCCGTCCTCGTGCTGCTCGTCGAGTCGGGCAAGGCGGCGGCCAAGGTGATCCGCGCCAACATCAAGACCGTGGGCCGCCCCGGGGTGCGGCTGCTGGCCGAGACGGTCGAGCGAGCACTCGGCGCAGGCCCGCCGGGCGGCATACGGATGGACCTCGTGCTCGTCGACCCGCCCTACGACCTGTCCGAGGACGCGCTCGCGGGCGTCCTCGCGAGCCTCGTCGAGCGGGCCTGGCTCGCGCGCGACGCCTTCGTCGTCGTCGAGCGGTCCAGCCGATCGCCCCAGCCACGATGGCCCGAGGGGCTCGAGCTGTCGGGGGAGAAGCGCTACGGCGAGACGACGATGTGGTTCGCCGAGCCCCCGCCGAGCGACGTCGTCGCCTGAGCGAGTTTGAGCCGGCTCGAGCCAGCCTGGGCTGGGACCGGGCTGGGCTGGACCGGGCTGGGCTGGACTGGGCTGGCTGAGCCGGTCACAGCCTGCCCGGCGCGCTCCCCGGTAGGTTGGGGGCCGTGACGAGCCACGAGATCCGCCGGTGCGTGTGCCCCGGCTCCTACGACCCGGTCACCAACGGGCACGTCGACGTCGTCTCGCGGGCCAGCCGGCTGTTCGACGAGGTCATCGTCGCGATCCTGCACAACCCGGGCAAACAGGGCACCTTCACGGTGCCCGAGCGCAGTGCTCTGCTCGAGCAGTCGCTGGGCCACCTGCCCAACGTCCGCGTGGCCGCCTGGGCGGAGACCCTCGTCGTCGACGTATGCCGCGAGGTCGGGGCCCAGGCCATGGTCAAGGGGCTGCGCGGGGGCACGGACTTCGCCTACGAGCTGCCGATGGCACACATGAACCGGCACCTCACCGGCGTCGAGACCCTGTTCATCGCCGCGGACCCGGCCCTGCAGCACGTCTCGAGCTCGCTCATCAAGGAGGTCGTGCGCTACGGCGGCGACGTCACCGGCCTCGTCCCGGACGCGGTCCTGGCCGCGCTCAAGGAGCGCCTCGCCTGATTTGGGCACTGGGGACGCCTCCGGTAGCCTTGGACGTCGGTCCACGTCCGTCTTGGCGCGGGCCGAACCATCTACTGTGCGCAGGAGTCATGGACCGCCCCGATCCCCGTTCGCCGCTGGTGCTCGACACCAGGGAGCTGAACAGGCGACCGGGGACGATGCACGAGCTCAGGCGCACCGTGACGTTTCCCGACGATCTCGGCACGGACGTCATCTCGATCAAGGCCGGCATGCCGGTGGAGGTCGAGGTGCGGCTGGAGTCCGTCGTGGAGGGCGTCCTCGTGACGGGTTCGGTCAGCGGCACGGCGACCGGCGCCTGCGTGCGGTGCCTGGATCCCGTCGAGATCGATGTCGAGGGGACCTTCCAGGAGCTGTTCGCCTACGCCGATCGGGCGGCGCACCACCACGAGGTGGCAGCCGACCACGACGAGGACGATGTGCACGAGCTGGTCGGTGACCTCATCGACCTCGAGCCCGTGCTCAGGGACGCCATCGTGCCGACGCTGCCGTTCCAACCGGTGTGCCGGGACGACTGCCCGGGGTTGTGTTCCGAGTGCGGGATGCGCCTCGCGGACGACCCGGACCACCATCATGAAGTGATCGACCCCCGATGGTCGGCGCTCAGCGGGCTGCTGGGCGACGACCCGCAAGAGAAGAGGAACTGACGTGGCTGTCCCGAAGCGGAAGATGTCGCGCTCCAACACCCGTTCGCGTCGCGCGAACTGGAAGGCAACGGCGACCACGCTGACCACGTGCCCCCAGTGCGGTGCGGCGACCCAGCCGCACATCGCGTGCCCGTCCTGTGGCACCTACAAGGGCCGTCACTACGCCGCCGCCGAGCGCACCGAGCACCAGGCCTGAGCATCCGGTGGGCAGCCCCGTGAGCGACCTTGCGTCAGGGGATGTTCCGACGGTGCCGCAGCGGCCCGTCGATGCGCTGGTCAACCACCTTCGCGAGGTGGTCGGCCAGGACATCGACGAGCCGCTGCTTCTGCGCGCCCTGACTCATCGGTCCTACGCCTACGAGAACGGCGGCCTGCCCAACAACGAGCGCCTGGAGTTCCTCGGCGACTCGGTGCTGGGCCTCGTCGTGACCGAGACGCTCTACCGCGAGCACCCCGACCTGCCTGAGGGCCAGCTGGCCAAGCTGCGCGCGGCGGTCGTCAACATGCGCGCCCTGGCCGACGTCGCCCGCACCTTCGACCTCGGCGAGTACGTCATGCTCGGCAAGGGCGAGGAGGCCACGGGCGGCCGTGACAAGGCCTCGATCCTGGCCGACACGCTCGAGGCCCTCATCGGGACGGTGTTCCTGTCCACCGACATCGACCACGCGGCCACGTTCGTGCACCACCACTTCGACGGCATCATCGAGGAGGCCGCCACTCTCGGTGCAGGCCTCGACTGGAAGACGAGCCTGCAGGAGATGGCCGCAGGCGCATCGCTCGGGTCTCCGGAGTACCACGTCGGCGAGCAGGGGCCGGACCACGAGAAGGAGTTCCACGCCCGCGTCGTCGTCGGCGAGGAGGTCCTCGGCGAAGGGCGCGGCAGGAGCAAGAAGGAAGCCGAGCAGAAGGCCGCCAAGCAGGCCTGGCACACGCTCGAACGCCGCCGCACCGACGCGGACGCCAGCCTGCCGCAGGGCTGAGGCCCGGTGCCCGAGCTGCCCGAGGTCGAGGTCGTGCGGCGTGGCCTCGAGGACCACGTCGTCGGCCGCCACATCACTCGAGCCCGGATCACCGGGGTGCGGGTCGCGCGCCGCCACGACGCGGGCGCGGGCGACCTGGCCTCCCGCCTGCACGACGTCACCGTCACCGCCGCGGCGCGCCGGGGCAAGTACCTCTGGCTCGCCCTCGGCGACGAGGACGCACTGGTGGTGCATCTCGGCATGAGCGGCCAGATGCTCGTCGAGCCCGCGGACGCGCCGCTCGAGAGGCACTGCCATGCCCGGTTCGACTTCGCCGACGGGGGACCGCAGCTGCGGTTCGTCGACCAGCGCACCTTCGGGGGACTGTCGCTGTCACCTCTGGGTGCGGACGGCATACCCGAGTCCGTCGCGCACATCGCGCCCGACCCGTTCGAGCCCGCCTACGACCAGCACTCGGTCGTCGCCCGGATGAAACTGCGGGACAGCGCGGTGAAGCGAGCCCTGCTCGACCAGGGGCTCGTGTCCGGGATCGGGAACATCTACGCCGACGAGGCGCTGTGGCGGGCCAAGGTCCACGGCGAGCGGCTCTGCTCGGCCCTGACCAAGCCGGCGCTCGCCCGCGTCCTCGACCACGCCCACGACGTCATGGCCGAGGCCCTCGGGCAGGGCGGCACGAGCTTCGATGCCCTCTACGTCAACGTCAACGGCGCGAGCGGGTACTTCGACCGGTCGCTGCACGCGTACGGCCGGGCGGGCACCCCGTGCGACCGCTGTGGCGCGATCATGCGACGCGAGCAGTTCATGAACCGCTCGTCGTTCTCCTGTCCCGTGTGCCAGCCGCGGCCGCGCCGCCGGGGCTGATATCGCCCCGACGGCGCACCCGGCCTTTGCTAGCGCCTCCGGGGAGCCGGCCGGGTCGGGTCGTCCTGGACGGGATCGACGTCGTCGGGAACGACGATCGGCCGCAGCCGTGCCCACAGCATGAAGCACGCCGCGCCGACGAGCATGATGATGCCGGCCCAGAGGTTGGCGTTGACCCCGCCCGTGCGGGCGTAGGCCTTGTCGCCGAAGATGCCCATCAGGGTGAGGATCAGGCCGTAGATGCCGATGAGCCCGCCGATGAAGTTGCGGATGTCGAAGGCTCCGGCCGTATGCCGCTTCGACCCCGCGTCGTCGGGCGTGGTCGGAAGGCTCAGGTCATCAGGCTGTTCGGTCATGTCGCAGCTCCTCTCAGAAGGCGATGTTGAGGACGATGACCATCGCGAGCGCGACCCCGGCGAGCGGCAGCGTGCGCTGGTACCACGGCGCCCGTGCCTCGTGCGGGTCGATGAGCTCCTCGCGCGGCGTCTCGGAGTAGACGAGACCGCGCAGCTCGGAGGCGGGTTTGGGCTGGGTCCGGTAGGACACGAACACGCTCACCGCGACGTCGACGATGAACGCCGCCGAGGCCGCGAGGAAGGCCGCGCCCTGTCCCTCGATCGGCAGCACGCCACGGCTCACGCTGCCGAAGGCGTCCTTGCTCAGGAACGCGACCAGGACCGCGGCCAGGGTGCCGCTCACGAGGCCCACCCAGCCGGCCGTCGGTGTCATCCGTTTCCAGAACATGCCGACGATGAAGGTCGCGAACAGCGGTGCGTTGAAGAAGCCGAAGAGCGTCTGGAGATAGTCCATGACGTTGGAGAAGGAGCTGGCGACGATGGCGGTGAAGATCGCGATGACCGTCGCCGCGACCGTCGCGAGGCGGCCGATCCGCAGGTAGTAGTCGTCGGAGTGGTCCTTGCGGATGTAGCGCTGCCACAGGTCGTAGCTGAAGACGGTGTTGAACGCCGAGATGTTCGCGGCCATGCCGGCCATGAACGCGGCCAGCAGGCCTGCGATGGCCACGCCGAGCAGGCCGTTGGGCAGGATGTCGCGCATGAGCAGCAGGAGGGAGTCGTTGTACTTGACGCCCTCGCCCGACGCGCCTCCCGGCGGGGAGCCGCCGTTCTTGAGCTGGCCGATCTCGGGCACCATGACCGCGGCGATCATGCCTGGGACGATGACCAGGAACGGCACGAACATCTTGGGGAAGGCGCCGATGATGGGGGTCCGTCGTGCCGCGGACAGCGAGTTCGAGGCCATCGCTCTCTGGACCTCGACGAAGTTGGTCGTCCAGTAGCCGAAGGAGAGCACGAAGCCGAGCCCGAAGACGATGCCGACGACCGACCAGAACGGCGAGGAGAACCCGGAGAGCGCCTCGCCGGGCCAGGAGTGGAGCTGCTGGTCGGCGGGCGGGACGCCGGCGGCGGCCGGAGCCCGGTCGGCGAACTCGGTGATCCGGTCCTTGAGGCCCTGCCAGCCGCCGAGCCGGTGCAGGCCGATCAGCGTCAGCGGCAGCAGCGCGGCGACGATGACGAAGAACTGGAGCACCTCGTTGTAGATCGCCGCTGAGAGGCCACCGAGCGTGATGTAGGACAGCACGATCGCGGCCGCGACGAGGAGTGCGACCCACAGCGGCCAGCCGAGCAGGGCGTGGACGATCGAGCCCAGCAGGTAGAGGTTGACACCCGCGATGAGCAGCTGCGCGACGGCGAAGCTGATCGCGTTGACCAGGTGCGCGCCCGTGCCGAAACGGCGGAACATGAACTCCGGCACCGATCGGACCTTCGAGCCGTAGTAGAAGGGCATCATCACGACGCCGAGGAACAGCATCGCGGGGATCGCGCCGACCCAGAAGTAGTGCACGGTGGCGATGCCGATCTCGGCGCCGTTGGCCGACATGCCCATGATCTCGACGGCACCGAGGTTGGCGGAGATGAACGCCAGGCCGGTCACCCAGGCGGGCAGCGAGCGGCCCGAGAGGAAGAAGTCGATGGAGTCGGACACGGACCGCCGGGCCAGCAACCCGATGCCGAGAACGAAGACGAAGTAGAGCGCGATGATGATGTAGTCGACGGCGTTGACGCTGAGGAGTGTGCCCGCCGTGGACAGACCTGCCACTGACTGCATGCGATCAGTCCCTTCGTTTTGCGACGTTTTGTCACGCTAGCGCAGGGGCCCGCGCCTGGCGCGTCATCACACCGTGGCGTCGTCGACGCGGGTGAGGAGTCGCTTGAGGGGGACGTTCACGTCGGCGGCCGCATCGGCCGGGATACTCATACCCTTCTCCAGGGCGCGTTTGACAGTGAGGTAGTCGGCCGAGGACCCGACTGACTCGGTGGCGATGAGCAGCCCGTCGCGGTAGCTGAGGATGGAGAAGGCCTCGGCGCCGAGGTCGCCGCGCACCACGACGTGGTCGGCGCCGTGGGGGAGCCCGGCGATCTGGAGGCGCAGCTGGCCCTGGTCGCTCCAGAACCACGGCACCTGCCGGTATGCCGCGGGGCGTCCCACGAGCGTCGCCGCCGCGGCGCGCGCCTGGTCCGTCGCGTGCTGCACGCTCTCGAGGCGAGTCGGCCCGGGCAGGCCGCGGATGAAGGGGTTGGGGCCGACCGCGCAGTCGCCGGCGGCCACGGTCACGCCGTCGGAGGTGAGGGCATACTCGTCGACGACCACCCCGCGCCGCTCGACGGCCAGGCCGAGCTGCTCCGCCAGCTCGGTACGCGGGGCGACCCCGATCCCGACCACGACCAGGTCGGCCGTGAGCGTGCGGCCGTCCTCGAGCTCGACGCCGGAGGCTCGACCGTCCTGGGCGGTGACCCGAACAACATCGGCGTCGAGGAGAACTCGCGTGCCGCGGCGCTCGTGCGCGGCGAGGTAGAAGTCGGACAGCAGGGGGGTGACCGAGCGCCCGAGGAGCCGGTCGGTCGCCTCGACGACGGTGACGTTCGCGCCGAGCAGGCGAGCGCCGGCCGCGACCTCCAGCCCGATGAAGCCACCCCCGACGACGATGACCTCGCGGGCCTCCCGGAGGGCGGGTGCGAGCAGGTCGGCGTCGGCGAGGGTGCGCACGGACAGGACGCC
This sequence comes from Monashia sp. NPDC004114, assembly GCF_053603855.1. Lineage (NCBI taxonomy): Bacteria > Bacillati > Actinomycetota > Actinomycetes > Micrococcales > Intrasporangiaceae > Intrasporangium > Monashia sp. NPDC004114. The sequence continues at coordinate 154,093 of NZ_JBSGGK010000004.1, read as the reverse complement.
GTCCGCGTCGGCGCCGTCGACCGGCAGGGCCCGGTTGGCCGCACCCGTGGTCAGAGCGAGGCGGGCGAACTCGACCTCGCGGCCTGCGCGCGTCGTTGCCCGGCCGCCCTCGCGGTCGCGGGCGATCTGCGCGACCGGGTCACCGGTGACGAGAGTGATCCCGTGCTCGGCGAACCATTGCGGGCCGTGGAAGACCAGTGAGTCGCGGTGGTGCTCGCCGCGCAGGTAGGTCTTGGACAGCGGCGGGCGGTCGTAGGGCGGCTCAGCCTCGTCGCCGACGAGCATGACGGGCTCGGTGTCGCCGAGCTCGCGCAGCGCAGTGACGAGTGAGATGCCGGACTGGCCGGCTCCGACCACGAGAGTCCCGGTCCGCTCGGCTGCCATGCCTCCCAGCGTAGGGTCCGCATCATGACGTGGTCGGCAGCCAGGCCCGAGTCGGTGTTCACCTACGGCGCGCCCATGCTCAAGTTCGGTCCGGGCGCCGCGGACGAGATCGGCCACGACCTGGCCACGCTCGGAGCCCGGCGGGTACTGCTCGTCACAGACCCCGGGCTGCGCGCGACCGGCATGCCCGACCGCGTCGCCGGGCGGATGGCGGCCTACGGCGTCGTGGCCGTCGTGCACGACTCGGCCCACGTGGAACCCACCGACGCGAGCCTGGAGGCCGCGGTCGAGCGGGCCCGCGCGGACGGGCCGTTCGACGCGTTCGTCGCGGTCGGCGGGGGGTCGTCCATCGACACGGCCAAGGCGGTCGACCTGATCCTGACCAATGGCGGCTCGCTGATGGACTACGTCAACGTTCCCGTCGGGGCCGGCCGCGCGCCCACGTCGCCGCTGGCCCCGCTCGTGGCGGTGCCGACCACGACCGGCACCGGCGCCGAGAGCACGACGATCTGCGTGCTCGACGTGCTGTCCCTCAAGGTCAAGACCGGCATCAGTCACGTGCGCCTGAGGCCGACGCTCGCCGTCGTCGACCCGAGACTCACGACGAGCCAGCCCGCGGGGGTGACCGCGGCGGCCGGGATGGACATCCTCTGCCACGCTCTGGAGAGCTGGACCGCCCGTCCGTACACCTCGTTCGAGCGGAAACAGCCGGGGGAGCGGGTGCCGTACTGCGGCAGCAACCCCATCTCCGATCTCTGGGCCGAGCGCTCGATGGCCTTGCTGGGCAACGCTTTCCGCAGAGCGGTTCGTGACGGGGAGGACGAGGCCGCTCGGGGTGAGATGGCGCTCGCGGCAACGTTCGCGGGGCTCGGGTTCGGCAACGCCGGAGTCCACATCCCGCACGCGAACGCGTACCCGGTCGCCGGACGGGTCCGCGACTTCCACCCCGACGGCTACCCGCCCGGCGAACCCCTCGTGCCACACGGCATGGCAGTGGCCCTGACGGCACCCGAGGCATTCCGGTGGACGTTCGACGCGGCGCCCGAGCGCCACCTGGCCGCTGCCCGGCTGCTCGCTCCGGACGAGCCACCGAAGGTCGACCCGGGCGACCCGTCCGGAGTCCTCCCCGCCGTGATCGTCGGCCTCATGCGCGACATCGGGATGCCCAACGGCCTCGCGGCCGTGGGCTATGGGGAGTCCGATGTGGAGGCGCTCGTCGAGGGCGCACTGAAGCAGCAGCGGCTGCTTGCGACCAGCCCGAAGCCGGTCGGAGCGGACGACCTGACCAGGATCGTCACACGCTCGCTTCGGCTCTGGGAGTAATCGGTCGACGCGGCGTCGCCCCGGCGGCATACAGTGCGGTCTGTGACGACCGAGGCCACGCACCTGACCATGCCCGCCGACCGAGACTGGCTCGAGTGGGTGGGAGCCCGCGGCGACGACCAGCTCGCCCGCGCCCGAGCGCTCGTCGACGCGCTCAAGGCCGACCCGCCCCGCGAGTCGCTGGAGGTGCTCCGCACGTGGAACGACGCGCAGGTCGCGCTGTCGAACGCCGCGTCGGTGGCCTCGCTGTTCTCCGAGGTGCACCCCGACAAGGAGGTGCGCGACCGCGCCGAGGCGGTTGCCCAGGAGGTCCAGAAGCTCGACACCGACCTCGGGCTCGACCAGGAGCTGTATGCCGTGTTCGCCGGGCTCGACGCCGAAGGCCTTGATGCCGACGCGGTTCGAGTGCTCGAACGGACGCTTCGGGACTTCCGGCGCTCCGGTGTCGACCGCGACGAGGCTACCCGGGAGCGCCTGCGCGAGCTGAGCGAGCGCGCGATCCTGCTCAGCCAGGACTTCAGCAAGAACATCCGCGAGAACGTCCGCAGCATCCGTATCGAGCCCGAGCGCCTCGCCGGTATGCCGCAGGACTGGGTCGAGGCTCACCCAGCTGACGAGGACGGCCTCGTCACCGTCACGACCGACTACCCCGACGTCGTCCCCTTCCGCACCTTCGCGCACGACGCGCAGGCGCGGCGCGACCTCGTCACCGAGTTCCTCACCATCGCCTGGCCGGACAACGACCAGGTGCTGCAGGACATCTTCGCCGTCCGTCGTGAGCACGCCGCGCTGCTCGGCTACGACACGTGGGCCGACTACGACGCCGAGGTCAAGATGATCGGCAACGGGAAGGCGATCGGGGAGTTCATCGAGCGCATCACCGAGCTGTCCACGTCGAGCGCCGAGCGTGACAAGGCGGTCCTGCTCGAGCGGCTCCGGCAGGACCGTCCCGACGCCACCGACATCGACGGGGCCGACACCTTCTACTACGGCGAGCTGGTCCGCAAGGAGCAGCTCGCGGTCGACGCACAACGGGTCCGCACCTACTTCCCGTTCGAGGCCGTGCGCCAGGGACTGCTCGACGTGACCGGGCGCCTCTTCGGGGTCGAGTGGGCACCCGTCGCCGACGCCGGCACCTGGCACGACGAGGTCGCGACCTATGACGTGTCGTTCGGCGGGCAGCGGATCGGCCGGATCCACCTCGACCTGCACCCTCGCGACGGCAAGTACAAGCACGCCGCCCAGTTCGACCTCGTGCGCGGCGTCACCGACGTCCAGCTCGCCGAGGGCGTGCTCGTCTGCAACTTCAACCGCGGGCTCATGGAGCACGACGAGGTGGTGACCCTGTTCCACGAGTTCGGGCACCTCGTGCACCACGTCCTGGCCGGGCGCCAGCAGTGGGTCCGCTTCTCCGGGGTCGCGACCGAGTGGGACTTCGTCGAGGCGCCGAGCCAGATGCTCGAGGAATGGGCTTGGGACGCAACGGTGCTCGCGACCTTCGCGCGCAACGCCGACGGTGAGACCATCCCGCCCGGGCTCGTCGAGGCCATGCGCCGGGCCGACGACTTCGGCAAGGGCTACGACGCGCGGACCCAGATGTTCTACGCCGCGCTGTCCTACGACTTCCACGTCAACCCGACCGACGACCTCACCGCCAGGCTGCGCGACCTCATGGCGACGTACTCCGTCTTCCCGTACCTCGCCGGCACGCACATGCACTGCCACTTCGGGCACCTCGACGGCTACAGCTCGGCCTACTACACGTACATGTGGTCGCTCGTCATCGCCAAGGACATGTTCTCGGCGTTCGACCGCAGCGACCTGTTCGACCCGGAGGTCGCCGGGGCCTACCGCGACAAGGTGCTGGCACCCGGCGGACGACGGGACGCCGCGGACCTCGTCGAGGACTTCCTCGGGAGGCCGTACACCTTCGACGCGTATGCCGCGTGGCTCGCCGAGTGAGCGGGGTCGCGTGAGCACGCTGCGCGTCACGGGTCTCAACGTCTACCCGGTCAAGTCCCTCGCGGGCGTCGCACCACAGGCGGCAGACGTCGACGCGCGCGGCCTGGTCGGCGACCGTCGCTGGGCCGTCGTCGCACCCGACGGCACCAAGGTCACGGCGCGCGAGGAGCACCAGCTGCTGGGGGTGAGCGCCGAGCCGCTGGCAGACGGTGCCGTGCGGCTGCGCGCCCCGGGCGCGGAGGCCGTCGTCGCAGTCCCGCCGCGCGACGGGACGCCCGTGCCGGTCGGCTTCTGGGGACAGGCGAGCGCCGTGCCGGGATCCCCCGAGGTCTCCGAGTGGCTCTCGGAACGGGTCGGGCAGCCACTGCGGCTGGTCTGGCAGGACGACGACATGGTACGGCCGATCCGGCCCGACCTCGGGGGGCAGTCGGGCGACCGCAACTCGTTCGCCGACGCAGCGCCCATCCACCTGACGTCGGAGGCGTCCCTGACGCGTCTCAACGACTGGGTGCTCGAGACAGCCCTCGAACGGGGCGAGGAGCCCGCCGAGCCGCTGCGCCAGGAGCGGTTCCGACCGAACGTCGTCGTCGACGGGAACGAGCCCTTCGCGGAGGACTCGTGGTCGGTCGTGCGGATCGGCGACGTACCGTTCCGGGCGACGATGGTCGTCGATCGGTGTGTCATGACGACGATCGACCGCGTGCAGCTGCATACGACGAAGGAGCCGATCCGCACCCTGGCGCGCCACCGCAAGTGGGACGGCGCGACATGGTTCGGCATCCGGCTCACACCCGTGCTCCCACTGCCTGCCGGCGCGCACCTGCGGGTCGGCGACGCCGTCGTCCCCACCTGACCTGCCGGTGCGCATCTCACCCGCTGCGTGTGACGCGGCGCGGCGACCTGGCAACGGACGATCGGTGGGCGCCCCGTGATGCCCGCGGGTCGCGAACCGACGAATCCAAGGGGATCCAGATGGCTTTCGACACGTACATGGTGCTGGCGGCGTCCTACGAGTCGGAGGAGGCTGCCGTCGCCGACTTCGAGGCGGTGCGTGAGCTCTACAAGGAGTCCGGGCTCATCGACACCTACGACGCGGCGGTCCTGACGCGCGGCTCGGACGGCAAGGTCAAGATCGTCGAGAAGCACGAGCAGCCCACCCGGCAGGGTGCGTGGGGCGGTCTCGGCATCGGCCTGGTCGGCGGCGCCGTCGTGGCGCTCTTCCCGGCCGTCGCACTGGGTGCCGGGCTGCTCTGGGGCGGCGCCACCGGGGCCGGCCTCGGCGCGCTGGCCGGGCACGTCGCCGCAGGCATGAGCCGCTCGGACCTCAAGGAGCTCGGCGAGCTCCTCGACAGGGGCCAGAGCGGGCTCGTCGTCGTCGCCGCGACCGATCTCGAGCGACGGGTCGAGGCCGAGCTGAAGCGGGCCGAGAAGGTCGAGAAGAAGGAGCTCAAGGCCGACGAGAAGGCGCTGGCGGGCGAGATCGACGCGGCCGCGGCTGCTCCCGCATAAGGTTGGCGCCTCGCTTCGCTGCGGCGCGTGCGCGGCGCCGTCAGGCCTTGCCTTCCTCCGCACGGCTCTCCGGGCTCGATCGGGCTTCCCGTGCCTGGCCGCGGTGCAGCTCGTACGCGCGGGCCTGGCCCGGGGAGTCGGGGTCGTCGACGATCGCCTCGTCGGCCATGAACTGGCGGATGACGTTCGCGAGCTCGCCGGGGTGGCTGAAGTTGATGGCGTGCGCGGCGCCCTCGATGACGACGAGCAGCGCGTGGCTCTCGGTCTCTCCGGCGACCTCCCGCAGCCTCGGCGGCAGCGGCATGAGCGGGTCGCGTGAGCCGATCACCGCCATCGTCGGCACGTCCATGGCGAGCAGGCGGTCCAGGGCCGGGAAGCGGGTCAGCGCCTGGAAGAGTCGCAGCGTGCTGGGCAGCCCGAACCGGAGGTAGTCGGGCGCGGCGACACCGATGAGCCGCGCCGGCTCCCGTATGCCGTCCAGTGCGAGCTGCGTGACCGCGCGCCCGAGTGGCTGGTTGTGCAGCCCGCCGGCCGGGGCCACCAGGATGGCACGCTCGATCCGCTCGGGAAAGTGGTGGGCGAACTCGCAGATCACCGCGCACCCCATGGAGTTGCCGACGAAGCTGGCCCGCTCGATGCCGAGTGCGTCGAGGAACGCAGCGGCCGCGCGGGCCAGCCCGGTGACGTCGAGAGGGTCGGCTGCGTTGCCGCTGCGACCGAAGCCGGGCAGGTCGGGCACGAGCGTGTGGAACTCGCCGGAGAGCCGCTCCGCGGTGGGCAGCAGGTAACGGCCGGAGAGCCCGAACCCGTGAAGGTGGACCATGACCCTGGATCCGGGGTCGGGCTGCGGTGTCTCCCGGAAGAAGACGCGGACGCCATCGATCGCCGTCCACCGTTCGGCGAGCGTCGTCGAGGGCCGCGTGAAGTGGCGCGGCGTCCCGTGCGGCGACCGGGGCACCAGGCTGCTGCGAAGCCGCGCGGCAGCGGCAACGAGGGCTTCACGGCTCGGTCGAGAGCTCGCTCGTAGGTCCATGGGTCCGTCCTACTGCATCCGCAGCCTGCGGACACCAGAGTTCGCCACGATCACGGGATCGGAAGCTCCTTGAGCACCACCGGCTTGCCGGTGTGGCGCTCGGACAGGTCGGCCAGGGCCTGGCGGACGGTCTTCGAGAACAGGTGTGCGCCCTTGATCGTCGGGTGAACGCGGTCGGACTGGACCTGCTCGGGGTGCGCGCGCACGGCCGAAGCCCAGTCCGCGACGATGACGTTGGGCCGGTCGCGCGCGATGAGGTCGAGCGTCGTGTTGTCGGTGTCGATGCGTGAGAAGGGACCCATGATGTTGACGAGGACGATCATGCGGTTCGGTCCGAGGAGGTCGAGCACCTTGTCCGCCTCGTCCTCGTCGACCCCGGCGTTGGTGCCGAAGGCCAGGATGACGGCCCGCCGGTTGTCGGCCCCACGCTCGGTGACCTGCGTGACCGCGTCGGACCAGCGCCGGTTGGACTTGGCGTCGATGCGGATGCCGGGGAAGTAGTAGCGCAACGCCTGCAGGCTCCCGACCATGATCGAGTCGCCGTAGGCGTCGATCTCCGGGCCCGCCGGCATCGTGAACGAGGCGTTCCTGGCGATCGGCGCCGCGTTTGGTGCCGCGTTTGGTGACGTGCTCGGCGCGGTGCCGGCGCGAGTGGCGGCCGTCGTCGAGCCGGCGGAGGAGTCCGGCTGCGCGTCGGCCTCGTTCGCGGCAAGCATTCGGGCGGTCTCGCTCATGTCGGGGGCGGTGGCGAGCACGACCGCGGTGGTCACGGCGAGCACCGCGGCGCCCACCGCGACGCCTTGCTTCGCCCGCCGGCCCAGCCCGCCGATACGGGTACGCACCATCGAGGTCACCCCGCGGAAGCCGCGGGAGCGGAACGGACTCTCGACCAGACGGAAGGTCAGGTCGGCGAGCGCCAGCGTGACGACCACGCACCAGAGCCGGGTGAGCCAGAAGCTCGTTGTCCCCGGCGCCGCCGGGTTGTCCAGCGCGACGAGCAGGATCACCGGCCAGTGCCACAGGTAGATCGAGTACGACCTGGCCCCCACCCACGTCGGAGCCGGATGACTCACCATGCGCTGCCAGAGGGTGAGCCGGCCGGGACGCCGGTCGAGGACCCCCATGACAAGCACGGCGGTCGCGACCGAGGCGAGCGCGATGCCGCCACGGAAGGTCAGTGTCGACTCCTCGTCGAGCAGGACCATCTCGGCGAGCAGCACCGCGGCCGCCAGCGGGACGGCATACGGCCCGAAGCGCCCCCACCGAGACGGCAGGACCCGCTGGGACAGGCGCGGGCTGGCCCAGGCGAAGGCGAGGGCTGCGCCGACCATGAGGCCCACCAGGTGGGTGTCGGTGCCGTAGTACACCCGCGTGGCGTCGCTGCCCGGCACGAACTGCAGGGCCATGAGCAACGCCGAGGCCGCACCCGCGACCACTGCCACGCCGACACGGACCCGTCCGGCCGTGGCGAGCAGCACGATGGTGACGAACGGCCACAGGAGGTAGAACTGCTCCTCGACGGCCAGCGACCAGAAGTTCATGAACAGCTGCGGTGCAGTCTGGTCGAAGTAGCTGGACCCCGCGGTGATCTCGACCCAGTTCGTCGAGAAGGTCAGGGCACCGAGGACCTGCCGCTCGATCGAGACGAGCAGGTCCTGGCTCACGAGCCGTGCCATCAGGACGCTGACCAGCACGCAGAGCACGAGCGCGGGCACCAGCCGGCGGGCGCGGCGCACCCAGAAGCTCGAGAGCGCGACCCGGCCGGTCCGGCGATGCTCCCGGACCAGCAGGGTCGTGATGAGGAAGCCGGACACGACGAAGAAGACGTCGACGCCCAGGAAGCCCCCGGGCAGCCAGGACGCGTTGAGGTGGTAGACCAGCACGCCGATGATGGCCAGCGCCCGCAGCCCGTCGAGGCCCTCGATTCGCCAGGGACGCGCACGCCCCTCGGACCGCTGGCTGGTTGCCGCGGCCGCGTCGGCGGAGTGTCCGGAACCTTCCGCCCGAGAAATGGCCGACGTTGTCACGTCGTTTCCTCCTTGGGCCCAGGGTGGGTGGAGTCACCACGGTGCCTGGAGTGAGCATAGTTACGGTTGGGGCACGGGTTGCGGAGGCTCGCGGGGGGCCCGAGCGGGAGGCGCGGCATCCCAGGGAGGTGCACCAGCGGCATACGGTGTGGGCATGTGCCCCGACCCGCTCGCGACACCGGACCTGGTGCGCGTGACGATCTTCGTGCGCGGCTGGGTGCAGGGAGTCGGTTTCCGGTGGTGGGCGCGTGCGACGGCGCTGGAGCTCGGTCTCGCCGGGCACGCCCGCAACTTGCCCGACGGGCGAGTCGAGATCGTCGCGCAGGGGGACCGAGACTCCGTGGCGCGCCTCGAGGAGCTGCTCCGGGAGCAGCCGTCGACCACCCGACGGCCCGGTCAGGTGGAGAGCGTTGTCGTGCAGGCCGGCGTCCCGAAGGACGGAATCCGCGGATTCGACGAACGGTGACCCACCTAGGCTGACCGGATGAACGAGCCGCCCGATGTCCCGGCCGAGCTGCTGCGCCTGCGCAGCAGCATCGACAACATCGACGCCGCGCTCGTGCACCTGCTCGCCGAGCGGTTCAAGTGCACCCAGCAGGTCGGCCGGCTCAAGGCCGAGCAGCACCTGCCGGCCGCGGACCCCGGCCGTGAGGAGCGGCAGATCGCCCGGCTCCGGGCGCTCGCGGACGAGGCGGGTCTCGACCCGGTCTTCGCGGAGAAGTTCCTCAACTTCATCATCGCCGAGGTCATCCACCACCACGAGCGCCTCGCCAACGGCGAGGAGTGACGCGCCCTCCCGAGCGGCGCTCAGTAGAGCGTGGCGTCCTGCCTCGCGTCCAGGGCGGCGTCGTATGCCGCTGCCTCCTCGTCCGAGGTGAAGCCGCCCGCCTCGCGGGTGAGCTGCCCAGCAGTCGGGAGGGAGCCACGCTCGACGTGGGCCTCGTTGTCCCACAACCGGCTTCGCTTGATGGCGCGCGCGCACTGGAAGTAGCAGCGCTCGACGGTGACGACGATGACAGACGCGGGACGCTTGCCCTGCACCTCGTGCCGGGCGAGCTCTTCAGGGTCGGTCGAGAGGATCGCGGTGCCGCGGACGCGCAGCTCCTCGCCCAGTCCCGGGACGAGGAAGATCAGGCCGACGCGGGGGTCGGCCACGATGTTGCGCAGGGTGTCGAGGCGGTTGTTGCCCCGCCGGTCGGGAATGACGAGCGTGCGTTCGTCGCGGACCACCACGAAGCCCGGGTGGTCGCCCCTCGGCGACTGGTCCAGCCCGCCCTCGCCCACGGTCGCCACGACGACGAACGGTGACGCCTCGATGATCCTGGCCTGCCCACGGGTGATCGTCCGGGACTCCTTGGCGATCGAGTTGACCGCCGGTGCCGTCGGGTAGACCTCGAGCAGACGCTCGAGGCTCGTCACGGCGTGCGGGTCTGCTGGGGCGGTCGTTCGGGTCACCCGTACACGGTATGCCGTGAGCAGACCTCGTGCGCTCGGCCGACTGTTCCGCCTCGCCCGGCGTCCGCGGACGTCCCGGAGGTGCCGGGCCGCGGCTAGTACGCTGACCGGGATCGTCGCTGGCTGGACAAAGGAAACTCGGGTTCGTGTACGTCAAGAGCCTCACCCTGAAGGGCTTCAAGTCCTTCGCCTCGGCGACCCACCTGCGCCTCGAGCAAGGGATCACCTGCATCGTGGGGCCCAACGGCTCCGGCAAGTCCAATGTCGTCGACGCACTCGCGTGGGTGATGGGTGAGCAGGGCGCGAAGTCGCTGCGCGGCGGCAAGATGGAGGACGTCATCTTCGCCGGCACTGCCGGGCGGGCCCCGCTCGGCCGGGCCGAGGTCGCGCTGACGATCGACAACTCCGACGGAGCGCTGCCGATCGACTACACCGAGGTGACGATCGCCCGCACGATGTTCCGCAACGGCGGATCCGACTACTCCATCAACGGCACGCCGTGCCGGCTGCTCGACATCCAGGAGCTGCTCTCCGACAGCGGCATCGGCCGCGAGATGCACGTCATCGTCGGCCAGGGCCAGCTCGACACCGTGCTGCGGGCCACCCCTGAGGAGCGCCGGGGCTTCATCGAGGAGGCCGCGGGCGTCCTCAAGCACCGCAAGCGCAAGGAGCGGGCGCTGCGCAAGCTCGAGACGATGGAGGCCAACCTCACGCGCGTGCAGGACCTCACAGCCGAGATCCGCCGCCAGCTGGGGCCGCTCGGCCGGCAGGCGGAGACCGCGCGCAAGGCCGCGGTCATCCAGACCGACGCCCGCGACGCCCGGCTGCGGCTCGTCGCAGACGACTTGGTCCAGCTCACCTCGACGCTCGAGCAGGAGGTCGCCGACGAGTCGGCACTCATCGAGCGTCGCACCGAGGTCGAGGCGGCGATGTCGGGCCTCTCCACCCGGCTGGGCGAGCTCGAGACCGCAGCCGAGCGGTCCCGGCCGGCCTTGGCGCAGGCGCAGGACGAGTACGTCTCGCTCGGACGGCTGGTCGAGCGGATGGCCTCCACCCGCTCACTGGCGGCCGAGCGCGTCCGCCTGCTCAGCGAGGACGACGAGCCCGAGGCGGGCACGCAGGCGCGCGACCCCGAGCAGCTGCGCGAGCAGGCCGCGACGGTCCGGGAGCAGGAGGCCGAGCTGCTCGCCGAGATCGCCGAGGCGCGCGAGTCGCTGGAGGAGGCGGTGCTGCTGCGCACCGCGGCCGAGCGTGATGTCGCCGAGGAGACCTCGCGCCTCGCGCGGGCCACCCGGGCCGCAGCCGACCGGCGCGAGGGCCTGGCCAAGCTCGGCGGCCAGGTCGGCGCCCGGGCCTCGCGCGTCGAGGCTCGGGAGGCCGAGCTCGGACGCTTGCGCGCCACCGTGGAGCAGGGGCTCGCCCGCGCCGCGGAGGCCGAGCACGAGTTCGCGCGTCTCGAGGCGACCGTCGCCCAGGACGAGGAGGGCGAGCAGGGGCTCGACACGGCATACGAGCAGGCGGCGGCGCGGCTCGAGGCCGCTGAGGCCGAGCTCGCCCGCTGGAAGGACGCCGAGACTGCCGCCGACCGGGCGCGCACGGCCGCATCGGCCAAGGTCGAGGCACTGGAGCTCAGCCTGAGCCGCAAGGACGGAGCCGCGGCGCTGCTCGCTGCCGCCGACGAGGCCCACGCCATCGTCGGCTCCGTCGCGTCGCTCGTCACCGTGCAGCCGGGCCTGGAGAACGCCGTGGCGGCAGCGCTCGGGTCAGCAGCGGAGGCGCTCGTCGTCGGGTCCCTCGATGCCGCAGCGACCGCGCTCGATGCGCTCCGCGCGTCCGACTCCGGCCGCGCGAGCCTGCTCGTCGCCGAGTCCGCGACCCGGGTCGACCCGGCGGCCTGGCCACGCCTCGAGGGCGACGGCCGCTGGGCCCGTGACGTCGTGACCTGCCCCGACTCGGTGCGACCCGCCGTCGAGCAGGTGCTCGAGCGTGTGGCTCTCGTGGCCGACGTCAGCGCAGCGACGCGCCTGGTCCGCCTGCACCCCGGCGTGACGGCGGTGACCCGCGACGGCGACGTCTACGCACCGGGCACCGTGCGCGGCGGGAGCCAGTCCGCACCCAGCCTCATCGAGCTCCAGGCGGCTCTCGAGGACGCCCAGTCGACCGTCGCGGCAGCCACCCGTGACGGTGAGGAGGCGAGGTTCCGGGTCGCCGGAGCCGAGGCCGCCCTCCGCGACCTGAACGACGACGTCGAGGCGGCGCTCGAGAAGCTCAACGAGAGCGACGCCCGGATGGCCGCGGTGGCCGAGAAGCTCGGCTCGCTCGGGCAGACGCTGCGCGCGGCGCGGGCCGAGGTCGACCGCACCGAGCACGCCATCTCCGACGCCACCGCCGCCCTCGAGAGCGACCAGCTGGAGCACGCGGCCCTGCTGGAGCGCCTCGACGCGGCCAGTGCCGAGGGCGTGGACGACACCGACCCGTCGACCGACGAGCGCGAGCGCCTCGACGAGGTCGCCCGCGAGGCCCGTGCGGCCGAGACCGAGCTGCGGCTGGCCCTGCGCACCCGCGAGGAACGCGCCCGGGCGTTGAAGGACCGCGCCGATGCCCTCGAGCGCTCGGCTCTGCACGAGGAGCAGGCCCGCGAACGACTTGCAGCCCGGCGCGAGCGCCGGCAGCGCGAGGCTGCCGTCGCGGCCGCCGTCGGCACCGCCGCGGGCTGGGCGCACGCTCTGCTCGTCGAGTCCGCGGAGCAGGCCGGCCGCGCGCGGGCCGCCGGCGAGCAGGCGCGTACCGAGCGCGACGCCGAGCTCGCCGTGGTCCGGCGTGACATCGCGACCCTGCAGGCCGAGCTGCGCGAGCTCACGGACTCGGTGCATCGCGACGAGGTGGCCCGCGCCCAGCAGCGGCTCCGGATCGAGCAGCTCGAGACCAGGGCCGTCGAGGAGCTCGGCATCTCGCCCGAGGCGCTGGTCGACGAGTACGGCCCGCACCGTCCAGTGCCGTTCGTGCCCGACCCCGACGCCGATCCCGACGCCGCGCTGCCCGAACCGGTGCCGTTCGTGCGGGAGGCTCAGGAGAAGCGCCTCCGAGCAGCCGAGCGCCGGCTGAACGCCCTCGGGCGGATCAACCCCCTTGCGCTGGAAGAGTTCTCGGCGCTGGAGGAGCGACACAAGTTCCTCACGGAGCAGCTCGAAGACCTCAAGAGCTCGAAGCGCGACCTGCTCGACATCGTCAAGGAGGTCGACGAGCGCGTCGAGCGCGTGTTCGCCGAGGCCTTCGAGGACACCGCAGTGCAGTTCGAGCGCGTCTTCCAGCGGCTCTTCCCAGGTGGCGAGGGTCGGCTCGTGCTCACCGACCCGTCCAACATGCTGACGACCGGCCTCGAGGTCGAGGCGCGTCCACCAGGCAAGAAGATCAAGCGCCTCTCGCTGCTGTCCGGTGGAGAGCGGTCCCTCGTCGCCGTGGCGCTGCTCGTGGCCATCTTCAAGGCCCGCCCATCGCCGTTCTACATCATGGACGAGGTCGAGGCCGCACTCGACGACGCCAACCTCGGCCGCCTCATCACGCTGTTCGAGGAGCTGCGCGACAGCTCTCAGCTCATCGTCATCACGCACCAGAAGAAGACGATGGAGATCGCCGACGCGCTCTACGGCGTGAGCATGCGCGGCGACGGCGTGACCACCGTGGTCTCGCAGCGCCTGCGCGACGTCGCGGACCAGCGCTCGGCCTGAGTCCGGGCCGCGCGGTGGACGTGTCCCGGCGAGCCCATTTCGCCACACCAGTCACATGTGTCACTCTGGTCACATGCTCCTCCTGGTCCTCGCGATGCTGACTGCCACCGTTCTCGGGGTTGCGGTCGTCGGCTACGTCGCGGTGCCGGCGCATCGGGGCGGCCGAGGCCTGCTCACCCAGAGAGGACTCGACGTCGCGCTGTCGGTCCGACGGCGGTTCGCAAAGGTCGGCACCCGCGCGCGCACCCACTGAGCGCGCACCTGACGAGCGGCATACCGCTGAACGACCCGGGAGGAGGTCCGCTGCCCGTGGTTGGATGGCTGCCGTGGACACAGCCCTGATCTACGTCATCATCGGCGTCGTCATCCTCGCGGGGATCATCGCGTTCGGCGTCAACCTGATGCGCGGTCGCGACCGCGGTGGCGCGCCGACCATCGAGCGGAAGGCGCCGCCGGCGAGGCCGGGTCTGCCCGGTGAGGATCTCGACCGGCGCCCGCCGCCCGAGTCCACCGAGGTCGCGGCGCCTCCAGGCGTGCCGACCACGACGCCGGAAGCGCCGGAGGTCGAGGCACCCCCGGAGCCGACCGCCCCAGCCATCGAGCGGCCCGAGTCCGCCCGGGGTCGCCTGCAGCGCATGAGGGCCCGTCTCGCGCGCTCCAACACCTCGATCGGCAAGGGCCTGCTCGCCCTGCTCTCCCGCGGCAAGCTCGACGAGGAAGCGTGGGAGGAGGTCGAGGACACCCTCATCGGCGCCGACCTCGGCGTCGACGCGACGACCGAGCTGGTCGACTCGCTGCGCACCCGCGTCAAGGTCGACGGTGCGACCGACGAGGCGACCGTGCGTGGCTGGCTCCGCGACGACCTGCTCACCCTCGTGCAGCCGGAGATGGACCGTCGCATCGCGTCACGCAGGGTGGGTGACCGCCCGGCCGTCATCCTCGTCGTCGGCGTCAACGGCACCGGCAAGACGACGACCGTCGGCAAGCTCGCCCGGGTGCTCGTCGCGGAGGACCGTGACGTTCTCCTCGGCGCCGCCGACACGTTCCGCGCGGCGGCCGCCGACCAGCTCGAGACCTGGGGCGCGCGCGTGGGCGTGCCGACGGTGCGCTCCGACCGCGACGGCGCCGACCCGGCGGCGGTCGCCTTCGACGCCGTCAAGGCCGGCATCGAGCAGGAGGTCGACGTCGTCATCATCGACACCGCTGGCCGCCTGCACAACAAGGTCGACCTCATGAACGAGCTCGGCAAGGTCAAGCGCGTTATCGAGAAGCAGAGCGAGATCGACGAGGTTCTCCTCGTCCTCGACGCGACCACGGGCCAGAACGGCCTCCAGCAGGCGAAGGTCTTCGCCGAGGCGGTCGACGTCACCGGCATCGTGCTGACCAAGCTCGACGGCACCGCCAAGGGCGGCATCGTCGTCGCGGTCCAGCGCCAGCTCGGTGTCCCGGTCAAGCTCGTCGGCCTCGGCGAGGGCCCCGACGACCTTGCTCCCTTCGACCCAGCAGCCTTCGTCGACGCCATCGTCATGTAAATGGTTCGGCGCGCGTCGCGCCTGGACCACGAGCGAAGCGAGCGCCAGCGAGCGAGTCGAGGAGGGAAGGCGCGACGTCAGGGCGCGCCGAACGCGGCGAGCGGAGCGAGCCCATGTCATGGTTCGGCGCGCGTCGCGCCTGGACCGATGAGCCAGTCCGGCGCGCGTCGCGCCTGGACCGACGAGCGAAGCGAGCGCCAGCGAGCGAGCCGAGGAGGGAAGGCGCGACGTCAGGGCGCGCCGGACCCGCGAGCGAAGCGAGCGCGAAGATATGGCGAGCGCCAGCGAGCGAGTCGAGGAGGGAAGGCGTGACGTCAGGCCGCGCCGAACTGGCGAGCGGAGCGAGCCCAAAGATAGGGAAGGCGCGACGTCAAGGGGCGCCGGACCCGCGAGCCAAGCGAGCCCATGTGATGGTCCACATCCCGGACGGCCCCTCCTGCCGAAACCACCCGCTAACACCGACCGGCCGTTGTTGACACCGCTGTAACAAACGGTGACATCGGGTGACACGCGTGCGGTCCATCGTCGTGGCCATGAGCCCTCTTACCTTCGTGACGGCGGACACGCCGTTCATCGACAGCGGCAACACTGCCTGGGTGCTGGCGGCGGCCGCATTGGTCCTGTTCATGACCCCGGGCCTTGCCCTCTTCTACGGCGGCATGGTCCGCACCAAGAGCGTCCTCAACATGATGATGATGTCGTTCATCACCATGGGAACGGTCGGCACGGTGTGGATCCTCTGGGGATACAGCGAGGCGTTCGGCCCCGACATCGGTGGCGGTCTCCTCGGCAACCCGTTCGCCGAGTTCGGCCTGAGCGGCGTGCTCGAGAAGATCTACGGGTACGTCCCAGCGGACGCCGCGACCGGTACGGCCGCCTCGGGCGGTATCCCCGGCATGGCGTTCGTGGCGTTCCAGGTCGTCTTCGCGATCATCGCGGTCGCCCTCGTGTCGGGCGCCATTGCCGACCGGGCGAAGTTCAGCACGTGGACGATCTTCACCGTCCTGTGGGCCACGTTCGTCTACTTCCCGGCGGCCCACTGGGTCTTCGCCTTCAGCGGCTACGCCGCGGAGACCGGTGGCTGGATCGCCAACAAGGCCGAGGGCATGTTCCTCGGCGGCGTCGGTGCCTACGACTTCGCGGGCGGCACGGCGATCCACATCAACGCCGGTGCGGCCGGCCTGGCACTGGCCCTCGTCCTCGGCAAGCGGCTCGGCTTCAAGCGCGACCCCATGCGCCCGCACAACCTCACGCTGGTGATGATCGGTGCCGGCATCCTGTGGTTCGGCTGGTTCGGCTTCAACGCCGGCTCGGCGCTCGGTGCCGGCGCCCAGGCAGCGGGCGTCTGGGTCAACACCCTCGCCGCGACGGCCACGGCGATGCTCGGCTGGCTCGTCGTCGAGAAGGTTCGGGACGGCCACGCGACCTCCCTCGGTGCGGCATCGGGTGTCGTTGCGGGCCTCGTCGCCATCACTCCCGCCTGTGCGACCGTGTCGCCGGTCGGTGCGCTCATCGTCGGGCTGCTCGCCGGCGTCGGGTGTGCCCTCGCCGTCGGCCTGAAGTTCAGGTTCGGCTTCGACGACAGCCTCGACGTCGTGGGCGTCCACCTCGTCGGCGGCCTCATCGGCACGATCCTCATCGGCTTCCTCGCCACCAAGGGCAGCCCCACCGGAGCCGCTGGCATCGATGTCAACGAGGGCGTGTTCTACGGTGGTGGAGCATCGCAGCTGCTCGCCCAGCTCGAAGGGGCGTTTGCCGTCATGATCTTCTCGTTCGTGGTCACCTACCTGCTGGGGCTCCTGCTCCACAAGACCATCGGCTTCCGGGTGACTCCGGACGAGGAGTCCAGCGGCGTCGACCTCGCGGAGCACGCAGAGACCGCGTACGACTTCGGCTCGATCGGCGGCACGCGCACGGGCGTCCTGGCCGGCCACACGTCCGCGACGACCCCGTCACCTGCATCCGCTCCGTCCGCCGAGAGCGCTGCCAAGGAGGAGGCATCCGCATGAAGCTCATCACCGCGATCATCAAGCCCCACCAGCTCGACGAGGTGAAGGAGGCCCTCGAGGCCTTCGGAGTCGCCGGCATGACCATCAGCGAGGCCAGCGGCTACGGCCGCCAGCGCGGCCACAGCGAGGTCTACCGCGGCGCCGAGTACACCGTCGACTTCGTGCCGAAGGTGCGCCTCGAGGTCCTCGTCGACGACGTCGACGCGGGCGACGTCCTCGAGGTCATCCTCAAGGCTGCGCAGACCGGTCGGATCGGGGACGGCAAGATCTGGTCGGTTCCCGTCGACGAGGTGGTGCGGGTTCGCACCGGCGAGCGCGGCGTGGACGCACTCTAGAAGGGGCGGCGAGGAACCCCATGACGGATGTGACCTCACGACGTCTGGACCTCGCCGGCACCCGGACCTTCGCGACGCCCGGGGCGGGGCAGACCCGCCGCCGGGCGCTCGCGGAGTTCGGGTTCGGGTGGCTCCAGGAGCTCTGGCGCGATGCGTGCGCCGGCCGCCGGCACGAGGGCGTGGCCCTGGCCGCAGTCGGCTCGCTCGCGCGGGGTGACGGCGGGCCGCTCAGCGACTACGACCTCGTCCTCGTGCACCACCCACGAGGGCTGTCGGGCAAGGAGGTCGGCGCCTTTGCCGACAAGCTCTGGTACCCGATCTGGGACGCGGGGGTCCGGCTCGACCACAGCGTCCGCACCGTGGCCGACTGCCGGGCTGTTGCGTCCGAGGATCTCTCGGCGGCCGTGGGCCTGCTCGACCTGACCCACGTGGCCGGCGACGCGGACGTCGTCAACGCCGCCCGCTCGACGGTGGCGCACGACTGGCGCGCCAACGCCCGGACCAGGCTCGACGAGATGCACGAGTCGGTGGTGAGCCGGCACGCGCGCCAGGGCGACCTCGCCCACCTCATCGAGCCGGACCTCAAGGAGGCCCATGGCGGGCTCCGGGACATGGCGGTGCTCCGGGCGCTCACCGCGGCCTGGCTGACGGACCGCCCGCACGGCGAGGTCGACGCGGCATACGAGCGGATTCTCGACGTGCGCGACGCGATCCACGTCGTGACCGGCCGCGGTCGCGACCGCCTCACCAGGGACGACCAGGATGCGAGCGCGGCGCTGCTGGGTTACACGGACGCCGACGACCTGCTCACCGACCTGTCCACATCGGCGCGCACGATCGCGTATGCCGTCGACGGGACTCTGCGGCGAGCGATGCAGTCCCAGCGTGCGAGGACCCTGCGGGTCGGCCCGCGACGGCCCCAGCTCTCCCCGCTCGGCTACGGGCTCTACCGGCACGACGGTGAAGCGGTGCTCGGCCCGTCGGCAGACCTCTCGTCGGATCCGATCATCCCACTGCGCGCGGCCGTCGTCGCTGCGCGCGGCGGCATACCTCTGTCTCCGGCCACACTGAAGAACCTTGCGGCACAAGCACCCCCACTTCCCGAGCCGTGGCCGGAGGTGGCCCGCAACCTGTTCGCGGACCTGCTGGCCGCCGGGCCCGGGCTGGTGACTGTGTGGGAAGGGCTCGACCTCGCCGGTGTCGTCGAGCGCTGGATCCCGGAGTGGAAGGCGGTCCGCAGCCGCCCACAGCGCAACGCCGTGCACCGCCACACGGTCGACCGGCATCTCATCGAGACGGTCGTCGCGGCGAGCGGGATGGTCCGCGACGTCGCCCGCCCCGACCTGCTCATGCTCGCGGCGGTCCTGCACGACATCGGCAAGGTGCCCGGCACGCAGGACCACTCCGCCACCGGCGCCGCCCTCGCCGAGACGGCGCTCGAGCGCATGGGCGTTTCGGCGCCCGACCGGGCCGTCGTCGTGCGGCTCGTCCGCGAGCACCTCACCCTCGTGGACCTCGCCACCCGCCGCGACCCGGAGGACCGCGCGACCATCGCGGCGCTCACGGCCGCCGTCGATGGCTCGGTCACCACCCTCGACCTCCTGCGCGCCCTCACCGAGGCGGACGCGTCAGCCGCCGGCCCGAAGGCCTGGAGCGACTGGCGAGCCGGGCTCGTCATGCGGCTCTACACCGCCTGCCGGACGGCACTCACCGCCCAGACGCACGGAGAGGGCCCACTCGTCGTGGAGCCGATCGAGTCCTTGCCGCTCTCGGACGCTGCGCTCGAGCGCGTCGCGTCCGGCGAGCCCTACGTGACGGTGTCCTCCCTCGGGGGAGCCCACCGCGTCGACATCATCGCCCGGGACCGCGCCGGCCTCTTCGCCGACACCGCCGGTCTGCTCGCAGCGCACGGGTTCGTCGTGCGCTCCGCCATCGTCCGGACCCTCGACGGGCTCGCCGTCAACGAGTGGTGGGTCGACTCGCCCGGCGGCGAGACGCCCCTGCCCGAGATCCTTGCCCGCGACCTCGTCCGGGTCGCAGCTGGGGACAGGGCACCACTCGGCAAGCTGCAGCGCCGCAAGTCCTCCACCGGCCTTCGCAGCCCCGGGTCGGGCTCGCCCGACTCGACACGGGCGATGGTGATCAGCAGCGCGTCGGACAGCGCGACCGTGATCGAGGTGCGGGCGACGGACCGCCCCGGCCTGCTCCAGGACATCGGCATCACGCTGGCTCGCGCCTCCCTGTCGGTGCGTTCGGCCCATATCGCCACATATGCCGGCCAGACGCTGGACACCTTCTATGTGACGGAGTTCGGCGGCGGGCAGCTCGCGCCGGCGCGCGCGGCGCAGGCCGTGGCCATGATCATCGACACGTGCGACGGCGGCTGATGGGCGTCGAATCGGTAGTTGCGCGCCAAACGGATAAAGTTGCCGGGTGTTCGCATCCCTGTCTGACCGGCTGACCGCCACTTTCAAGAATCTGCGCGGCAAGGGCCGCCTGTCGGAGCACGACGTCAACGCGACGATCCGTGACATCCGGCTCGCGCTGCTCGACGCGGACGTGGCCCTGCCCGTCGTCAAGCGGTTCACCGCCGCGGTGCGCGAGCGCGCGCTCGGCGCCGAGGTCAGCCAGGCGCTCAACCCGGCCCAGCAGGTCGTCAAGATCGTGAACGAGGAGCTCGTCGGCATCCTCGGCGGGCAGACGCGCACGATCCGCTTCGCCAAGACCCCGCCGACCGTCATCATGCTCGCGGGCCTGCAGGGCTCCGGCAAGACGACCTTCGCCGGCAAGCTCGGCCGCTGGCTCAAGGACCAGGGACACACCCCGCTGCTCGTGGCCGCGGACCTGCAGCGGCCCAACGCCGTCTCGCAGCTCGAGGTGACCGGTGAGCGCGCCGGGGTGCCCGTATTCGCTCCCGAGCGCGGCAACATGGGCGGCCACGACGCCGTGCTGGAGTCAGGGGAGGGGACGCGGTCGTTCGGCGACCCGGTCGCGGTCTCGCGGATGGGTATCGAGCAGGCTCGCGCCAAGCAGTACGACGTCGTCATCGTCGACACCGCCGGTCGCCTCGCCGTCGACGCGGACCTCATGCAGCAGGCGGCGGACATCCGCGCCGCGATCCAGCCCGACGAGGTCCTGTTCGTCATCGACGCGATGATCGGCCAGGCCGCGGTCGAGACCGCCCAGGCGTTCCACGAGGGCGTCGCCTTCACCGGTGTGGTGCTCTCCAAGCTCGACGGCGACGCTCGCGGTGGTGCGGCGCTCTCGGTCACCGAGATCACCGGCGAGCCGATCATGTTCGCGTCGGTCGGCGAGAAGGTCACCGATGTCGAGGTCTTCCACCCCGACCGCATGGCCAGCCGCATCCTCGACATGGGCGACGTGCTCACCCTCATCGAGCAGGCCGAGAAGGCGTTCGACAAGCGCCAGGCCGACGAGATGGCGCGCAAGTTCCTGGCCGAGGAGGACTTCACCTTCGAGGACTTCCTCCAGCAGATGAACGCCATCAAGCGCATGGGCTCGCTGAAGTCGATGCTCAAGATGATGCCGGGCATGCAGGGGATGCGTGACCAGCTCGACGCCTTCGACGACCGCGAGTTCGACCGCATCGAGGCGATGGTCCGGTCGATGACCCCGTTCGAGCGCACCCACCCGAAGCAGATCAACGGCTCCCGCCGGCTGCGCATCGCCAAGGGCTCGGGCGTGACCGTGACCGACGTCAACCAGCTCCTGGAGCGGTTCGGACAGGCGCAGAAGATGATGAAGTCGCTCGCGCGCGGAGGTGGTGGCGGACTGCCGGGTATGCCGGGCATCCCCGGGACCGGCAAGCGCGGTCGTCAGCAGCAGCCGCAGCGCCGCAAGAGCAAGAGCGGCAACCCCGCCAAGCGTGCCGCGGAGGAGCGCGCTGCCGCCGAGCGTGCCGCCGCCGGGCGTGCCAATGCGGCGGCGAGCGCGTTCGGTGCACCGAGTGGTGCAGACGGCAAGGGCGACCCGATGGCCGACTTCGACCCATCGAACCTCCCCAAGGGCTTCGAGAAGTTCCTCGGCAAGAGCTGACACCGCGTCCGCCCGCTGCGGGGATCCGACCTGCGGTCTGCTGAAGCCTTTGCGACGCGCCTGAAAATGCATGGCGCATCCCGGCCGCCGTCACGCAACGGTGGCGCGCTGAGCGACCCCCGCTGCAGGAGATCGCGAGTCCTACCGGCAGCGCAGCGCGGTGATCCGTCGAGCACTGGACTTGACGGGGGACGATCACCTCGGATGTCCGTTGGGGCTGCTCAGCACCTGACCGCATGGGTTCCTCGGCTTGGCGTTGATGGCAAGTGACACCCTCGCGGACGCCATCGAGACCGGGGTCAGGTTCCAGAACCTCTCTGGTGCCATGGTCGTCTGGTCGTGATGTCCAAGGGACGGCACGTTCGAGCTGCGCGCCCAACGGCCGGACCCAACCCTGGACCCGGCGGTCGGCCCGAACGGATCGAGTTCGGCGAGGAGGTTGTCTCGGTCGAACCGATCGCCGACAGCAACTGGCTGGTGACGCGGGCCTTCGGCGTGCGCACCGAGCACCGCGAAGTGGTGGTGTGCTCCGGCGCCCAGTGGCACCCCAACCAGCCGACGTTGCCCGGCACGTTCACCGGCGAGGTCCGCCACTCCGTCACCTACCGATCGGCTGCGGAGCTCAGCGGCAAGCGGGTCCGTGTGAAGCCCAACGCGATGCTGGACCAGAGGTTCATCGAGCGGTGGAAGTCCCCTCCGTACCCCAGCGCAGCGAGGTCGGACACGTCGGCCGCAGGAGCGTGTTCGGGTGCTGTATGTGACGTCGTGGCTCCTTCTCTGCCACGCATCTCCCGTAAACGAAAGAAATACCGTTGCCTCCCGGTTCGGGACAATGGGGTCTTCCGCCGGTGGCGAGCCCGGAATGCGCAGCGATCCGCAGTTTGACCGGTTGATGGCGCCGATTGCCTTTTCGGAATGGGTGTTTTTTTCGGCGGTCGGAGAAGGACACGAACCCGACCGCGGCCGCTCATCCACCCGCGGAATTACGCTCGGCGAGGTGCGACGATCCGAACGGCTACGTCATCGGACCGACGCGGCCGTCATCGCCGACGCGCTCATGATGGAGGCCAAGTGCCTGGCCGTGGTGTCAGTGGTGCAGGTGGTGCTGATAGTCGTAGACGGTGTGGCAGTGGTCGCCGTCAGGTGCCTTCTCCGACTGCGCGACGTCGATGGCCGGGTTCTGGTCGAAGAATCCGAACGGCTTGAGCCAGAACGAAATGATGTCCGCGGGCATGATCGGCCACTCCTCGACGCGCGTGATGTGGTGGAGGCCGAAGACGTACCACAGCACGACGTCGGTGTTCTCGAGCGGTTCGTCGTCCGCGACCCATCTCGACATGCCGGTGTCGTGCTCGGACTGCGTCGGGTAGGCACCCGCAGGCCAGCGCTCGTCGTCATGGTGCCGGGTCACCCACAGTGTGTGGCCGATGACCGGAGCTCGCAGGTACTGTGCGCTGGTGGGGTCCAGCATCGCCGGGAACGCGCCGCCCGGCACCAGCTTGTATGCCGTGTTGGTCCCGTGCTTGTTGGTGCGGTTGGGATTCACGACCTTCCAGGACCGCTGACGTTCCCAGCTGTAGTCGCGCGCTGCCTCGGCCTCGGACGTGACCGCGGTGGACACGGTCACCAGGTCCAGGCCGTAGGGGTTGTCGGCGGAGATGGGCAATGCCTCCGAGTCCACCTCCATGACGGTGTTCTCCCCGCCATCGATGTCGAGGTCGAGCCGGGCGACGATGAAGTGCTGGTGGAACGGTGCATAGGTTCGCCGGTCCACCACGGTGCCTGTCCGAGGGGCATCCTCGCCTTCACCGAACGGCGTGGTGACCATGATGCCGGTGGCACGCACCTCGCACTCGATGTTCCCGTCTTGGTAGAAGCGCCAGTAGATGAGGTACTCGTAGTTCGCCACGGTGGCGTGACAGGACACGACGAGCCGGCGCATGCGTCGGACCTCGGCCCCCGTGTGACCGTCGACGTGCTTCCACAGGACGGCGTTGTCCTCCTCGTGGATGCAGATTGCGTTCGGGATGTCGTAGGGCTCGGCCTTGCTGTCGTGCATGACAGCGTCGACGTACACGATCTCGCCGAGGCAGTCACAGCCAAGCTCCAGCGACGTGACGAGGAAGCCGAGCCCCCACTCGCCGATGTCGTAAGCGGTGCGCCGGTAGTGGTCGAACGACGAATCCCGATAAGGCACCACCATCTCGGCGAGCGACATCCGGTAGGCGATGTCACGAGTCACGCCGTGGTCGTCGTACGTCACCAGGAAGATGACCGGACCCTCGCGATGGTTGAACCCCAGCCGCATCGACCAGTTCTGCCACTTCAGCTCCGTGCCGTCGATGGTGAACGACACTCCCTCGGGCTGCGTGACGAACAGCGGCTTGAGGTCGGTGCGCTGCTCACCGGTCCACAGCCCCGGAACGTACTCGCCCTGCACCTCTGGTCTGCCGTGGTCGGTCTCCTCCTCGATCTCGAGCAGCTCCATGGTGTTCACGTCGACGATGAGCTTCAGTCCGGAGACGGGGTGGGCGAAGGGGTTTCCGTCCGGGGTCTCCCGGATCCACAGGTCGCACCATCCCACGCGACGGTCCCGCCACTGCTCAGGAATCAGCTGCCGACCGTAGGTCCAGACGTCGACCAGGACGAGGGACAGGTCGGTGATCCCGCGCTTCGCCAGCGCGGCGATCACCTCGGGATGCTTTCGCATCGTCTCGTCGCACTCGTACAGCTCGTCCACCGTGAAGTTCGGCACCACACCGGGAACGTGCGTCCACGACACGACCGAGTCCTGATCGAGGTCGACGACGGCCTCATAGGTCTGGTTGTCCTCGCGGTTCCACACGACCGCTTGCGTCTGCCGTGGAAGGTGGTCGCCCGGACTCCAGGCCTTCACCTCGGCCTTCGTGGGCTCGACCAGCTCGATGGACGCGAACCGCCAGGCATCAGTCACCCGTTGCTCTCGTCGCAGGACCTGCGCTGTCTTCCGGAACTCGTCGGCTCCGAGCGGCTCGAGTGGATGCTGCGCCATGTCCCCGCCTCCTCCGTGCACCCCGTGATTGCCTGCCATCAAACCACCACGCACGAACGACGGCCACCGTGAGAATCCGGTCTGTCGAAATCCCGTCCATCAGGGCTAGCGTGAATGTGCCCACAACGCCGGTCGAGGAGGCACGGAAATGTCGGACAAGATGGTCTTTCACAACATCATCAATGGGGAGGTCCAGACGAGCGCCTCGGGCGCGATGATGGATATCGTCAATCCCTCGACGGGCGACGTGTACGCATCTGCGCCTCGCTCAGACGAGGCGGACGTGGACCTCGCCTTCAAGGCGGCCGGCAAGGCCTTCGAAACCTGGCGCTGGACGACCCCATCGGAGCGACAGAGAGCCCTGCTCAAGCTTGCCGACGTCATCGAGGAGAACGCCGATGAGCTCGTCGCGATCGAGAGCGAGAACACCGGCAAGCCGGTGGCACTCACTCGCTCGGAGGAGATTCCCCCGATGGTCGACCAGATCCGCTTCTTCGCTGGGGCGGCCCGCGTGCTCGAGGGCAGGTCGACCGGCGAGTATATGCGCGGCTTCACGTCCTCGATCCGGCGCGAGCCGATCGGTCCGGTCGGCCAGGTGGCCCCGTGGAACTACCCGATGATGATGTCGGTGTGGAAGTTCGCACCCGCACTTGCCGCCGGCAACACGGTCGTGCTGAAGCCGTCCGACACGACGCCTGCCTCGTCGTACTGGATGGTCTCCAAGATGCAGGAGATCTTCCCGCCCGGCGTATGCAACCTCATCTGCGGCGACCGCGACACCGGAGCTGCCCTCACCGCGCACCCGATCCCGCAGCTCGTGTCCATCACGGGCTCCACCAGGGCGGGGATCGCTGTGGCGACCGCGGCCGCGGCCGACCTCAAGCGCGCCCACCTCGAGCTGGGCGGCAAGGCACCCGTCGTGGTCTTCGACGACGCGGACCTCGAGCAGGCGGTCGACGGGATCTCGGTCGCCGGTCTGTTCAATGCCGGGCAGGACTGCACGGCAGCCACCCGGGTGCTTGCCGAGAAGGGGGTGTATGACGACTTCGTCAGCGCGCTGACGGAGGCCGCCAAGAACACCAAGACGGGTTACGACGCCGAGGACGAGGACATTCTCTATGGCCCGATCAACAACCCCAACCAGCTCGCGCACGTCTCAGGCCTGGTCGAGCGCGCTCCGGAACACGCCAAGGTGACCACGGGCGGCCGCCGGGCCGGAGGTGCGGGCTTCTTCTACGAGCCGACGGTCGTCGCCGACCTGCGCCAGGACGACGAGCTGATCACCACGGAGATCTTCGGGCCGGTGCTCACGGTGCAGAGGTTCACCGACGAGGACGAGGCCGTCGCCTTTGCCAACGGCAGCCAGTACGGACTCGCCTCCTCGGTGTGGACCCAGGACGTGGGGCGGGCCAACCGCATGGCGATGCGGATCGACGCGGGCTGCGTGTGGGTCAATACCCACATCCCCCTCGTCGCGGAGATGCCGCACGGTGGCTTCAAGCACTCCGGGTACGGAAAGGACCTGTCGATGTACGGGTTCGAGGACTACACCCGGATCAAGCACGTGATGGTCCACCACGGCTTCGAGGGGTGAGGACTCACCCGGATCCGCCCACAGTCAGGAACGACCGATGGCGCCGAAGGCTCGCAGCGTGTCGACGAGGTACGACGTGTTCTGGGCCGTCGGCCAGCTGGACAGCTTCACGCCGACCGTTCGGGTGGCCGGGTCGACGTGAATCATCTGCCCGTGGATGCCGAGGCAGACGAGCGCCGTGCTGTGGTGGTGCGGGACGAACCAGAACTGGTTGCGGTACCACCCGTTCGGGAGGACCTCGTTGTTGTCGGTCACCGCGAAAGCGTGACGAACGTCGGCGGGCGGCCGCCACGCGTCTCTGATCCAGCTGCTCGGCACGACCTCACGGCCGTTGACCCGGCCCTCGTCGAGGAGAAGCTGACCGAACCGGGCCAGGTCTCGGGCAACTGCGCTCATCCCGCCGTCGTGAACAGCGGAACCGAGCTGGTCGCAGGTGATGTCGGCGTCGTGCTCGGCCCCCATCGGGATCCAGAGCAGCCGCGAGACGAGGTCAGCCATCCGCCTGCCGGCGGCGCGCTCGCACACCCAGCCGAGCATGTCCGTGTCGGCCGACCGGTACGTGAACACGCCGCCATGCGGCTCCGAGCTGCGCATCGTCGTCAGGTACTCGTACATCCCGACGGGGTCGCCGGGCTGGATCGGTCGCCATCCCATCGACCGCTCCATGACACGGACCTCGGCCTCGGGGTGCTCGTAGGTCTCCCGGAAGACCACGCCGGTGCGCATGTCGAGAAGGTCGCGGACGGTCGCGCCGTCGTAGCCCGAGCCCCGGACCTCCCAGACGTAGTCGGTCACGGGCGCCCCGGGCTCGAGCAGGCCCTCCCGGGTCAGGATTCCGGCCACACAGCCCACGACGGACTTGGACACCGACATCAGCAGGTGGGGGGTGCGAGCCGTCATGTCTCCGACGTAGCGCTCCTCGACGACGACACCATCACGAACGACGAGGAGGGCGTCGGTGAAAGTATCGTCGAATACCTCCGCAGCGGTCGCGGACGACCCGTCGAGCCGGACGACGTCGACGTCGAGTGCACCCGGCCGGGGCCTGACGGTCAGCGGTCGCACTCGCACCGGGTCGGCGGGGATCGCGTGGGTGGGTATGAGCTCGCGCATGTGCTGGAACGCCCATCGCACGTTGCGCGAATCCTGCCAGCTGGCAAGCGAAACCACGGTCTCATCGGGTGGCGGAAATCCGGTCATGCGAGGCGGGACGTCCGCTGGGGCGGGCTGCATGCGGTCACGGTACCCGACGCCCCTCGACTATGCTGCCGCCATGTTCGGGTCGGGCGATCCGCTGCGGCGAGACGCATCCACCACCCCCACGAACTGGCAGGAACCGCCCCAGAACAGGTGGTCGTTCTGGCATGTGAGGGAGCTGTTGCCGACCCAGCGGGTGTCCCGGGGCGCAGGCCCGGTTCGAGAGCTGCCCCGGGCGCCCGCCGACGCGGAGCTGCTGTCGATCGAGGTGGTGCTGCACGACCGGTCCACCGCGACCGTGGGAGACGTCCTCGCCAGGACTTTCACCGACGCGTATGCCGTGGCGCAGGGCGGCGTCGTCGTCGCGGAGGGGTATGCCCCGACCGGGGGGCCGTCGCAGCCTCACGCCCTCCTGTCGGTGACGAAGTCGGTCGTGGGCTGCGTCGCCGCAGTTTTGGCCGACCGAGGCGCCCTGGAGCTCGATCGCGACGTGGCGGACTATGTGCCAGAGCTCGATGGCACGGGGTATGCCGGGGCGACCGTCCAGCAGCTGCTGGACATGCGCAGCGGTGTGCGGTTCCGAGAGGACTACACAGACCCGGACGCCGAGGTCCGGATGCTCGACCGGTGGATCGTTCCTGGTGGTGGCGCCGGCCCTGCGGCGGAGGTGCCACGCGGGCTGTACCCGTTCCTGGGCACGCTGCGCGCCGAGGCGCCCCATGGGAGCCGCTTCCTCTACCGGTCAGGCGAGACCGATGCCCTGGGCTGGGTCTGCGAGCGGGCAGGGGGCGCGCGGATGGCCGACCTGATGTCGGATCTCGTGTGGGCGCCCATGGGCGCGGCCCGCGACGCCGAGATCATCTGCGACGCCGTCGGTACGGCGGTTCACGACGGAGGACTGGCCGCTACCGCGACCGACCTCCTGCGGTTCGGTCAGATGATCCTCGATGGTGGCGCGGTACCCGACGGCAGGGGGGGCACCGTCCAGGTGCTGCCTGCCCCATGGCTGCGCAGGTCCTGGGCCGTGGACGCCGACGCCCGGCAGGCCTTCCTGTCCTCCCCGGCCGAGGCGGCATTCCCGGGGGGGTGGTACCGCAACCAGTTCTGGTTCCGGCCCGGTGAACACGGTGATGTCCTGCTCGCGCTCGGCATCCACGGGCAGATGCTGCACGTGAGCCGGCGGACCGGCACCGTGGCGGTGAAGCTGTCGAGCTGGCCCGATGCCCAGAACCCGGCATATGTCCAGGACACGCTGCGCGCACTCGACGCCGTCGGCGGCTCCTTCGTGAACCGGCCGTCCACGGGCGCGGCCCGCCGACTGCCGGGGGTCGTGTCCGGGGTTCGGCGGAGCGGCGCATCCTCACAGCGTCCGCGCGGGTTCCTCGCCTGAATGCTTGCGGTGACACCGCCGAGACATTGGCTCTAACCTGAAGGGCACCAGGAGGAGCAACCATGACCCAGCACCTCAACGGGATCTCCGAGATCAGGTCTTTCTTCCGGACGAACTCCCAACCGATCTACTTTGTGGGGCCGACCGCCTTCAACCTGCTGGGAATCGACCGGTGGGTGCGCAACTTCGAGTACATCGTGTACTACGACTCGTGGGATGGTGCCCATCCACGGTTGTTCACCCCTCGGAACAAGCCCTATGTCGAGTTCGAGTCGAGCGAGCAGATCAACAACTACCTACTGCGCGACGTCGAGGTGCAGACCTACCTGCGACGCCGCGGCGGCACGCCGATGGTGGTCATGGTGTTCTTCGACGAGGAGACCGAGGACATCTGCCGCGAGCTGGGGTACCAGCTCATCCTGCCGCCTGACTCGCTCCGGCGACGCCTGGACTCGAAGATCGTGACGACCCAGCTCGGCAATGAGGCGGGCGCTCCGTCCGTGCCGAACGTCCTTGGCACTGCGCACAGCTGGGGGGAGCTCACGACGTTGTCGGAGCACCACGGTCTCGGGACCGACCTGGTGGTCCAGACCCCCTACGGCGACTCGGGAAAGACGACCTTCTTTCTCCGCTCCGAGAAGGACTGGGACAGGAATGTCGAAGACCTCGTCGGCGAGCAGCTCAAGATCATGAGGCGCATCGACAACAAGGCCGCCGCCGTCGAGGCCTGCATCACCCGTCACGGGACGGTCGTCGGGCCGTTCATGACCGACCTGACTGGCTACCCGGAGCTCACGCCCTACAAGGGTGGGTGGTGCGGAAACGACCTGTTCCCCGAGGCGCTGACGTCGAAACAGCGCGCAACCGCGATCGGCCACGTGCGGCGGCTCGGCGACCGGCTGGCCGAGGAGGGCTACTTGGGGTTTCTCGAGATCGACGTGCTGGTCGACCTCAATGACGACGAGGTCTATCTCGGCGAGCTGAACCCGCGCATCTCGGGTGCCTCCTCGATGACCAACGTGACCGCCGGTGCTTACGCCGACGTACCGCTCTTCCTGTTCCACCTGCTGGAGTTCATGGACGTCGACTACTCCGTCGATGTCGAGGAGATCAACGATCGGTGGCGGGAGCTTGCAGCGGTCGACGTATGGGCCCAGCTGATCATGAAGGAGCCCGCGGACGTCGTGGAGCGCATCCTCCGGGCGCCTCGGACGGGCACCTACCACCTCGACGAGGAGGGCGGGCTCGAGTTCGCGCGCGTGAGCAATGACTGGCACGACGTCACCCACGAGGACGAGGCCTTCTACCTCCGCGTCTACGGAACAGGCGACTACCGCTTCAAGGGAGCGGACCTCGGCATCCTCGTCACCAAGGGTCGCATGCAGACCGCTGACGGACTGACGAAGCGCTGCCGGTCCTACATCGACGGGATCCGTGCGGAGTACGTCTCGGAGCCGATCCCCGAACCTGCCTCACCGATGCCGATCGCGTACGTCAA
This sequence comes from Monashia sp. NPDC004114, assembly GCF_053603855.1. Classification (NCBI taxonomy): domain Bacteria; kingdom Bacillati; phylum Actinomycetota; class Actinomycetes; order Micrococcales; family Intrasporangiaceae; genus Intrasporangium; species Monashia sp. NPDC004114. The sequence goes on along the minus strand of NZ_JBSGGK010000004.1, from coordinate 124,030 downwards.
GTGACGCGGTCGCCCCGCTGGTGCTGACCGTAGTCCCGCGGTTCCCGACCCGCGGCCCAGCCTGACCGCGGGTCCGACAAACGACGCACTCGCCAGTACGCACCCGCGACGACAAGAGGCGCCGCCGGGTCCATTCGCCCGGCGGCGCCCACCCTGCAGTTCGACAGGAAGTCCCTTGTGTATCAGGCGACCTGGGGCTGGTCCGGCACGGCGTCCGACGGGAGGTACTCGGCCAGGGCAGCAGCCTCGGTGGCGGTGAGCACCCCGGGGTTCGGCGCGAACGGGTCGCGGATCACCTCGGCATCGACCAGGCGTGAGTCGTCGAGGAACGTCTCACGGGTCACGGGGGCGTCCAGCAGCGCGATGTCCACGACGACAAAGGTGCTGGCCCGGCTGGCGGCCTCGTAGTCGAGCCAGCCGTCGTCGGCGACACCGAGCACGATGGGTCCCGCGACGTGGCCTGCACCCCACACGCCGGCCTCGCGGTACGGGTCCCCCTCGCCCACCCAGAGGTAGACCAGGTCGCCCTGCTCCATGCTCATGGAGCGCTCGTGGTCCTCGACAGACCACAAGCGAACCCGTCGATCGGGCGCACCAAACACACGGTTGACGTCGTACAGGTAGGGCGACAGCTTCAGGATCCACGTGCGCGGCTGCGCGGCGGGCGACACGTGCAGGGACGTGGTGTGATCCGTGTCCCGCACGACCAGTGTGCGGTCGACGAGCACGTCATACACGTGCTGGCGCAGCGTCTCGAGCCGGCGCCGCTCGCTCGTCGACAGCTCCGAGACCTGCGTCCACCACGCCATCACGGCGGCATCACGCGCGGTGACGAGCGTCCATCCCTCGATGTCGGACGCCGTTCCGCGCCGCGACCGCAAGTGCGCCAAGGTGGCTTCGGCGAGGGTGTCGAGCTGCTCGGGCGCGAGGTGCTCGGCCTCGACGGAGGAGCTGCCCGCCGCTGCGGCGGATGCGAGTCCCTGCTGCAGGGCTTCGGCGACACGTGTCGGCAGAGAGTCGCTGGCATTCATGGTGGATCCCTTCATGTTCATGGTGAGCCAACGATGACAGGGAACCCGTGCAGCATCCATGGACATGTCGTCGACTTCCTTACCCCGAAATCGACATTCTGTCCAGCGACGGCCCGCTCTCCGATGCCGCACCCTCATCTGGAGCCGGTCCGTCACACGATTCGATGACAAGAGTTGTCGGAACTGATGACAGACGGGCGACGGTCGGTGACACTTGACGGCTTCGCGCCCGGTCGCCTCCCGGCACCATTTGAACTGCCAACAACGACGGCTGGCACATTAGCCCACCGGCGTTCGGCGACTGCAGGCGGGGTGGTCCTCTTGCAGTCCTCCATCAAGAATTGGAAGGAAAGCATGAGCAAGCAAGGCGGACTGACGCGGTCCCTGGGGTTGTGGGCCATCGTCGGCCTCGGCCTCGGGTACATGACGCCCACTGTCCTGTTCGACACCTTCGGAATCGTGACCGAGGAGACCAACGGCGTGGTGCCGTTGACCTACATGGTGGCGCTGGTCGTGATGCTGTTCACGGCGATCAGCTACGGCCGGATGGCGAAGGTCTTCCCCTCCGCGGGTTCGGCCTACACCTACGCCCGCGAGGCCATTCACCCGCGAGTCGGCTTCATGGTCGGCTGGGCGGCGCTGCTGGACTACCTGCTGCTGCCCCTCGTGAACGCGCTGATCATCCGGCTGTACATGGAGTCGCTGTTCCCGGCGGTGCCCGGCTGGATCTGGGTCGTCGGCTTCGTCGCCGGCATCACCGCGCTGAACGCGTGGAGCATGAAGTCCACCTCCAAGCTGAACTTCCTGCTGGTGGCCTTCGCGGTCGCCATGATCATTGCCTTCCTCGTCCTGGCTGTCGTGCAGCTCTCGCACGGCATGGGCCAGGGCACGCTGTTCACGAGCGAGCCGCTCTTCCACTCGGGCGTCATGCTGCCGGCGGTGCTCAGCGGTGCAACGGTGGTCTGCTTCTCCTTCATCGGATTCGACGCGATCACGATGTATGCCGAGGAGGCCCGCAAGAAGGCCGACATCTCGAAGGCGATCATCATCACCCTCCTCATCGGTGGAGGCATCTTCCTGGTCACCGGTTTCGTCGCCCAGGCGGTCTTCCCGAACGTCACCGGCTTCGAGCTGGTCGACGACACGCTTCCGGAGATGGCGCTGAAGGTCGGTGGCCAGGTGTTCCAGATGCTCTTCATGTCCGCCGCGTTCGCAGCCACCGTCGCCTCGGCCTTGGCCTCCCACGCGAGCGTGTCCCGGATGCTCCACGTCATGGGCCGCAACGGCATCCTGTACCCGAAGCGCATCTTCGCCACGATCCACCCACGCCGACACACCCCCGTGGGCGCGGTCATCGTCGTGGGCGTCGTGTCCCTGCTGGCGATCAGCCCGAGCCTCGAGCTGATCTCCTCGATGATCAACTTCGGTGCGCTCGTCGCCTTCACCTTCGTGAACCTGTCGGTGATCGCCTACTTCGTGTGGCGACGCCGCGAGTACAAGGGCCGCAAGCAGATTGCCAGGAACGTCGTCCTGCCGGTCATCGGCATGCTGTTGACGGGCGTCCTCTGGAGCTTCCTGCACGCGGACGCCCTGATCGCCGGCCTGGTCTGGGCAGCGATCGGCGTGGTCTACGCCGTGGTCCTCTCCAAGGTGACCGGCCGTCGGGTGACGGACGTCGTGCTGGAGGAGGACGCGGCCATCGCGCGGATCCCGGAGCCGGTGGTCCCCCACGAAGAGGTGGAGCAGGTCCTGCAGAAGGAGCTCGCGGGCGCGAGCGCGTGAGAACCGATCCGAGCTAGCGGGTCCGCGGTTCCTACAACAGTGGGCGTCAGGTCCTTCCGGACCTGGCGCCCATTGCCGTCCAGGCCTCCCCGTCAGTCGGGTTCCCGTCGCACGGCCAGGGCGATCAGCTGGGCCCGTCGGTCGACCGAGAGCTTGCGCATCAACCGGGACACGTAGTTCCGGACCGTGCCGGGCGCGAGCCGCAGCCTGATGCCGATCTCGGTGTTGCTCAACCCCTGCCCGATGAGGTCGAACAGCTCGCGCTCGAGCGGCGTCAGACTGTCGACCGCGTCCGGTTCCGGCTCGTGCTGCCGGCGCAGGATGCCCATCAGTGTCCTGGCCGACATCACCATCTGCCCGGCGGCGGCGGTCTCGATAGCGTCGACAAGGTCCTCCTCGTCGGCAGTGTCCGCCACCATCCCGGACGCCCCCGCACTGATCATTCGCGCCACCAGCTTCTGGTCGGCGTCAACGTCGACCACCAGCACGTGCAGCTCCGGCAAGGCGTCCAGCAGGAGGCGGCACAGCTCCGCGGAGTCGGGATCGTGCAGTCGCGACCCCGCCAGGACGACATCTGGCCGGACGGCGGGCACTCGCGCCAGCGCCTGTCTCGAGCTGTCTGCCTCCCCAACGACCTCGATCTCCTCCTCGGCATCGAGGGCACGAGCCAGAGCGCGTCGCACCGCGCGTGCTGGTGAAACGAGGAAGAGCCGCACAGACGTGCTCACAGGCACAGGGTCGCACTCGCCCCAGTGCCCGCGGAAGTAGGCGCCCCGGCATCGTGGCGGAATCCCGACCTACGCCCAGAGCCGTGGCGGTCGACTGCGACCTGTTGCGGGAGCTCGTGTCGCTCTCACTGGAGCTCAGAGCCCCGACTCGGCGGAATCACGCGTTGCGAGCGCCAACGCAAGGACGACTCGATGCTGGGCGACGTCGAGGCCGAGGCCGGTCAGCTGCTCGATGCGGGTGATGCGGTTGCGCAGGGTGTGGCGGTGGATGCCGAGCGCCCTGGCGGCCGTCTCCCAGGAGCCGTTGTTGTCGAGGAACACCTCCAGGGTTCGCAGCAGCGCGCCCTCTCGCTCGTCGCGCTCGCGGAGGGCGGCCAGACTCGGTTCCGACAACGCGCGCACTCGCTCGCGCACGACGGTGTCGTCGAGCACTGCTTCGAGGGTCAGGTGGTCGAACCACTCGACGGGGACTCGCGTGAGCCGAGCAGTCCTGGCGGCACGGCGGGCCTGCACGAGCGCGTATGCCACGAGCCCGGGCTCGCAGGCGCCGCTGACTCCGACCGAGGCGCCGCCCGCGCCCGCATCGGCCAGGGCCTGCCTGACCCGCTCCAGCACGAGTGGGGTGTCGCCATCAGCCACGAGAGCCACGAGCCCGGGGGGCACCCGGACGAGAGCGTGGGGCACCCCTGCCGCCGTCAGCTGCGACTGGACCACCGGCTCTGCGATCGCGGGGCGTGTGGTCTGGAGCACGAGCAGTCGCACCACCTCCTGTGGGGCGAAGCCGAGGTGGAGGAGCTGTCGCACCAGGGCTGGGTCGGCCGGAGCCTGCCCCAGGAGAAGTCCGAGGACCGTGGCGCCCACGGAGAGACGCGCCTCCTCCAGCTCGCGCGGTCGGTCGAGCTGCAGCGTCGCGAGTGCCACCGCATGGTGCACGAGCGGTCGTTGGTCGGGGTCCAGCTCCTCGAGTCCCACCGCCAGCCACCCGCGGTGGGCGTTGCGACCGTGCACTGCGTGCAGCTGGGCGCCGCCGCTGTCGGACTGCACCCGGTGGATGGCTCCATGCGAGCGGGAGGGGCGGCGCTCGACCAGCTCGGCGGCCAGCTTGACGGTGAGCGACTGGGCGCGCGACGAGGCTGCCACGGTGCGGCCGTGCTCATCCAGCAGCACGACGGGTGCGTGCAGCTCGGCCGCGAGTCCCGACACGAGTCCGGCAGGGCCGTCGCGCAACATCCGACGCGTGAGCGACTGCTGGAAGGCGACAACTCGCTGCAGCGACTCTTGCTGCTGCTCGGAGAGGCGATGGGCCACGCGCTGCGTCACCGCGATGAACGGTGTGGCAAGCGGGACCTCGAGCAGGGGCAGACCGACGTCCGCGCTGCGGGTCACGACGCCACGAGGGATTGCGGTGAACCGGACGCCGGTCCCGAAGGCGAGCGCGGCGACGCCCACGCCCGCCAAGCGGTCGACGTATGCCGTCTGTTCATGGACGGTTCGCGGTAGGCGGAGGCCGGTCGTGAGCACCAGCTCACCCCCAGAGAGATACGGAGCGGGGTCCTCGAGCTCGATGGCGTGGGCCCAGTCGACGAGGACGTCGTCCGCGGGGCCGGACACCAGCCGGAGCCCGAGGTCGTCCTGGGCGAGCAACCAGGCGAGCGGAACCGGCATACCTCGTCTCCTCTCCGCAATGGACTGGATGGCGAATTGCGACTGCATCCATGCGCCGATCTGTCTATACCACCTCGGTGACCGCGGTTCCTAGCGTGTGCGCCACTGCGCCGCCCTGCCGGGCGGCGAACCCGTGAAAGGACCTGGCTATGACCTTCGTCGAGCAGCACAGGGACGTGCAGCACGATGATGAGGACGCGCACCTCGCGTCACTCGGCTACACGTCCGACTACAAGCGCGACATGACCCTGTGGGGCAACTTCTCCCTGGGCTTCACGTACCTGTCGCCCGTTGTCGGCGTCTACTCGCTCTTCGCCTTCGCCCTCGCGGCGGGCGGTCCGCCGATGATCTGGGCGGTGGTGCTGGCCGCGGTCGGGCAGCTGCTCGTGTCCCTGGTCTTCGGTGAGGTGGTCTCGCAGTTCCCGGTCTCGGGCGGCATCTACCCGTGGGCACGGCGTCTCTGGGGACGCCGCTGGGCGTGGATGGCCGGCTGGGTCTACATGATGGCTCTCGTCGTCACCATCGCGAGCGTCTCCTACGGTGCCGGTCCGTTCGTGGCGATGGTGCTGGGCATCGAGCCCTCGACGACCGTCACGATCCTCTGCGCCCTGGCCATGATCGCGGTCGTCACCGTGCTCAACTTCGGCGGCACGAAGCTGCTCGGCAAGATCGCGTTCTTCGGCTTCGCCGCGGAGCTGGCCGGCGCGCTGGTGGTCGGGGGGTGGCTTCTGATCACCGAACGCCACCACGACCTAGGCGTCATCGTGGACACCCACGGCGTCGTCCCCGACGGCAGCTCCTACCTGCCCGCGTTCCTGACCGCGGCGCTCATCGGCCTCTACCTGTTCTATGGCTTCGAGGCCTGCGGCGACGTCGCCGAGGAGGTCAAGAACCCGCGCGTCCAGATCCCCAAGTCGATGCGCATGACCATCTACATCGGCGGGTTCGCCTCGTTCTTCATCACCCTTGCGCTGCTGCTCGCGGTGCCGAGCTTCGGCGACGTCATCTCCGGCAAGGACGCCGACCCCGTGACCACGATCCTGCAGGACGCCTTCGGCACCGTCGGGTTCCGAGTCGTCCTGGCTGTCGTGCTCATCTCGTTCTTCTCCTGCGCGCTCAGCCTCCAGGCAGCCGCGAGCCGGCTCGTCTACTCCTACGCGCGCGACCACATGATGCCCGGCAGCGCCCTGCTGTCGAAGTTCTCCCCGCGACGCGCGGTGCCGCCCTTCGCGCTGCTGCTCGCGGCCGTCGTGCCCGCGGTCATCATCATCGGCTCGGCCGTGTCCGCAGACGCGCTCACCAAGATCGTGTCCTTCGCAGCACTCGGGATCTACCTCGCCTTCATGATGGTCGTCCTCGCGGCGCTGCGGGCACGCCTCAAGGGCTGGGTGCCGTCCGGCAAGTTCCGCCTGGGCGCCTGGGGCCTGCCGGTGACCATCGCCGCCTTCGCCTACCAGGTACTGGCGGCGGTCAACATGGCCTGGCCGCGCACGCCGGATGCCGCGTGGTACGACAACTACATCGTCATCCTGTCGGCGGCCATCGTCGTCGGTATCGGCCTCGTCTACATGCTCATGGCCAAGCCGCACCTGCGGAAGGATGCGCCGCATGGCGACGCCGTCCCGACGACCGACGCCGTCCCGGCGACCGTGGACGCCTGAGGGGGAACCATGACCGAGATGCTCACCCGACCGCCCCTGGACGACGTGGTCCAGCGCCGCCTCGTGCAGACGGCTGTACCCGGCCCGAGATCCCTTGCGCTACATAGGGAACGGGAGGCCGAGCTCCCGCGCGGCTTTGGTGTCGCGTTGCCCGTCTTCGTCGAGCGGGCGGCGGGTGGCATCCTCGTCGACGTCGACGGCAACCAGCTCATCGACCTCGCGTCGGGCATCGCCGTCACCAGTGTCGGCGCCGCCCACCCGGCGGTCGCGGCAGCCGTGGCCGAACAGGCAGCCCGTTTCACCCACACCTGCTTCATGGTCACCGAGTACTCCGGCTTCGTCGACGTCGCCGCCGCGCTCAACCGCCTCACGCCGGGCGACCACGAGAAGCGAACCGCGCTGTTCACCACCGGCGCCGAGGCCGTGGAGAACGCCGTCAAGATCGCGCGAGCCGCCACGGGTCGCCCGGCGGTGGTCGTCCTCGACCACGCGTACCACGGCCGGACGCTGATGACGATGTCGATGACGGCCAAGCACGTGCCGTACAAGGCCGGCTTCGGACCGTACGCCCCGGAGGTCTACCGCGCCCCGTCGGCCTACCCGTACCGGTGGCCCGGAGGCCCGGATCGGTGCGCCGAGGAGGCGCTGGCCAGGCTCACGGAGATGATCCTGACCCAGATCGGGGCCGAGAACGTGGCCGCCATCGTGGCGGAGCCGATCCAGGGGGAAGGCGGGTTCATCGTCCCCGCCCCCGGCTTCCTGCCGGGAGTGGCCGAGTTCGCCCGTCAACAGGGCATCCTCTTCGTCGCAGACGAGATCCAGACCGGCTTCGGGCGCACCGGGGCGATGTTCGCGTGCGAGCACGAAGGGCTCGTCCCCGACCTCATCACCACGGCCAAGGCCCTGGGTGGCGGGATGCCGCTCTCGGCCGTGACCGGCCGGGCCGAGATCATGGACGCGGTGGCGCCCGGCGGGCTCGGAGGCACGTATGCCGGCAACCCCGTCGCGTGCGCCGCGGCCCTCGCTGCCCTCGACGTCATCGAGCGGGAAGGGCTGGTCGAGCGTGCCGCGCAGGTCGAGGCGCTCGTACTTCCTCGGCTACGCCGGCTCGCCGAGGTCGCTCCCGCTGTCGGTGAAGCCCGCGGGCGGGGCGCGATGCTCGCCATCGAGCTCGTCCAGCCCGGGACGACCGTCCCGAACCCAGCAGCGGCCAAGGCCGTCGCCGCGCACTGCCACGCCGAAGGAGTCCTCGTGCTCGTGTGCGGGACGCACGGCAACGTCATCCGGATGCTGCCGCCGCTCGGCATCGAGCCCGCGCTCCTCGACGACGCACTCGAGGTCCTCGAGCGCGGGGTGCGTGACCTCACGTGACGGCAACCGTGGGCTACGACCCGCGCACCGGCGAGCCGTGCGACGAGGTCGCGGACACACCGGGGGACGAGGTCCAAGCCCGTCTGTCTGCGTGTGCGGCAGCGTCGGCCGCCGTCGCCGCGACTGCACCGACCAGCCGGGCCCGCTGGCTTCGGGCCGTCGCAGACGCGCTCGAACTCCCCGACGCGGCAGCGGAGCTCGTTGCGCTCGCCGACCGCGAGACTGCCCTTGGTCACGCTCGGCTTACAACTGAGATCGCCCGCGCCGCAGCCCAGCTCAGGTTCTATGCTGCCGTCGCGGAGGAGGGGTCGTGGTTGGGCGTCTGCATCGACCGCATCGGAGACGGAACGGTCCTCTCCCGTGTGCGGCAGCCGCTAGGCCCGGTGGCCGTCTTCGGGGCGAGCAACTTTCCCTTCGCCTTCGGCGTGCTGGGCAACGACACGGCTTCGGCGCTTGCGGTGGGATGTCCTGTGGTCGCCAAGGCGCATCCGGCGCACCCCGCGCTGTCCTTGCGGCTCGCCGACCTGGCAGCCGCCGCTCTGGAGACAGCAGGAGCCCCCGCCGGCACGTTCGGCGTGGTCTCCGGCCTCGACGCCGGCACGGCGCTGGTCACCTCGCCGCATACCCGCGCGGTGGCATTCACCGGCTCGCAGCGCGGCGGCCTCGCGCTCTGGCGTCTTGCGAACGAGCGCGAGGTCGTGGTCCCCGTCTACGCCGAGATGGGGACCGTCAACCCTGTCATCGTCACCCCCGCAGCTGCCGAGTCCATGGACGCGTTGGCGGCCGGCTTCGTCGGCTCCTTCACGCTCGGCATGGGTCAGTTCTGCACGAAGCCCGGCCTCCTTCTCGCGCCTGCCGGTTCGGGCGCGGCGAAGGCGGTGGGCCAGGCACTTCTCGCACGCGACGGCGGCTGGCTGCTCACGGAGCAGATCGCCCGGGAGGCGCGAACCGGCGTGCGCGATCTCGTCGCCGCCGGCGCCAAGGTCGTCGCCCAGACCATGCGCCCGGGCGCGGGGTGGGCTGCTCCGGCCACCGTGCTGGCCGTGTCGTCGGGGCAGCTCCGCCGCAGCAGCCGTCTCCTCGAGGAGTGCTTCGGGCCGGTTGCGCTGGTGGCAGAGTATGCCGACGCGACCGAGCTGGAGATCGTGCTCGGCCAGCTGCAGGGTGCGCTCGCCGGCAGTGTCATGACCGGAAGTGCGGACGACCCAGACACGGCTGCCACCGTCGCGGCGCTCGCACCGCGGGTCGGGCGGGTGATCGTCGACGAATGGCCGACCGGGGTGGCATGGACATGGGCCCAGCACCACGGGGGGCCCTGGCCCGCAACGACGTCCGCGGCACACACCTCCGTGGGCGCGGCGGCCCTGGACAGGTTCACCCGACCGGTCGCCTATCAGGGCGTGCCCGACGTAGCCCTGCCCGTTGCGCTGCGGGAGGCGAACCCGTGGAGCCTGCCGCGCCGGGTCGACGGAGTCATGGAGCCGGCGCCGTGACGGCCCCGCTCGATGGGCTTGTCGTCGCCGACTTCAGCCGGGTGCTCGCCGGCCCGCTGGCGACGACGATGCTCGCCGACCTCGGCGCCGACGTCGTGAAGGTCGAGCGTCCCCACGTCGGGGACGACACCCGCCATTGGGGGCCGCCGTGGACGAGCCGGTCCTCCTCCTACTTCGAGTGTGCGAACCGCTCGAAGGAGAGCCTCGAGCTCGACCTCAAGGACCCCGACGACCTTGCGCTGGCGCGCGAGCTGGCCCGGCGAGCCGACATCCTCGTCGAGAACCACGCCAGCGGCTTCCTCGAGGGTCGCGGCCTCGGCTACGACGACGTCAGCGTCGACAATCCCGGGATCATCTACTGCTCGATCACGGGGTTCGGGAGCGGGGCAGGCGCAGCGCTGCCGGGTTACGACTTCCTCGTCCAGGCCGTCGGGGGCCTCATGAGCATCACGGGGGACGCCGACGGTGAGCCCATGAAGGCGGGGGTCGCCGTCGTCGACGTCCTCACCGGCAAGGACGCCGTCATCGGCATCCTCGCAGCGCTCGCCCACCGGACTCGATCCGGACGCGGGCAGCACGTCGAGGTCAACCTTCTGTCGAGCCTGCTCGGCTCTCTCGCGAACCAGGCGAGCGGCTTTCTCGCAACCGGCGTCAGCCCGACGCGGATGGGCAACATGCATCCCTCCATCGCGCCCTACGAGACGTTGCACTGCCGCGACGGCGTGGTCGCTGTCGCGTGCGGCAACGATGGCCAGTTCCGAAGGCTCGCAACGGTGCTCGGCAGGCCGACTCTCGCCGACGACGCACGCTTCTCGAGCAACGGATCGCGCGTCGCGAACCGTGCGGCTCTCGCGGCAGCCCTCGAAGAGGTGCTGCGCACCGAAGACGCCGCGGTGTGGGTCAAGTCGCTTGTCGACGCCGGGGTCCCGGCCGGACAGGTCGGCGACGTCGGGTCGGCCATCGGCCTCGCCGACAGCCTCGGGCTCGCGCCGACCGTGGACGTCGGCCCCGACCGCCCGCGACAGGTGCGCCACCCGATCACCTACTCGCGCAGCACCCTTCGCCGACCGACCAGCCCTCCAGGACTGGGGGAGCACAACGACAAGGTCCGGGGCTGGCTCACCCAGCCAGCCACCCGGCATACCCGAGGAGTCAGACCGTGACCTCACCCCAGCACCGGCTCGCCCCGATCGACCCCATGGACCTCGCCGGCATCGACGACCTGCTGACCGACGACGAGAAGGCCGTCCGGTCGTCCGTTCGGCAGCTGTGCGACAAGCTCGTCGAGCCCTACGTCGCGGACTGGTTCGAGCGCGGTGAGATCGCGGACATCCGTGGGCTCGCTCAGGATCTGGGCAGCCTCGGCCTGCTCGGGATGCACCTTGACGGCTACGGCTGCGCCGGGATGAGCGCAGTCGACTACGGTCTGGCGTGTCTCGAGCTCGAGGCGTCGGACTCGGGCATCCGGTCGCTCGTGTCGGTACAGGGCTCCCTGGCGATGTACGCGATCCACCGCTTCGGCACCGAGGAGCAGAAGCTGGAGTGGCTTCCGCGCATGGCGGCGGGGGAGGCGATCGGTTGCTTCGGGCTGACCGAGCCGGACCACGGGTCGGACCCCGGCTCGATGCGGACGCGGGCCAGGCGCGACGGTGACGACTGGGTGCTCGACGGCCGGAAGATGTGGATCACCAATGGGTCGGTCGCCGACGTCGCCGTCGTGTGGGCGCGGACCGACGAGGGTATCCGCGGATTCGTCGTCCCGACAGACACGCCCGGCTTCTCGGCCCCTCTCATCAAGCACAAGCTGTCCCTCCGCGCCTCGGTGACGAGTGAGCTCGTGCTGGATGGGGTCCGGCTGCCCTCCGGGGCGGCGTTGCCGGAGGTACATGGGCTCAAGGGCCCGCTCTCGTGCCTCAACGAGGCGCGGTACGGCATCGTCTGGGGCGCTCTCGGTGCCGCGCGGTCCTCCCTGGATGCCGCCCGACGCTACGCGATCGGGCGAGCGCAGTTCGGCCGGCCGATCGCCGCCTTCCAGATGACCCAGCAGAAGCTCGCCGACATGGCGCTCGAGCTCGTCAAGGGCCAGCTCCTTGCGCTGCACCTCGGTCGCCGCAAGGACGCCGGCACCCTGCGACCGGAGCAAGTCAGCCTGGGCAAGCTCAACAACGTCCGCGAGGCACTCGACATCTGCCGCACGGCGCGAACCATCCTGGGCGCCAACGGGATTTCGCTGGAGTACCCCGTGATCCGCCACATGAACAACCTCGAGTCGGTCCTCACCTACGAGGGCACCGTCGAGATGCACACGCTGGTGATTGGCCAGGCGCTCACGGGCGAGTCCGCCTTTCGCTGAGCCGCTCGGGTGGCACATGCTGTTCGGGACACGTCCCACCACGTGCCGCCCCTCGACCGGGCCGCGGCCAGCCAGAGGTGGCCCCGCGGGCTCTGCTTCCAACCGAGGAACTCACCTCGTGAGGAGCTCGGAGGCCTCCACGAGATCTGGTGTCTCAAGGCCCTCCGAGAAGGTCGCATGGACCGCCTCCAGCTCATCGACCCACCGCTCTCGGTCCGCATCGCGTGCGAGGCGGACGAGCCGAGCGGCCGCTCGGAGCTGGGTCATCCGCTCGCCATGGGTCAACGAAAGCTCATACGCGCGCTGGTACGACTGGGTCGCGGCGGCCGCTGACGCGTCAGGGCCGAGCAACAAAAGATCCCCACGCACGATGTGGAACAGCGGCCCTAGGATGCCGTCGGCGCCTCCCACCAAGAGCGCCTCGTCGATCAGCGGGAACCCTGGGTTGGGCGCGCCGTACTCGACCTGGGCCTGCGCCTGCATGAATCGGAGCATCGGCCAGAACACGGGCGGCGTTCGCAGGCCCTGGTAGCGATCGATGCCAGCCACAATCTGGCGGAGGCCTTCCTCGGGCCGACCGAGCCCGCTCGTCGCCGCACCTTGCAGACACATGGACAGGGCTCGCCATAGCGGCAGCTCGCTCGTCCTGGCCACGTCCCATGCGCCCTGCGCCAAGGTCTGGACGATGTCCGGCTCTCGTCGCCACAGGTGCAGGAACCCAGCGTGGTAGTAGGCGTACGCCAGCGAGTACGGGTGGTCGATATCCGTCGCGAGCGCGATCGCCCGTTCGGCCCGCTCGACCGCGCGATCCGGATGGCCGAGCAGCCACAGGAAGAAGCCCGACGTGGTCAGGCATGACACGCGGGGATCCAGCCCGAGCCGCAGCCGCCGCGACTGGTAGCCGCCGCTCGCGGACGCCGAGATCGCCTGGTCGAGGTAGCCGAGTCCCGCCTGGAGGTCCCCGGCGAACCCAGTGTTCGCCCCGAGCAGCGTGTAGCCGCTGACCTGCATGCCTACGTCGTCCTGATCATCGTCCAGCCGCAGGATCTCTTGCGCGTACTCGATGGCCTTGTCAACCTCGCCACGGAAGCCGTGGAAGCTGGCGAGACTGGCCAGCACCGGAAAGAGCTGCGGGACCTCGCCATGCTCCTTCACGAGCGCCAGTGCTTCGCCGTAAGCCTGCTCGCCTTCGGCGGAGTAGCCGCGCAACAAGGTCAGCGCCTTGGCCCGGCTCGTGAGCAGGCTCAGCCGCTTCTGCCAGTCATCACGGTCCGCAGGAGCCGACGTCTCGATGGCGAGGAGGTCGTCCGTCAGCTGGATCGTCGCGTGGTACCAGCCGCGCGCCTCGTAGACGGGCCAGAGTGCTTCGCGCAAGGCGTCGAGTCTGGAGCGGTCCCTCCGCGTGACGGCGTGCTTCCAAGCGATCCGGAGGTTGTCGAGCTCGTCCACGACAGCCCCGGTGTCGGCTTCGGTGGCGAGGTTCGTGAAGTACCGGGCGTGGCGCTCCCGAACCGCTTGCGCGAAGTCCGGCTGGGCATCGAGCTGGGCCGTTGCGTACTCCTTGATGGTCTCGAGCAAGACGACGCGCGGCATGTCGACGCCGTCGGCTGTGTCCAGCTGGCGGACGAGGCTCTTGTCGATGAGCGAGCCGAGACCGTCGACGGCGTCGAGTTCTCGGCCCGCACCATCGTCCAGGCCCGACGCCACCGCTTCGACTGCCTCCACCGATGCACTCGCGAAAACCGAAAGGAGCTCGAAGACCCGCTGCTCGACGGGTGTCAGGAGCCGGTAGCTCCATTCGATTGTGGCGCGAAGCGTCTGCTGGCGCTCCGGCAGGTCGCGGGCGCCGCTCCCCAGTGCCTTCAGGCTTCCGGCCAGCCTGTCCCGAAGCGCTTCCGCAGAGAACAGGTTGAGGCGCGCCGTGGCGAGCTCGATGGCGAGTGGCAGGCCGTCGAGCCGGCGGCAGATCTCGGCGACTGCGGCGGCGTTGTCGTCCGTCAGCCGGAAACTGGACCGGACCCCACGGGCCCGATCGACGAACAGCTGGACCGCTTCGAACCGGCTGAGCTCGTCGGCCGAGGCCACGGGCACCGCGGACGCCTCGGGGAGCGACATCGGGGGCACCGAGACGACGTGCTCGCCCCGCACTCGCAGCGCTTGCCGGCTCGTCACCAGCAGCTTCAGCGCGGGACAGTCGGAGAGCAGCCCGACGAGCGTCGGCGCGGCGACGGTCACCTGCTCGAAGTTGTCGAGAACGAGCAAGACCCGCTGCCCCCGGAGCTGACGGCGAAGCTCGTCGAGCGGCGAGCGCTCCGCCGCGTCGGCGAGATCGAGCGCGGTTGCTACCAAGGCGAGGACGGCGTCGCTGCCCGTTGCCGTGACGAGGTCGACAAAGTAGACGCCGTCGCTGAACCGGTCTATCTGCTCGGCGGCGGCGCGGATGGCGAGCCGTGTCTTGCCGCTACCGCCCGGGCCGGTGAGCGTGACCAGCCGGATCTCGGCGTCGTCGAGACGCTCCCGGATCGCCCTCAGCTCCGCGTCGCGGCCGACGAACGCCGAGGTGTCGGTCGGGAGGTTGTTAGGCCGCAGGTCGAGGGTCGAGAGCGGAGGGAACTCGGCCGGCAGGCCAGGAGTGTTGAGCTGGAAGAGACGCTGTGGCCGTCCAAGGTCCTTCAGCCGGCGTTCGCCGAGGTCGCGGAGCGTGGTTCCATCCGCGAGACGGCCCGCGAGGAGCTCGGCCGTAGCCTCCGACAGCAGGACCTGGCCGCCGTGGCCGGCCGACATGATCCGGGCCGTGCGGTTGACCACGGGCCCGAAGTAGTCTCCGCCGCGCGCCTCGACCTCGCCGGTGTGAATCCCCATCCGGACCCGAATGACGTTCCCGTCCGGCCACGCGTGCGAGATCAGACCGCGCTGCGCGGCGACCGCCGCCGCAACGGCGTCGTCCGGTGCGGCGAACGCGGCCATGAGGCCGTCGCCGGTCGTCTTGACGACATCGCCATGTGAATCCGCGATCGCCGACCGGAGGATGGCGTCGTGCTGCGCGAGGGCCGACCGCATCACCGGGGGGTTCTCCTCCCACAGGCGGGTGCTGCTCTCGACGTCCGTGAACAGGAACGTCAGCAGCGTGTCTCGGGGCCTGTTCGACGATCCCGACGTCGCCCGCTCCGTGCTCGAACCCGTCGTCTCTGACGCCACGCTCCCTCTGTCCTCCCGTGGGAACCGCGCCGGTCAGGCCATCGCGGCGCTGCCCCCTTGGCACATCATGCCCGGGCAAGCCGCCCTCGGCCTCCGTTTCCGATCCCCCCGCCGATCTCTTTCGGTTGGTGCCAGCGCGCGCACCCGACACGCAGGGAGAGCCTGGCGAAGGAAGAGCCGGCGGTGACCCGCATGGGACTGACCCGGCCTGGTGGGTCGGGCGCAATCGAAGGAGCCCAGAATCCGATCCTTGAGGGCTCCTCAAGCCTAGGGAACTACGCAGGGCAGCGCTTCGTCGTGGCCCGCTCGTAAGGGGCGACCGCACAGCGCTGACCGCTCCGCCGCAGGACCGCCGAGGCCTTCATCGCCGACCTGCCGCTCGTGTCCCGGGAATCGTGGGGGAGGGGTGCGAGTCGGCTCAGGCCAGGTCCTGAACAGGTGGCGACGCTTGCCGCGATGTCCACGAGCCGGACGCGATCCACGTCCGTCGGGCGCGTTCAGCCGAGTGCGGCGCGGATCGGACGGCCCGGGAAGGCGTCGGCGTCCAGCGCGCCGTCGCGCACGACGAAGTTCCCGTCGACAAGCAGGTGGCGTACGCCCACGGAGGGCCGCGTCGGGTCGATGTAGGTCGCGTTGTCACTGATGGTGGCAGGATCGATGACCACCAGATCGGCATCCGCGCCGACGCCGAGCCAGCCCTTGGTCCGCGCGGCGGGAGCGAAGCCGGCGACCACCTGCGCGGGCAGGTAGGAGCAGCGCCGAAAGGCCTCCGCCCACGACCATGCACCGGTCTCGACGACCATCCGTCGCAGCGAGCGGGAGAACGTGCCGGCCGTGCGCGGGTGCGTCTGTCCCCCCTCGGGAAGCGGCCATTCGCGGCTGTCCGTCGAACCGTCGGGCCACTCCACGTGCATGGCATCGCTCGCGACGATCGAGTCCGGGAAGGCAAGTGCTCGCTGGAGCAGCGCCGCGTCCTCGTGTCTCTGCTCGTCGAGGAAGGAGACGACGCAGACGGCGCCGGGATCGGTCGCGCGCAGCTCGGCCAGCCGGGCGACCGAGGCGATCCGCTCGCCGCTCGCGACGAGCGTGAGCGACGACGGCTGTAGACCCCACGCGTCGAGCCGCTCGGGGGCGAGGAAGTAGGCGCCGATCGCCGTGCTGCCGGCGCCGTACGGGTAGGCCTCGACGGTCACCTGCGAGCCGTTGCTCCGAGCAGTGTCGAGCAGGCCCAGCACCCGGTCGACGTGACGGCGGGAGGTGCTGTTGACGTGGCAGTGGTGCATCGACGCACCGGTTTCGGCGGCGGCCCGGACAATCTCGTGCGAGCCGTCGATCGGTGTGGTCGGGTCGGCCTCGATGATCTCGCGGACGTGGGTGAAGGTCGCGGTGCCGGTCCGCGCTGCGAGCCGGGCGACGTCCAGGAACTCGTCGGGGTCGGTCCGCGGGGCGTAGCCCAACAGAACCCCGATGCCGAGCGCTCCGGCCTCGAGCTCGGACTCGAGCAGCCGCAGCCAGGCCCTGCGTTCGGACGGCGAGGACGAGCGCTGCCACGCCGGATCGCCGAGCATCGTGAGCGACGCGTGGAGGTCGGCCGACGGCGTCGCTCCCAGGTGCACCGCGGCACGTGCGTCGCCCCAGGAGGCCGAGAAGCCGTAGTGCAGGAGCCGTCCGTCGGCGGCTGCCCGTACGTATGCCGTCTCGACCGGCATCAGCCCGGCCTCGAGGTCGAGCGTGGCCGTGACGCCGTCGAGAGCCTGAAGCCGCTGCCCCGCGATGGAATGCACGTGGCTGTGCAGGTCCACGAAGCCCGGCCCGACAACGAGGCCGGTCACGTCGATGACGGTTGCCCGCTCGGTCGGCAGGGACGGGGCGACAGCAACCACCGTGCCGCCGTCCACCGCCACGTCGGCTACCTGTTCGGTCACGGAGCGCGGGTCGATCACGCGCCCGCCGCGGAGAATCAGCACACCCCCAGCAAACACCGACCCGGCGCCAGCCTCATTGGAGGATCGGACAAACGCGGGGCGACAGTGCTGTCCGATCGGACGAACACTCCCGTGGTCGATCCACTTACGGTGACCGCCATGACAACGCTGGAGAGCCCGATGGGCAACGCGCCGCAGACCGCCGCGGCGTGGCTCGCAGAGAGCTTTGCACGGCTCGTCGAGGAGCACGGTGTCCCGGGAGCGACGATCGCCGTGCTGTCGGGGGGCGAGGTCGCCACCGCCGCCAGTGGCGTCACGAGCCTCGCCACTCAGGTGCCGGTCGACTCTGCGACCGTCTTCCAGATCGGCTCCATCACGAAGATCTGGACCACGACGCTCGTCCTGCAGCTGGTCGACGACGGGCTACTCGACCTCGACGAGCCGCTGCTCGACTACCTCCCCGAGCTGGTCATCGGAGACATCGAGGCCGCCAAGGCGCTCACCACGCGGCACCTCCTCACGCACACCGCCGGCTTCGAGGGCGATATCTTCACCGACACTGGTCGCGGTGAGGACGCCATCGAGAAGTACGTCGCCACGCTCACCGACCTCCCCCAGCTCTTCGCGCCCGGCGAGACCTTCTCCTACAACAACACGGCGTTCGTCGTGCTCGGACGCCTCATCGAGGTTCTCCGGGGCATGCCGTACGACGACGTGCTCCTCGAGCGGATCGTGCAGCCCCTCGGTCTCCAGCGCGTCAGCCCGAGCCCTTACGAGGCGATCCGGCACCGGGCCGCCACAGGTCACATCGTCGGGGATGACGGCGAGCTGGAGCCGGCGACCTCCTGGGCGCTGGCGCGCTCGAACGCTCCCGCGGGGTCGATGCTGGCGATGACCCCCTCCGACCTGCTCGGTTTCGTGCGGATGCACCTGGACGGCGGCGTCGCGCCCGACGGCACCCGCGTGCTCAGCGCCGCTTCGGTGCAGGCGATGCAGACCCGCGAGGTCGACCTGCCCCGCCTCGCGGGCATGGGCGACGCCTGGGGCCTTGGCTGGGAGCTGTTCGACGCGCCGCAGGGCACCGTTGTCGCCCACGACGGCGGCACGATCGGCCAGGCCGCCTTTCTGCGGGTGGTCCCCGAGGCGGGCGTCGCGATCGCGATGCTCACCAACGGCGGCGACGTCTTCGGCCTCTTCAACGACGTGGTCGCGGCGCTGCTCACCCGGCTCACCGGCATAGAGCTGCCGGCCCGTCCGACCCCCCCAGCAGCCCCCCAGCAGGTTGACGTCAGCCGCTACGTGGGTCGCTACGCCGACACCATCTACGACATCACCGTCAGCCAGGACGCGGACGGCAGGGTCTGGCTTGACCGCCAACCCAAGGACATTCACGCGGAGATCGGTGAGAGGCCGATCCGCTTCGAGCTCGTCCACCTCGCCGACGACAGCCTCATCACGGTCGAGGCCTATCACGGCATCCACGTCGTCTTCGCCTTCATCGGCTCGGTGACGAGCTCGTCCGGCGCCGACCAGGCGAAGTACGTCCACTACGGACGTGTGGTCTCACGCGTCGAGTGACGCGGTACCGGTCGAGCCGTCCCAGCACACCCCCATCGCACCGCCCAAACCTGATGAAAGAGGAATGCCCATGAGGCCTGTCCGCTCGAGCGTCATCCTGGCGCTCTCCGTCTCCGTGGCCGCCGTCGGCCTCACCGCCTGCGGTGGATCCGACGACGGCTCGAGCGGCAGCAAGTACGTCGACGGCAAGACATTCACGCTGGCGCTCTCCGCCGACCCGGGGGCACTCGACCCTCAGGGCAGCGCGTCGAGCCCGCTCTTCCAGGTCAGCAAGTTCGCCTACGACAGCCTTGTCTCGGTCGACGCCAAGGGGCAGGTCACCTCCGGCCTCGCGTCCAAGTGGTCGGTGAACGGCACGACGGTGACCTTCGAGATCGCCTCCGGCGTCACCTGCGCGGATGGCAAGCCGTTCACTGCGCAGACCGCCGCGAACAACATCAGCTACGTCGAGGACCCGAAGAACAAGAGCCCGTTCCTCGGCGTGTTCGTGCCGGCCGGTGCCACGGCCAAGGCCACGGGCAGCACCCTCACGGTCACGCTCGCCTCCGCGTCGCCCTTCGTGCTGGACTCATTCGCGAACCTGCCGATGGTCTGCGACTCCGGCATGAAGGACCGCGCCTCGCTCAAGGCTGGCACCGACGGCACAGGTCCCTACACCCTCAAGGAGGCCGTACCCGGGGACCACTACACCTACGCGATCCGCAAGGGCTACACCTGGGGCCCGGCTGGCGCCACGACCGCCACGACTGGCATGCCCGCGACCATCCAGGTCAAGATCGTGCCCAACGAGACCACGGCCGCCAACCAGCTCCTGTCCGGCGCGCTCAACGCCGCGGCCATCCACGGGCCCGACGCCAGCCGCCTCGAGGCGGCCAAGCTCGACCACGACGACGCCAAAGCGATCGTCGGCGAGCAGTGGTACAACCACGACACGGCACACGCCACTTCCGACCCGGCGGTTCGGGAGGCCCTGACGCAGGCGCTGGACCTGGCCCAGCTGCAGAAGGTGATCACCTCCGACCGTGGCGGCCCGGCGACCCAGCTCGCCGTCGTCGCGCCGGCGGGCTGCACCGGATCGTCGCTCGAGGGCTCCGAGCTCGGCCCGAACGTGGCCGCCGCCGAGTCGGCGCTCGAGGCCGCCGGTTGGGTCAAGGGCGCCGACGGCATGCGCGCCAAGGCCGGGAAGCCGCTGTCGCTCTCATTCATCTACGACTCCTCGCTCGGCTCCGGCGGCAGCGCCGCGGCGGAGCTCGCGGTGGACGCGTGGAAGAAGATCGGCGTCAACGTCAAGGCCAAGCAGCTCGACGAGACCGGCGTGGTCAACGCGATGTTCGGCACCGGCGACTGGGACATCTCCTGGGAGCCGCTCAACATCAACACGCCCGAGCAGGGTGTCCCCTTCTTCTCAGGCCCCGGCGTGAAGGACGGCGGCAACAACATGTCCGTCATCACCAACGCGGACTATGACGCGAGCGTGAAGAAGGCGATGGGCAAGGTCGGCGCCGACAGCTGCCCGGACTGGCTGGATGCCGAGGCTGCGCTGTTCAAGGCCAACGACGTGGTTCTGTTCGCCAACAGCCTGCTGCCGTTCTTCGCCAAGGGCGCCGAGATCGACGTCCTCGGCAGTGTGGTGCCCACCAGCATCCGGATGCTCGGCTGATCGGGGGTTGACCGAACATGGCAACACTGACACCGGCGGCTGCTCCGCCCCGGCCCGTCCCGACGTCGCAGGGTCGGCTGCACGGGCGGTGGACACGCTTCGCGCTTCGACGTACGGGGCGGCTGCTGGTGTCGGTGTGGGTCCTGGTCACCGTGTCGTTCCTCATGATCCACCTGGTCCCGGGCGACCCGGTCCGGGCAGCACTCGGGATGACGGCACCGACCGAGCTGGTCGAGGCCCAACGGCAAGCGCTCGGTCTCGACGACCCGTTGCTCACGCAGTACGTGCACTACCTTGGCAACCTGCTCCACGGCGACCTGGGTGAGTCGATCACGACCCAGCTCCCGGTCTCGGAGACGATCGCCCAGCGGCTCCCGGCGACCGCATCCCTGGCGGTCCTCGCGTTCGTCGTCGCGATCGCGGTCGCCGTTCCGCTCGGCGTGGCGGTCGCGGTCGCGACCAGGCGCGGGCGGCGCCGCCGTACGGAGCTGGCGTTCGCCGGCAGCACCGTCGTGCTCGGCTCGATCCCGGACTTTCTCGTGGGCGTCGCCCTCGTCGCTGTCTTCGCGGTCAACCTCGCGTGGTTCCCGGTCGCAGGTCGTACCGACGCATCGTCGTACGTCCTGCCGGTGCTTGCCCTGGCCCTCGGTACGGCAGCGGTCCTGTCCCGCATCGTCCGTGTGGAGATGCTCGCGGTGCTGGAGACCGACTACGTTCGCACGGCCCGGGCGAAGCGGCTGCCCGCCCTGCGCATCCACCTGAGGCACGCGCTGCCCAATGCCGTCACGGCGACACTCACCCTCGGCGGCATGCTGCTGGCCTCGATGATCGCCGGCACGGTGCTGGTCGAGAACGTCTTCGCTTGGCCCGGCCTGGGCAGCACGATCGTGCAGTCGATCGTGACCAAGGACTACCCGGTCGTGCAGGGCACCGTGCTCGTCTACGGGTTCGGTGTGCTCGTCATCAACACTCTGGTCGACGTCGCGCTCGCCGTGCTCGACCCTCGTTCCACGATCGGTGAGCTGTAGTGATGTCCCAGCGTTGGTCCCGGATCCTCAAGACCCCGGTCGGCATCGTCGGGCTGGGTCTGCTCGCCTTCATCGTGCTCCTGGCCGTCTTCGCCCCGATCCTCTGGGGCGACAAGGCCAGTGCCGTGGACACCGAGAACCTGCTGGCCGGCCCCTCGGCGCAGCACTGGTTCGGCACCGACAACCTGGGCCGCGACCTGTTCTTTCGGGTCCTGGTGGCCACGCGACTCTCGCTGATGCTGACCGTGGCCGCGACCGCGCTCGGAACGGTGATCGGACTCGTTCTCGGCACCGCGCCGCTGCTGCTCGGGGGGCGGCTCGGACGGCTCGTCACAGCGTTCGTCAACGTCTTCGTGGCGTTCCCGGGACTGCTTCTCGTCCTCGTCTTCGCCGTCATCTTCGGCATCGGTGCAAGGGGTGCGGTGCTGGCGATCGGTCTCGCGGTCGCTCCCGGTCTCGCCCGCCTGTGCCAGACGCTCGTCGCCGGTGTCGCCGGGCTCGAGTACGTCGCCGCGGCGCGTATCGCGGGAGTCAACCGCTTCCGGATCGTGGCCCGGCACGTGCTGCCCAACGTCGCGGAGCCGCTCGTCGTGAACGTGACAGTCACCGCCGGCGCCATCCTGCTGAGCTTCGCCGGGCTGTCCTTCCTCGGACTCGGCGTCCAGGCGCCGGATTACGACTGGGGCCGCCTGATGCAGGACGGCCTGAGCGGCATCTACGTCCACCCGCTCGCCGCGCTCGCGCCGGGCCTCATGGTGGTCATCGCCGGTCTCGCCTTCAACCTCACCGGCGAGGCGATCGCCGGGGTGTTCGGGATCTCCGCGGTGACCGGCGCCGGCATGCTGAAGGTGCCGACCGGTGAGACGCCCGCGACCGCCCTCGACCACGACGACGAGGCCGACCGCGACCTGGTGCTCGACGTGCGCGACCTCCGCGTCTCCTTCCCAGGCGTGGACGGCCCGGTCCGCCCGGTGCGTGGCGTCTCGTTCGGCATCGCCGCCGGCGAGGCTGTCGGCGTCGTGGGCGAGTCGGGATCCGGCAAGTCCCTGACGGCGTTGTCGATCGCCCGGCTGGTCGAGGAGCCGGGACGTGTCGACGCCCGGCACCTCACCTTCTGCGGGACCGACCTGCTCGGGGCCGCAGAAGGTCAGAACCACGACAAGCTCCTCGGCACATCCCTCGCCGTGGTCTTCCAGGACCCCATGACCTCGTTCAACCCGACGATGCGGATTGGCTCCCAGCTGGCCGAGGTCGGCAGGTACCACCAGGGACTCGACCGCAAGGAGGCGTCCGACCGCGCCGTCGACCGCCTGCGGGCCGTCCGTGTCCGCGACCCCGAGCGCCGGGCCCGCCAGTACCCCTACGAGTTCTCGGGCGGCATGCGTCAGCGCGCGATGATCGGCATGGGCCTGATGGGCAGCCCGCGCCTCATCATCGCGGACGAGCCGACGACCGCGCTCGACGTCACGGTCCAGAGCCAGGTGCTGGCCCTGCTCCAGGACGTACGCCGCGAAGAGGGGGCCGCTCTCCTCCTCATCAGCCACGACGTCTCGGTGGTCGCCGACGTCTGCGACCGGGTGCTCGTCATGTATGCCGGCCGGGTCGTCGAGGACCTTCCGACGGCCGACCTGCGCACGCGGGCACGCCACCCCTACACCCGCGCGCTGGTTGCCGCGGTTCCGGACATGACCACGGACATCGACGCCCCGCTGGCGACCATCCCCGGCCACCCGATCGAGCCGGCCCAGGTTCCGACCGGCTGCGCGTACGCCGCGCGTTGCCCGCTCGCGACCGACCTCTGCCGCGAGCAGGACCCGTCCTTGACGGCCGACCCGAGCGGGAGGCGGGTGGCGTGCTGGCACGCGACGGAACCTGTCGACGTCCTGATGGCTGAGGAGGCCCGCGTTTGAGCACGCTCGCGTTCGACCACGTGACGGTCCGCTACGGTGCGAGCACCGTGCTCGACGAGGTGAGCCTGACTGTTCCGGACGGCGAGATCGTCGGTCTGGTCGGTGAGTCCGGGTCGGGCAAGTCCACGCTCGCGAAGGCGGCCGTTGGGCTCGCGCCCGTACATGGCGGGCGGATCCTGCTCGACGGTGAGCCGATCCGCCTGCGCGGCCGGCACCGGCCGGTCCAGATGGTGTTCCAGGACCCGTTCTCGTCCCTGGACCCGAGGATGACCATCGGGGAGAGCATCGCCGAGGCGCTCTACCGGCCCACATCGGGGCGCCCCTCGCGCGACGCCCGTCGCGACGAGATCGCGCGGCTTCTCGAGCTGGTCCACCTCGACCCGGGCCGGTCCGGACAGCTGCCCGGACAGCTCTCCGGCGGTCAGCGGCAGCGCGTCGCGCTCGCCCGGGCGCTCGCCGGCCGGCCCCGGCTGGTCATCGCCGACGAGATCACCTCCGCCTTGGACGTCTCCGTGCAGGGCGCCGTGCTCAACCTGGTCCGGGAGATGCAGCGCGAGCTGGGGCTCTCGATGCTCTTCATCTCCCACAACCTGGCCGTCGTCCGCTACGTCGCCAGCCAGGTGGCCGTCCTCGAGGGCGGCCGGATCGTCGAGCACGGCCCCACGACCGACGTGCTCGGGCGCCCCCAGCACGACTACACCCGCCAGCTCCTGGCCGCCATCCCCGGTGGCCACGGCATCCCGACGAAGGAGATCAGCGCATGACCACGAACCGCCCCGAGCTCGACCCCACCCACTGGGAAGCCCGCTTCGCCGCGCTCGTGGACAAGCACGGCATCCCCGGTGCCCAGCTCGGCATCCTGCGCCTAGGTGCGGATGGCGCCGAGGACGAGGTCCTCACGACCGCGACCGGCGTCCTGCATGCCGGAACCGGCCAGGTCGCCACGCCCGACTCGGTCTTCCAGATCGGCTCGGTCTCCAAGGTGTGGACCGCAACCGTCGTCATGCAGCTGGTCGACGAGGGCAGGTTCGCGCTGGACACCCCAGTCGTCGAGATCATCCCGGAGCTCGCGCTGCGCGACACGGAGGTCACCAAGAAGGTCACAGTCTGGAACCTGCTGACCCACACCAGCGGTATCGACGGCGACGTCTTCACCGACACCGGCCGCGGTGACGACGCGCTCGAGAAGTACGTCGACCAGCTCGGCGACGCGGCGCAGAACCACCCCATCGGTGCGACCTGGTCGTACTGCAACTCCGGATTCTCCCTGCTGGGCCGGATCATCGAGGTCGTCACCGGACAGACCTGGGACGAGGCGATGAAGGAGCGGCTTTTCACCCCCCTCGGCCTGACCCACACCACGACCCTGCCCGAGGAGGCGATGGTCTTCGGTCACGCGATGGGCCACCTCAAGGGCGGCGACGACCCGCAGCTTGCCCCGGTCTGGGGCCTGCCACGCTCGGTCGGGCCGGCAGGGCTCATCACCTCGCGGCCTGAGGACGTGCTCGCGTTCGCCCGCATGCACCTGACCGGCGGTGTCGCAAAGGACGGCACGCGCATCCTGTCCGAGGACAGCGTCGCGGCAATGGCCGCATACCAGACCGAGTGCCCTGAGAAGATCCTGCTCGGTGACTCGTGGGGGCTGGGCTGGTTCCGGTGCGACTGGAACGGCCACCGCGCGATCGGCCACGACGGCAACACGATCGGTCAGGCCGCGTTCCTGCGGCTGCTGCCCGAGGCCGGCATCGCCGTCTGCGTCAACACCAACGTCGGCAGCGCGATCCCGCTCTACCAGGAGCTGTTCGAGGAGATCTTCGCGACGCTGGTCGATGTGCATCTCCCCGCACCATTCGAGCTCCCGGCCCAGCCGGTCGACGTCGACCCGACGCCGTACCTTGGCACCTACGCGCGTGAGTCGGTCGTCGAGGAGGTCTACGTGGAGGACGGCAAGACCTGGATGCGGACGACCGTGTCCGGCCCTGTCGCCGAGGCGTCAGGCGCCGCCGAGCCCGAGGTGCACGAGCTGATCGCTGTCGGCGAGGCCCTCTTCGCGGTCAAGCCCGACAAGAGCGAGGCCTACTACCCGGTCCGGTTCTACTCGCTGCCGACCGGGGAGGCCTACATCCACTTCGGCGCCCGCGCCACCCCGAAGAGGCCTGAATGACGATGCTCGCCGATAGTGCTCGAACGTCGCCTGCCCTCGACGAGCTACTCGCGGACCTGCGCGACCTCGTCGAGTGCGAGTCGCCGTCGAGCGACCTCGCCGCGGTCGAACGTTCGGCGGACCTGGTCGCGCGGCTCGGCACGGAACGTCTCGGGCTCGCGCCGGAGCGCATCGTGGTCGACGGCGTGCACCACCTGCGCTGGCGGCTCGGTTCCCCGACGGCTCCGGGACGTGTCCTGGTGCTGGCGCACCACGACACGGTCTGGCCGCTCGGCACGCTCGCCCGCGCTCCGTTCTCGGTCGACGACGGGGTGGTGAGGGGGCCGGGCTGCTTCGACATGCTGGCCGGGCTGGTCATGGCCCTGCACGCCATCGCGGACCTTGGCCTGCGCGACGGCGTGACGCTGCTGGTGACTGGCGACGAGGAGCTCGGCTCGGCGAGCTCACGTGAACTGATCGAGGACGAGGCCCGCCGCGTCGAGGCCGTCCTCGTCCTCGAGGCCTCGGCGGACGGAGGTGCGCTCAAGACAGCCCGGAAGGGCACCTCGCTCTACGAGATCGACATCGTCGGCCGGGCGGCCCACGCCGGGCTGGAGCCGCAGAAGGGGGTCAACGCGACCCTCGAGATGGCATACCAGGTGCAGGCCGTCGCGGAGCTGGGCGACGCGGAAGCAGGCACGACCGTGACCCCCACGGCATCCTCGGCAGGTACCACTGTCAACACGGTGCCGGCCAACGCCCGGTTCGCGGTCGACGTCCGGGCGTGGACGGCAGCGGAGCAGGAACGCGTCGACGCCGCGTTGCACGCGCTACGGCCGGCCCTGCACGGTGCCGAGGTGCACGTCAGTGGCGGCATCAACCGGGCGCCGCTGGAGGAGAAGGCGTCGCTGCCACTCTTCGAGCGGGCGCAGGCGGTCGCGGCACGACTCGGGCTTCCCGAGCTGACGCGGGCGGCCGTCGGCGGCGCCTCCGACGGGAACTTCACCGCTGGGGTCGGCACGCCGACCCTCGACGGGCTCGGAGCGGTCGGCGGGGGCGCCCACGCCGAGGACGAGCACGTGCTCGTCGACAGGCTGGCCGACCGGACACAGCTGCTCCGGGCACTGATCGAGGATCTGCTGTCCCCGTCGGGGTCACTGAACGCGGGGTCGCGCTATGAGTACTGAGCCGTGGGAGTCGTATGCCGCTGCCGCCTCCGCGTCGCGTGTCGTGGTGCGCGAGCTCCACACTCTTGAGGACCTGCAGCAGGCTGCCGCCGTCCTCGGCCGGATCTGGGGTACGCCCGACAAGCCGCCGATGAGCGCCGAGCTGCTGCGAGCGATGGTCAAGGCGGAGAGCTATGTCGCTGGAGCCTTCGACGTCGAGCATCCCGAGGGCGGTCCGGTAGGCGTGTGCGTGGGTTTCCACGCGGCGCCGTCCGCACACGCGATGCACAGCCACATCGCCGGAGTGACGGATGCGGTCGCCGGCCGCCACGTCGGGTTCGCCCTCAAGCTGCACCAGCGCGCCTGGTGCCTGGACCTTGGCATCGAGCTGACGGAGTGGACCTACGACCCGCTGGTCTCCCGCAACGCCTACTTCAACCTGGCGAAGCTGGGGGCCCGGGTCGCGGAGTACCTTCCCGACTTCTATGGGTCGATGACCGACGCGATCAACCGCGGGAACGAGAGCGACCGGATCCTCGTCCACTGGTCGCTCGCATCACCCGAGGTGGCGCGAGCCTGCGCGGGGTCGCCCGTCCGGGCCGTTGTGCCTGCCGGCGCTGCGGCCTCGTGGGTGCATGTTCCACGCGATGTCTCCGCGCTGCGGCTCACCGACCCGGAGGAGGCGAGGGTGTGGCGCACCAAGGTGCGCGACCAGCTCAAGACCGCTCTGGACGCCGGCGGCCACGTCGCCGGCTTCGACAAGCAGCAGGGCTATCTCGTTCTGCCGCCGGAAGGAGACCCGCTGCCGTGAGTGTGAAACTGGAAGGCGTCGAGCTGCGCCGTGTCGCGATGCCGCTGGTGTCGCCGTTCCGGACGTCGTTCGGCACCCAGACCGCGCGCGACATCCTGCTGCTGCGCGCCGTCACCGCCGACGGGGAGGGCTGGGGTGAGTGCGTCGCCATGTCGGACCCGCTCTACTCCTCGGAGTACGTCGACGCGACCGGCGATGTGCTGCGCCGCTTCTTCCTGCCGACCCTGGCGGCCTCGTCCGAAGAGCTCCGTCGCCACGGGGCGCATGCGGTCAGCGCCGTGCTCCACAAGTTCAAGGGCCACCGCATGGCGAAGGCAGCGCTGGAGATGGCCGTGCTCGATGCGGAGCTCCGGGCCGACGGGCGGTCCTGGGCGCGCGAGCTCGGGGCGGTCCACGAACGCGTGCCCTCGGGCGTGTCGGTGGGCATCGTCGACAGCATCCCCGAGCTGCTCGACGTGGTCGGTGGCTACCTCGACGCCGGTTATGTCCGGATCAAGCTCAAGATCGAGCCCGGCTGGGACGTCGATCCCGTGCGCGCCGTCCGCGAGCGCTTCGGGGACGACCTGCTCCTGCAGGTCGACGCCAACACGGCATACACCTTGCGTGATGCCCGTCACCTGGCCAAGCTGGATGACTTCGACCTGCTCCTCATCGAGCAACCGCTCGAGGAGGAGGACGTGCTCGGCCACGCCGAGCTGGCCCGGCTGATCCGGACACCGGTCTGCCTCGACGAGTCGATAGTCTCCGCGCAGACGGCTGCGGCTGCCATCTCGGTCGGCGCGTGCTCGATCATCAACATCAAGCCGGGTCGTGTCGGTGGATACCTCGAAGCCGTGCGCATCCACGACCTCGCAGCCGCCCACGGGCTGGCCGTGTGGTGTGGCGGCATGGTCGAGACCGGGCTCGGGCGGGCGGCCAACGCGGCGCTCGGCGCCCTGCCCGGCTTCACCCTCCCCGGTGACATCTCGGCCTCGGACCGCTTCTACCAGACGGACATCACCGCGCCCCTGACCATTTCCGGGGGCTACATGAACGTTCCCGCCGGGCCAGGTCTCGGCGTCACCCCGATCCCCGACATCCTCGACGCTGTCACCACCTCCACGGAGTGGATCGCGCTCTGACCTTCGCCATGGACGAGGCAGACTGCCCAGTCTTCCCTCCGGTCGACGGGCCATATCCTGGGTCGGTGAAGCAGCGCCCCCGTGCGAACCTGGGACGGGTCCTCCACGACCTCGGAGACTCATTTCTGGAGCTCGTTGCGGGCGACCCGGCGCACGACGGCGAGATCGGCGGCATCGTCATCCACGACCCGGACGACGAGCCGGTGCAGCCGCCGGCGGCGCTCGTGCTCGGTGTCGGCGTACGATCCGCGGCATTGCCGGACCTGGTCCGCAACGCCGGACGTCAGGGCGCTGTGGGCCTGATCGTCCGTGCGCCGGTGGCGATGAGCCCAGAGCTCGACGCGGCAGTGCGGGAAGCCGGGCTCGCCCTGTTCGGCCTACGTCGTGGCGCGACGTGGAGCCAGCTCACCGCGCTGCTCCGCTCCCTCCTCGCGGAGGACGACATCGGGCCCGCCGAGGCCGAGTCGATCGGCGGGCTGCCGTCGGGCGACCTGTTCGCCGTGGCCAACGCCGTGGGTGCACTGCTCGACGCGCCGGTCACGATCGAGGACCGCAGCTCACGCGTGCTCGCCTTCTCCGGCCGGCAGGAGGAGGCCGACTCGTCCCGGGTCGAGACGATCATCGGTCGCCAGGTGCCGGAGAGGTACGCGAAGTTGCTCACCGAGCTGGGCGTCTTCAGGGAGCTCTACCGTGATCACCGCCCCGTCGTGGTCAACCCGGCCGACCTGGGGGCCGAGGCAGTCAGCAAGCAGCGGGTCGCGATCGCGGTCCGTGCCGGCGACGAGGTGCTGGGCTCCATCTGGGCGGCGATGGACGGCGAGGTGACGCCCGAACGAAGCGCAGTGCTGCAGGACTCCGCCAAGCTGGTCGCACTGCACATGTTGCGCCTGCGCGCCGGGGCCGACGTCCAGCGCCGCCTACGCACCGACCTGGTGAGTACCGCCCTCGAGGGCGGTGTCAGCGCACGCGACGCGCTGAGCCGGCTCGGCCTGGAAGGCAAGCAGGTCGTCGTGCTCGCTGCGACCCTGCGCGACGAGCACCCGGGCGGCCTCCCGCTCGGCCCCGCCCAGCCCGCCGGTGAGACCGGTGGTGGGACCGGCAACCTCGAGCGGGTTGCCGACGCGCTCAGCGTGCATCTGTCGGCTTCCATGCCCAACTCGGCCGTCGCCGTGGTCGGCGGCATCGCGTACGGCCTGCTCGCCGTCGTCGCCAGCAGTGAGCCCGAGGAACGCGCAGCCCGCCTGGCAGAGGAGTTCTGTGAGCGGGTCGGGAGTCGGCTGCCGATCGTGGTCGGCATCGGTGGAGTCGGCGACGACGTACGCGGCGTGGCCGAGTCGCGGGCGACCGCGACCCGGGTGCTGCGGGTCCTGCGCGAGGGCCACGCGGCTCGGCGAGTCGCTCGCCTTCCCGACGTCCACGCCCAGTCCCTGCTGCTCGAGCTTCGTGACCTCGCAGCCGCGCGTGGTGAACAGCCGGTTGGTCCCGTCGCGCGCCTCATGGCGTACGACGAGCTCAACGACGCGGACCTCACCGACACCCTCGAGGCGTGGCTCGACACGCTCGGCGACGTCCGGGCCGCCTCCGCCGCACTCTTCATCCACCCCAACACGCTGCGCTACCGGCTGCGCCGGCTCGAGGAGGTCAGCGGGCTCGACCTTGCCGATCCGGAGCAGCGGTTCGCGGCGATGCTCCAGCTGCGGATCCTCGCCCATCGCTGAGGAGGCGTGAGACGTGACTGCCTAGACCGCTGCGGACCACATGGTGAGGTGGTCGAACTGCGCCCAGAGCTCGCCCATTCGGGCCTCATGTCGAGCGCGCTCGACCTCGCGGGCCATCTGGCCCTGCTCGTAGAACGAGATCTGCTCGACGATGGCAGCATGGTTCGCCGCCTCGGAGTTCATGCGCTGGATGAGTCGTTCGAGACGCCGTTTGGTCTGAGGGTTCATCATTCTCCTCGCGGCCAGGGCCTGGATGAGGTGCTGACGTACCCTTTTTCGGGCTCGGTCAAACAAGCGGCAGCCCGTGCGTCGGTCGGAGCGGCACTCGCTCTCGAACAGTCCAGGCGCTACCGCGTGCGTCTACTCGTCGTCTTCCCCACGCTGTGCAGCCTTCCTCCGCTCGAGGCGCCAGTGGATCTCATGGGTGTCCGGGTGCCTCCACTCGCGCAGCCGGTACTCGAAACCAGGGAGCAGGACGATCGGGATCGGGTCCGGGGAGGCCGGGGCCACAGCCCCGACGACGATCTTCGAGTCGCCCGGAATGAACGGCGACTGCGCGGGGATCGGTGCGGTCACGATCTCTACCGGGTCTCCATAGGGGCGGGCCACGCGATGGACGCTAGCACAGGCGCGGGATAGAGCACGCTTAGATGCCGATGACAAGCGGCGTACTCGGACCTTAGGGGCCTCAGGGACGGACGAGCCCTCCCGCGCCGCCACACCGCTGGCAGTTGACGAAGCGGGAGGTGCCGTTGCGGACTCGACCGATCAAGACCGAGGCCTGGATCGGCTGGCCGCCCGACGGGCAGATATCGGTGTGGACCATGGAGGTGCCTGGCCCGGCGGACCGGTACCGGAAACGGATCATCTCGCTCTGCCTTCCGGGCACTTCTGCGTGCTGGTGGTGCCGGTGCCAGCGCATCCTCGAGCCGCCGGCACCTGAACCGATTCTAACACGCATCTCTGATGCTCCTAATTGGTCTCTATGCAGACGGACTGAGGGACGTTCGGGTGTCTATGCCGCCCGGCCACGCTCGACGAAGCGGCCGCTCAACCGCCCTGCTCGCTCGTCATTGCCCCGCCGCGCGGAGCGAGATCGCCTGCATCACCCAGTTCGAGCTGCCCCTCAGCGACCCGTCCGCACTGTAGGGTCCGGCCGACGTCACGGCGCGATCGGCGAGGATATCGGCATCGGGCACCGTGATCACACGCGTGGTGAAGCCGGTCGAGGACCCCGTGAACTCTCCCGATGTCGTGCCGGCGCCGACGACCATCTCGCGGGCGCTACTGGTCGTGAGGGTCCCGCTGGAGGCCGTGGCGGAGCTGCCGCTGCCCGACGCAGCGGCGTCGAACGGGTTCGTCTGGTCGAGCCCGCTGTACTCGGCGGCGCGCACGTCGGCATAGGGCACAGCGCTGGAGAAGGTGACCATGACGGTGTTCGACACCGCCGCTCGGACGTTCCTGGCGTAGTAGATCGACTGGCTCAGGTTGGTCCCGCGCTGGATCGGCGCCGCGACCAGGTAGGTGTTGCCCGCGCTGTCGGTCACCGATGAGATCGTCCCGGTCGCACTGTTCCACCCGATGGCAACGACGTTCGTGTTGCCAGCGGTCTGGACGGCCGTGTACTGAACGGTGACGGTGCTCTGGTTCGACTGCGGCGTGGCGCTGTTCACCTGCACGAATGCCGGAGTTGCGGGCGGGGTGGTCGCGGCGAACGTGGCCGTGTACGTGGCGTCGGTCGCGGGCACGACGATGTCGTGCTGCTGCGCGCCACCATCGGACCACGACGCGAACGTGTAGCTGGTGCCGTTCACGGACTCGTTCCGAGCCTCGATGTTGTGGTGGAAGCCGATCAGCGTGTCATACACGAAGGGTGCGGTGTGGGCGATCCCGTCGAGGTACAGCGTTCGCCCTGAGGGCTGACTGGCGAACGAGAGGTTCACCTTGCGCGGGAACACCGTCACCGACCGCGACGACGACAGGCCGCTCGAGTCGACCACCGTAAGGGTGATGCGGTACCGCGTGTTGCCGCTGAAGTCGTGGCCCGCGGTGGGGATGGTGAACGTCCCGCTCTTGACGCCGACGATCGGCGTACCGGGATGGACGTGCCCCTCGTGCAGGAAGTCGATGTTCCAGGTGAACGCGCTCGCTGGGAGCGTCCCGTCCTCGGTGTCGGTGGCGCTTCCGCTGTAGGAGATCACGTCACCGGCCACGAAGGTCGAGCCGTCGGTGGGGGTCAGGATGGTGGGCGTGGGCACGTTGCCGGCGCTGATCGTGATCGGAGTGGCGCTGGTCGCACTGACACCGTCGGAGACGGTGAGCCGTGCCGTGTACTGACCCGCTGTCGAGTATCGGTGCGTCGGATTGGCCTCGGTCGACGTCGTGTTGTCGCCGAACGTCCATGAGTAGATCAGCGGAGTGTTCTCGGGATCACTGGATCCGGCGCTCGAGAACGACACGTCGAGCGGAGCAGGGCCGCTGGTCGGGGTGGCCGCGGCCACCGCGATGGGTGAGAGGTTGGCGGTCTGGTAGCGGATGCGCCGCAGCTTGCTCAGTCCATACGTCGCGCCGATGTCGGAGTAGCCCAGGTCCAGGTAGTACAGGGCTCCGTCGGGCCCCTCCTCCAGGTCGACGATGTCGCCGTACGGACCGTCGGTCGAGCCGTCGGCGGGCTCGAAGTTGAACACGCCGGTGAGGTTGCCGCTGGCGTCGACCGTGAGCCGCTTGATCCAGTTCTGCGTGTAGTCCGCGAAGAAGTAGCTCCCCTGGTAGCCGGCCGGGAACTGGGTTCCGTGGTAGACGAATCCGCCCACGACGGCGGAGTCCCGACCGTTGTGCGCCCAGTAGTACAGCGGACTGGTGCACTGGCCCGAACACGGTCCCTCGGAGTTGGGCCACCCGTAGTTCGCGCCCGCCTTCCCGATGTTGATCTCCTCCTTGGCGGTGGAGTAGTCGTTGCCTCCGACGTCACCGATGTACATGCGCCCGGTCGGAGGGTCGACATAGCCATGCCACGGGTTGCGCAGCCCGTACGCCCAGATCGAGTCCCAGTTCGGACCAGCTCCGTCGTAGAACGGGTCGTCCGTCGGCACGGACCCGTCCTTGTTGATCCGGTGGATCTTCCCGCGCGGGTTGTTCAGCGCCTGCGCCGCGCTGGCGTCGAAGTGCTCGCCGGTGGTGAAGTACAGCTTGCCGTCGTTGCCGAACATGATCGCCCCGCCGTGGTGCTCGGCATTGGCGGTCGTCGGGTCCTGGTACAGCACCGTCTCGCTTCCGGCAACGGTGCCGGTCACCGAGGCGTTGGCGGTGAACCTCGACAGCCGGTCGCGGTTCGGCGAGCCCAACGTGTAGAAGACGTAGTAGAAGCGGTTCGTCGCGAAGTCGGGATCGAGGGCGATGTCATAGATGCCCTGCTGCACGCCGGCCGATCCGATGTTCGTCAGCTGCAGGAAGGCGGTCGAGTCCGGCTGCAGATATGGGGATGAGAGGACCTCGATGCGACCCGCCAGCTCGGCAACGAGCAGGCGACCGTCGGGCAGGAACTGCATCGTCGTCGGCAGGTTGAAGCCCGTCGCGAGCACATCGTTCTGGAAGCGGTTGGCGTTCGTCACATTGACGGGGACCGCGGCCGACGTGGTCGAGTTGCCTCCGACGTCAGTCGCCATCGCCGTCAACGTGTGGGCGCCGTTCGAGGCGTTCCTGGTGTCCCAGTCGAAGCCGTAAGGAGCCTCGGTGTCCTCCGCACCGACCGACTGCCCGTCGACGAAGAACCGCACACCGCGGACGCCCACGTCGTCCGCGGCACTCGCCGTCACCGTCACGATGTCGCTGACCTGGGCGCCCGCGGCCGGGGCGCTGATCGACACCGTCGGCGGGTTCGGGTCGGTCGGTGCGCCGCCCGCCAGCGGCGTGTTCATGTCGGCGCGGATCTCGGACGGTGTGAGCGCACGGTCGTAGATGCGCACGTCGTCAAGGCTCCCGAGGAACTCGAAGCCGCCGCCGGCGCGGCGACCGATGAGGACGTCGTCGGGCGAGTTCTGCTGGGTGCTCGTGACCGTGCCCACGAGCGCCCCGTTGTCGAGTACGCCGTTGAGGTATACGTCGAGCGACGACGTCGCCGCGTTGTAGACCCCGGCGATGTGGTACCAGGTTCCCGCCAGCATCGCGGTGGCGCCGTACCGGAACATGTCGTTGCCGGCCGCATTGGTGAGCTTGAACCCGATGGTGCGCGGTCCACGGTCGATCGTCGTGTCGAGCTGCATGCCGATCGATCCCCGTCGGGACACGACCGCCGCGTCGTCTGCCGGGAAGCTCGATGAGTTGATCCACGCGCTCACGGTCATGCTGCCGGTGAGCCGCAGCGCGGGCGGGTTGCCGAGGGCCACGTACTGGTTCTGGCCGTTCAGCAGGAGCGCCGAACCGTACTTGCCGGCTCCCCAGGTGGCACCGCCGGTGAGCGTGCCCGTGAGACCCCTGCCCGAGGCGTCCGCCGCCAGCGTGCCACTTCCCTCGTCGAAGGCGTAGCCCGCAAGGACCGCACCGGGTTGCGGCGTCGTGTTCGACACGGTCACGGCAACCGGAGCGGACGTGGCCGTGTTGCCCGCCGCGTCGCGTGCGCGTGCGGTCAGGCTGTGCGAGCCGTTCGTCGCCGCGGTCGTGTCCCAGGTGATCTGGTACGGCGACGCCAGGTCTTCGACGCCGAGCGCCTGACCGTCGAGCAGGAACTGGACGCCTGACACCCCGACGGTGTCGGTCGCCGCGGCGGTGACCGCGATGCTGGCGCTCACGGTCGCCGCCGTCGCCGGCGCCGTGATCGAGACGCTCGGCGGCGTCGTGTCCGGAGGCGCTGACTGCGTCGTGGCATCAGCGCTCGCCGACTGGACGGACTCGTTCCCGGCAGCGTCGAACGCGGTGACGCGATAGGTGTACGTGGTGGCCGGGTTGAGGCCGGTGTCCTGGAACGCTGTCCCGGTCGATGTCCCGACGGCCGAGCCGTTGCGGTAGACGCGATACCCGGCGACACCGACGTTATCGATCGAGCCGACCCAGCTGAGGTTGACCTGGGTGGTCGAGAACGCGTTTGCGCTGAGGCCGGTCGGCACGGTCGGTGGCGTCGAGTCCGACGGTCCGGTGTCGGGGCGGAACGCGACGACCTGCATGACCCACCGGTTGCTGTCCTGCGTGCCGGTCGCGGTGTAGGCACCAGCCGCGCCAGCAAGCTGGTCCTGCGTGCGGTTCCCGAACCCGGTCGAACGGGTCGTCCATCCCGGCCCTGCGGCCGTCACCGCTCCCTTGGACGCGCCAGCCGCATAGAGGAGATCGCCCGTGGTCGTCGTCGTGACCGCGCCGGAGCTCATCGCTGCCGTGGTTCCGGTTGACGAGCGTTGGACATCGAGCGGATTGACCTTGTCCACACCGCTGTACTCGGTGAGGTAGAGCGTCCCCCACTGGCTGATCGCCGTAGCGAACGTCGCTGTGACGGTGTTGGCGCCGGCGGCTACGTTCTTGGCATAGAAGGTCTGTTGGCTCCACGAGTTGTTCCAGCCGGTGCGGACACCGGCGCTCACGTACGCATTGCCGCGGGTGTCGGCGACCGTCACAGCACCGCTGTTGTTCCACACGACTGTCACGACGATGAGATCGCCTGCCTGATTGGCGTTGCTGAAGGCGAGGCTGTTGGTGCGGCCGCTGGTCACCTCGTTGGCTCGAGCCTGTACGAAGGCCGGAGCCGCCGCCTCGGCCGGCGTTGCCAGAGGTTGGAGCACGACCGCTGAGCCGGCCAGCAGTGCCACCATCGCCGCCCGCATCCGCATGATTCCCTCCCTTGAGCTGTGTGCATGCTGACCGGTCCCGGCGCCGGATGAAAGACCACCACTCGGCCCACGTCACCGCACCCAGACGGGTAATGCCCCCAACCACGGAAGTGCTCCACGTGAGAAGCAACCTCCGACCCGAACGTAGGGCGAGAGTGCAAAGCGTCACACTGGAATGCGCAACGTGGCACCTTTTGCGGTACAAGTCCCCAGACAAGCCAGAAAGGTCCACTCAAGCGCGTCCAAAACCGTCTAATGCGCTGATTCAGACGTCGAAGGACAAATGGCGACAGCCAGGCATTTGGGCATGACCGTCGTGCGGCCCCCCGCGCGGCCGGCGGGTGAGCGGTGGACGCATGCTTCTCAGGGCGCAGGGACAGCTGGGAAGCGCGACCGTCACGAGCTTGTCTCGGCGTATCGCAGGAGTGTCTGACTGGGTCTCAGGCGCCAAACGCTTATCCGCAAATGCCCCACAAGCAGCATAGCGTCATGTTACGGTCGCGCCAATGGTTGCCGTCCTAGCCAGGCGGCGCAGTAGCCAGAGTGCAGAGAGCAATACTCACCAACGTGTACATGAAGGAAGTAGCTAAGGGGGTGCGTTTGTGGCAGGGGGAGCTTCGGCGATACTGCCGTTCGCCGCAAGTAGGCAGCGCCGATGAGGGACCATCAAGCATACAAGAAGGTGCTTCGTAACAGAGAATTCATGAAGGCGCGTGGACAGTTCAGCGTCGAGGACGAGCCGGGCGCAAAGGTTGCGATAATGATGCCTTTCGTTCCCAGCTTGGTACAGGATCCGCGTGACGACTATGAGTTCTACGAGTCCGATGCCGCGTCGTTGGTAGGCCATTATCGGTCTATCGACAGAGTGCCGGTCACGTTCATGAGGGCGACACCCGACGACTTTGCCCGCGTGCTCGCGGATCGGACCATTCCGACGGTGGTCGTACGCGGCACCGGGACGCTTTCATCGGTGGCTACTCCGCTTGAGCACGCAGATGATCGTTCGTATGGGTTTCTCGACTGGCTGCATGCAGCCAAGATGGCTACCCATCTCAAAGTGGGCAGTACAATAATGCGGGTCTGCGGGAGGATGCAGAGACGATTCAACCCACCGTGGCCAGTTGGATTTTCAGCAAGCTTTGCGAACATCTACGCCCCGGTGGGCGAAGTCATCAGCATGGCCAACCTCGAGGAGCCGGACAATGAGCTGATCACGCGTGTTTCGAGCTCTGACGAGCTGTCCTACCAGGAGGTCAAGGACACGTTTCGGGTCAGTCGTCAGTGGAACGTCACAACTGGCGTGCCCGACAGTGTTTACATTGCCGCTCGCGATGTGTACAACCAGACGCTGAATACCATGCTGCTCGCCAGACCCGTTCCGAAACACATACCTTACGGTGAATATCGAAGTGGCATAGACCCCTAGCGGCTCATTCCAAGGCCCTGGTCTGAACTTCGTGGGCTGCACACGCCCATCAGACCGGGACCTCGGCCGACATCTCGCGATGTCGGCCGAGGAAACCACCCGAGTCGCAGAGCGCCTCCCGGCGGACCAAAGGCTCACGTCGCCTTTCATCTCGTTATCGGTGCTGCCCGGCCAGGACCGATCGCGACATGAGACGCGATGTGGATGAGTCGTCGGCTCATGGCCCTGGGTGCCATGCCGAGCGCCGGGTCACGCGCCCCATCGCAGTGATGAAAGCGTTGGGTGGCCCGGACTTCAGGTCTGGAGCCGGACTCGTTCGCCCGGCGATGGGCAGCCTCGACTCGGCGCACCACGTGCTGCGGTCGGTCCTGAACGAGCCCGGTGTCACGCCGACCACGATGACCCGAGCCGCGGCCAGGTCTGAGTCCTGCTCGACCGTGGCATCCCACGTGAGATCGTCCGTTCGGGCGGCGGGCCGGTCGTGCGACGGCGCACCGGGGATCGCAAGCTATGGAGAGCCGGCTGCTCGTGTTCGCCTCGGGCGAACTGGGGGCGGTGGTGGGAATGGTGGCTGCGTCTCGTTCGCTGGATTGGTGAGACGCACCGCGATCCGGTCGCGGTCAGACAGCAGGAGCACGCATGGCCGTCTTCCAGATGCCACCGGCGGCGCACAGCTCGGGCGACGACGCCTTGGACGCCTACTCGCGAACCGTCAGCACTGTCGCCGAGCGGCTCACCCCCGTCGTGGCGAGCCTTCGGGTCAGCCGCACGGTCCGCGGTGGGACGGCCGAGGGTGGCGGTTCGGCCGTGGTCCTGAGCGCTGACGGACTGATGCTCACGAACGCTCACGTCGTCGAGGGCGTGGACCGAGGCACCGCACACTTCGCGGACGGCACCTCCGTCCGGGTGCACCTCGTCGGGTCGGACCCGCTGTCGGACCTCGCCGTGGTGCGGTCCGAGGAGTCCCTCAGGTCGCCACCGGAGTACGGCGACGCCGACCGGCTCAAGGTCGGGCATGTGGTGGTCGCGATCGGCAACCCGCTCGGCCTCGAGGGCAGCGTGACCGCCGGTGTGGTCAGCGCGTTGGGTCGGTCGTTGCCGACCCGGTCCGGTGCGACGTCGCGCTTCGTCGAGGACGTCATCCAGACCGACGCGGCACTCAACCCCGGCAACTCCGGTGGAGCGCTGGCGGACTCGCGGGCGCGAGTCATAGGAATCAACACGGCGGTCGCGGGCGTCGGCCTGGGCCTCGCGGTCCCGATCAACACCACCACCCGCAGGATCATCGAGTCGCTCGTCGAGGACGGTCACGTGCGGCGCGCCTACCTCGGCCTCGTCACAGCGCCCGTGCCCGTCTCCGACGACATCGCGGCTCGCCTGGGGCGGCGGACGGCGCTGCGTATCGTCGAGGTCGTCCCCGGCAGCCCGGCCGAGCTGGCCGGGCTGATGCGAGGGGACGTCGTCGTCGCCGCCGACGGCAAGGGGCTCTCGGATGCCCAGTCTCTCCAGCGGATCCTGCTGGACGAGGCGATCGACCGGTCCATGGAGATCACGGTCCTGCGTGGCCGGGCCCTGGTCGACGTCTTCGCGGTCCCTCGCCTGCTCCGCGGCTGAGCCGTCGACGCCCCGTCGACGCGCCCCGTCGACGCGCCCCGTCGACGCGCCCCGCTTCGCGCCCAGCCGTCGGCGCGCCCGTCGACGCCGGGCGAGGCGACGATGCCCGGTGCGGGCGGACATGTCAGGACAGACAGGACATTGCCGGTGATCGAGTCGCAGATCGGCCCGGCGCGCGCCCTACCTGCGGGCATGCCGGCGCAATACGCTCGATCCGTGGTCACGACGAAAGGCCTCGGGCAGGTGCGCCTGCCGGACGGCCGTCGGGTCGACACATGGCACGGGGGCGACCCGACTGGTTCTCCCGTTCTCTACTTCCACGGCACTCCGGCCGGGCGGCTCCAGGCAGCCCTCGGCGACGGGGCCGCTCATCGGGCCGGGGTGCGGCTGCTGGCGTTCTCACGACCCGGGTACGGCGGCTCCGGCGATGTCTCGACGACGCTGAGCTCAGTCGCGCAGGATGCGGTCGACGTCGCTGCCGAGCTGGGGATCGAGCGGTTCGCCTGCCTCGGCGCGTCCGGGGGAGGCCCGTACGCCTTGGCAACGGCAGCCACGCACCCGGAGGCGGTGACCGCCGTCGGGGTCGTCGCCGGGATCGGACCCGTGCTCGAGCTCGATGAGGCGGCCATCGACGACCCGGCGATCCGCATGGCCCTCGACGGCGACGTCGACGGCGCGGTCGAGCTCAACGACGCGGCGCTGGCGTCGGGAGCCGCTGGCGCAGCAGGTGCCGCCCAGCAGCTGCGCGACGTACCGGCGACCGTGGCGCGACCCGACGGCGACGCGACTCTCGCACCGCCGGACGGGGACCACGCCACGCCCGACCGGCCACCACACAGCCACCCGACCCACGCGGCATACGCCTGGATGTCCGACAGCCACCTGCGGCACAGCGGCCACCGGCCGGGGTCGTTCGTCTCCCCGGAGATCCTCGAGCCGTGGATGCCGGGAGGCCGGCCGGGTGTGCCGTCCTACCGCGGCGTCTCGCGCGACACCGTCGCGTTCGCGGTCGGCTGGGACTTCGACCTCGCGTCGGTCGTCGCCCCGGTGTGGCTCTGGTACGGCGACCACGACCGGATGGTGCCGATCGCGCACGGGCGGTGGCTGCACGAGCGGCTGCCCACGTCGACCCTTGTCGTCCGCGAAGGCGCCGGCCACCACGGCACGCTGCTGCCGTACTGGTCGCAGATCCTCACGATCCTGGGGCGGGCCGGCAGCTAGGGTCGAGGACATGAGTGCACCCGTGCTCCATGTCCGAGGTCAGGTGCTCGTCGGACCCGACGATGTTGCCGACGAGCTGTGGATCGTCGACGGAAGGGTGACCTTCACGCGCCCACGCAGCGGCGCTGACATCGAGACACTCGAAGGCTGGGCGCTGCCCGGTCTGGTGGACGCACACTGCCACGTGGGGCTGGGCCCGGAGGGCGAGGTGCCGCGTGACGAGGCCGAGCGTCAGGCGCTCGCGGACCGCGACCGCGGGACGCTCCTGATCCGTGACGCGGGACAGCCTGGCGACACTCGCTGGGTGGACGCGCGTGACGACCTCCCGAAGATCATCCGGGCCGGACGCCACATCGCCCGCACCCGGCGCTACCTGCGCAACTACGCCCACGAGGTCGAGGAGGGCGAGCTCGTCCAGCACGTCAGGGTCGAGGCGCATCACGGCGACGGGTGGGTGAAGCTGGTCGGCGACTGGATCGACCGAGATGTTGGGGATCTCGCGCCCAGCTGGTCCCGGCAGGCCGTTGCCGATGCGGTCGCAGCCGCCCACGAGGAGGGCGTCCGAGTCACGGCCCACTGCTTCGGCGAGGAGTCGCTCCGTGACCTCGCCGCGGCGGGTATCGACTGCATCGAGCACGCCACCGGCCTCCAGCAGGACTCCATCGACACCATTGCAGCGCAGGGCATCGCGATCGTCCCGACCCTCGTCAACATCGCCGGCTTCCCCGCATTCGCGGCCCCGGCGCAGGAGAAGTTCCCCGCCTACCATCGGCACATGATCGACCTCTTCGAGCGGCGCTACGACACGATCGGGGCGGCGCACGAGGCAGGCATCGCGATCTACGTCGGGACGGACGCGGGTGGGAGCCTCCCGCACGGGCTGGTCGCGCAGGAGATGGTCGAGCTCACCAAGGCCGGCCTCAGCGCCGGCGAGGTGCTGTCGGCGGCGACGTGGGGGGCCCGCGAATGGCTCGGTCGCCCCGGGCTGGTCGAGGGTGCCGACGCCGACCTCGTGGTCTACGGCGCCGACCCGCGCGACGACATCACGGTCGTGGCCGACCCCAAGGGAGTGGTCCTGCGAGGTCGCGTTGTCCTCTGAGCAGCGGTCCGGCGAACCGCTGCCGGCCGACCCGCCCATGACGGCGGTGGGGGAGAGCGTCGAGGTGCGCCCACCCACGGCGGCGGACGGGGCGGCATACGTCGAGGCCGTGACCATGTCGACGCGCCGGCTGTCGGCATTCGCGATCCCGGACCCGCACAACTTCCGGATCGTCCTGCAGAACCAGTCGCCCGTCTACCGCACGTTCCTGGTGCACGCGCGGGACGCCGAGGGGAGTCACGGCCTGGTCGGCCGGATCA
This sequence comes from Monashia sp. NPDC004114, assembly GCF_053603855.1. NCBI lineage: Bacteria > Bacillati > Actinomycetota > Actinomycetes > Micrococcales > Intrasporangiaceae > Intrasporangium > Monashia sp. NPDC004114. The sequence goes on along the minus strand of NZ_JBSGGK010000004.1, from coordinate 82,255 downwards.
ACGTCGCGAACGTCGTCGAGGGCGCGTTCCGCAGCGCCACCGTGGGCTATGACGCCTACGACCCGTATGCCGGCCGGGGCCTTTTCGTGGAGGGGCTGTCGCTCACCCTCGACATCGTCTTCGCGGACCCGCCTCAGGGCATGGGCCTGCACCGGATCGAGGCGAACATCCAGCCCGCCAACACCCGCTCTGCCGGTCTGGTCCGGTCGCTCGGCTTCGCGCACGAAGGCTTCTCGCGCGACTTCCTCTTCCTTCCTGGGATCGACGGCCGTCGCGGCTGGCGTGACCACGACCGCTACACGATGCTCTCGTCCGACTGGCCGGCGGCGCCGTACCAGACCCACGGCCACAAGCGCATCGCCTGCGTGGTCAAGGGAGCCCCCGGCTACGGCAGCTTCGGCCTCGCCAGAGCCCTCGCGCTGGAGCTCGGCCTTCCGCTCTACTCGGCGGCCACGGTGCCCGAGCCGGCGACGCTGTTCGAGCTGCTGCGCTCCTCGCCGATCGGCGGCGTCGTCGAGTGCCGTCTCACCGGACCCGAGCTGCGGATGGGACTCGCCCGGGCCGCGTTCGACCCGACCTCGGTGCCGGTCTTCGACTCCGAGACCGACGTCAGCAAGCGGGACGTCACCCGGCACGCCCTGGCCGTGCGTGCGGCGTTCCAGCGCTGAGCGCCGGCTCGAGCCCAGCGGTGTCGCCGGTTCGGAGCATCCTCGCAGGTCTGGCACAATGGACGGCTGTACCCGTCCGGCCGCGCACCCTCTCGGCAGGACCGGACGCCTACACCGAGCCCCGGCACCCCGCGTGTTCCCCACCGGTCTCGCCGTGCTCACAACACAGAAACAGGAGACACCACAAACGTGGCCGTCAAGATTCGTCTGAAGCGCATGGGCAAGATCCGTGCACCGTTCTACCGCGTCGTCGTCATGGACTCGCGCACCAAGCGCGATGGTCGCGCGATCGAGGAGATCGGCAAGTACCACCCGACCGAGCAGCCGTCGCTCATCGAGATCGACATGGACCGCGCCAAGTACTGGCTGAGCCAGGGTGCGCAGCCGACCGAGGCCGTCGCCGCGCTGCTCAAGGTCGTCGACGAGGGCAAGCTCCAGACCAAGGAGCCGAAGACGTCGAAGAAGGACCTGTACGAGGCTGCCGTCGCCGCCGCTGGCGGCAAGTCCGAGGACTCCGACGGCGCGTCGAAGCGCCGCCCGGCCAAGAAGGCCGCCGCCAAGGACGAGGCTCCCGCTGCCGAGGCTGAGGCCGCTCCGGCGGAGACCGCGCCGACCGCCGACGCCGGGGCCGAGGCCTGAGCATGCTCGAGGAGGCGCTCGAGCACCTCGTCAAGGGCATCGTCGACCACGACGAGGATGTCGTCGTGCGTCGCAAGGAGCTGCGCCGCGGTGAGCTGCTCGAGGTCCGGGTGCACCCGGATGACCTCGGCCGCGTCATCGGGCGTTCCGGCCGTACGGCGAGCGCGCTGCGCACCGTCGTCGGCGCCCTGGCGGGCAACTCGAACGTCCGGGTCGACATCGTCGACACCGACCGCGTGCGCTGAGCGTCGCCGCGACCTCACGAAAGGGGCGTTCCGGATATTCCGGGACGCCCCTTCGTCGTCCCCCGGACGGGTGAAGCCAGGGCCCCGGTATGCCGTCGCGCCGGGTTGCCGTATGCAGCTGGGCCGGGCTGTGAGTGTGCGCGCCACACCGCGTGAAAAGGACATCGACCTGAGAGGATTCCCGGCATGAACGTCGTCCTCGCCCGCATCGGCAAGCCCCACGGTCTGCGTGGAGAGGTCACCGTCCAGCTGCACACCGACGACCCCGAAGGGCGCTTCGCGGTCGGCACCGTGCTGGCCACCGAGGCCGTGCCGGGATCGGGTGTGCCCCGGTCGCTCACCATCGCCTCCACTCGCGTCCACCGGGGGATCTGGCTGCTGTCCTTCGAGGAGATCCCCGACCGCACCGGCGCGGAGAGCCTGCGCGGCACGCGGCTCGTCCTCGTCGACGCGGCGCCGATCGAGGACGAGGGGTACTACGAGGAGGACCTCGTCGGGCTCGAGGTTCGAGACGTTCACGGCGAGCGGATCGGCACCGTCAGCGGCCTGGAGATCGGGACCGCGCAGGACCGCCTGGTGCTGACCCTGACCGACGGGGTCACGGCCTACGTCCCGTTCGTCAAGCGGATCGTCCCGACCGTCGCGAACGACCACGTCGTGGTCGACCCCCCACCAGGGCTGTTCGATCTCTATCGCGAGGGAAACGAGTGACACCAACGGCTCCGGTCCCGGCGATGCGCATCGATGTCGTGTCGATCTTCCCCGACTACCTTGCGCCACTTGATCTTTCGCTGATCGGCAAGGCCCGCGAGGATGGCCTGCTCGACGTCCATGTGCACGACCTCCGCGACTTCACCCACGACCGGCATCGGACCGTGGACGACACGCCGTTCGGTGGTGGCGCCGGGATGGTCATGAAGCCTCAGCCGTGGTCGGAGGCACTCGAACACGTTGTCGCGCAACGCGGTTCGGAGTCAAAGCCCCGTCTCGTGGTCCCCGGCCCCGGCGGCGTGCCGTTCACACAGGTGCTCGCGCGCGAGCTTGCTTCCGAGTCGTGGCTGGCGTTTGCGTGCGGTCGCTACGAAGGCATCGACGAGCGGGTCTACCAGCATGCGCGCGAGGACCTGGGACTCGAGGTGTCCGTCGTCAGCCTCGGCGACTACGTCCTCAACGGCGGCGAGGTCGCCGTGCTGGCGATGGTCGAGGCCGTCGGTCGGCTCATCCCCGGAGTGATCGGCAACGCCGAGTCGCTCGTCGAGGAGTCCCACGAGGACGGGCTGCTCGAGTACCCGATCTACACCAAGCCGAGGTCCTGGAACGGCCGGGACGTGCCAGCGGTCCTGCTCTCGGGCAACCACGCGGCGATCGCAGCCTGGCGCCACAGTCAGCGCCTCTCGCGGACGGCGGCGCGTCGCCCCGACCTGCTGCACGCGTCGCATGGGGACACGGAGGTCGAGATCGCCGCCGCGACGGCGGGCGACGCCCCGGAGCTGCATGTGCTCATGCGAGCGTGCTGGGTGCAGGAGGCGCTCGCCAACGACACGCTGGCGATCCCGGCCCTGACCGAGTCGCTCGACGACGTGACGGAGTCGCTGCGCACGACGCAGACCTGGGTGGCGCGAAAGGCGGGTCGGCTTGTCGGCGCCGTGCGCACGTCGCGCGACGACGACGACTGGTTCATCGGGCGGCTCTGCGTCGTTCCGGACCTGCAAGGTCAGGGCCTGGGCCGGCGCCTTCTCGAGCATGCCGAGTCGACCGCGCCGGACGGCATACGGACGTTCTCGCTCAACACCGGGGCCAAGAGCGCGGACAACCTGCGGATGTACCGGAAGGCCGGGTACCGCCTCGTGCGGGACGCCGTGCCACCCATCCCGGGCGCCGTGACGCTGGTCAAGCGCCGGCGGGCATAGGCCACGTCTACGACACGAGGGCCACCCGGAGGTCGTCCGGGAGCATGCGGCGCTGCCGGATCAGGCTTGCCTGAACGCCGGCGGTGATTGCCTGGGTGGCCATGATCGCGAAGAGCACGAGCACCTGTGCGGTGGCGGCCTGGATGGCGCTTCCGCCGCCGAGCATCACGCCGATGAAGGCGCCCGGGAGAGTCACGAGGCCTGAGGTGCGCACCTGGTCGAGGCTGGGGATGATCCCCTCCGGAACGCGTCGTGCGATGATCTCGTCGATCGACTGGGCAGAGGTCATGCCGAGGGACAGCGCTGCCTCGTACTGGCCGTGCTCCTCGCGCAGCGCCGAGAACGTCCGGCGGCCGACCAGGGTGTGGACGGTCATGGTGTTGCCGATGATGATGCCGGCGATCGGGATCAGGGCGACGCCCACGAACGGGACCGCGCCGGTCGCGATGACGATCGCCACTACTGGCAGGACCCCGCACGCCATCGAGGCGGCCGCCCACGGCCAGGCGCGCGCAGCGCCGACGCGTCGTGCTGTCGTCATGACCGCCATCGCGAACATCACGCAGACGGCGAGGAGCGAGAGCCAGATCGAGCCGACCACCGCAGTGATGACGAGGGCGACCAGTGACAGCTGAAGGATCGCGCGCAGCCCGGCCACGACGACCTGACGGTCGAGCGGGATGCGGCCGAGGCGGTCGGCGACCACAGTGACGCTGAGCAGCAGCACCAGGGCGATGGCGACGGGCCAGCCGGGGGAGACGTCCACGGCGACACAGTATGCGGCGCGTGGCGGGGACGGCGTCCCGCCGATTTCAGGTATGCCGCCCGCTCTGGCAGACTTGATCCTTGCGTCCGGCACACGACGGCCCCTGCCACAGGGGGAGTCGGGATACCACCGCGCCTCGAGCGCGACGGTGACCCACGCGGCCCGACGGGCGCGCCTATGACGAGACAGTCGAGGTGACCTGTGGCACCTGAAGAAAGTGAAGCATCATGCACACGTTCGACGAGCTCAACGCCGCGTCGCTGCGCGACGACATCCCCGCGTTCCGCGCCGGCGACACGCTGAAGGTCCACGTCAAGGTCGTCGAGGGCACCCGCTCCCGCGTCCAGGTCTTCCAGGGCGTCGTGATCCGTCGTCACGGCGGTGGCATCGGCGAGACGTTCACCGTCCGCAAGATCTCGTTCGGCGTCGGCGTCGAGCGCACCTTCCCGCTGCACACCCCGATCATCGACAAGATCGAGGTCGTGACCCGCGGTGACGTCCGCCGCGCGAAGCTGTACTACCTGCGTGGCCTGCGCGGCAAGGCGGCCAAGATCCGCGAGAAGCGCGAGACGGTCCCGGCCAAGTCCGAGTCCACCAACAGCTGACGCCCGACTGGCGTTCGTTGACCACGCGAGGCGCGGTGGCTCCCGTCCCGGTCGCTTCGGCATGAGTGCCGAACCGACCCCAGAGACGGAGGCCACCGCGCCTTCGTCGTCCCGGGTGCGCGCCGCGGCCAGGCGGCACCGGTGGCTGCTCGGCCCCATCCTGTTCCTGCTGGCCGTCGTCGTCGTCCGGGCCTTCTTCGTCACGCCCTTCGGCATCCCCAGCTCGTCGATGGAGCAGACGCTGCTCGTCGGCGACCGCATCCTCGTCGAGCGCACCACCTCGCCCGAGGATCTCCAGCGGGGCGACATCATCGTGTTCGACGCCTCCCAGGCGTTCAACCTGAAGGCGCCCGAGCGCGGCGTCGTCCAGACCGTTGTCGATGCGGTCCAGAGCGTCTTCGGCAAGGGCCAGCCGACCGACTACGTCAAGCGCATCATCGGGCTTCCGGGCGACCGCGTGCGCTGCTGCACTGTTGACGGCCGGCTCGAGATCAACGGCGTGGCGGTCACCGAGCCGTACCTCGCGCCAGGGGTCAGGGGGAGCGTGATGACCTTCGACGTCGTCGTCCCCGCCGGCCGCTTCTGGGTCATGGGCGACAACCGCGTGCTCTCGTCGGACTCCCGTGCCCACCTCGGCGACCCGGGCGGTGGCATGGTTCCGGAGGAGGACATCATCGGCAAGGTTTGGGTGCGATACTGGCCGCTCGGTCGGCTGGGATCCGTCGACCAAGGACAGATTGCCTCCGTCCCCCGAAATGGTGAGTGATGTCGCAGTACACCGGACGCCCTGAAGACCCGACCCGCGGGCGCTCGGCTGACGACATGGACGACGACGACTTCGAGGAGGATTTCGAGCCGGAGCCGCCGCGGAGCTTCGGCTCCGCGGTCCTGGCCGGTCTCAAGGAGATCGTCATCGTCGTCGGGCTCGCGATGGCCCTGTCGTTCATCGTCAAGACCTGGCTCTTCCAGGCGTTCTACATCCCCTCCGGGTCGATGGAGAACACCCTCGTCAAGGACGACCGGGTCATCGTCAGCAAGCTGACCCCCGGTCCGTTCGACCTACGGCGCGGCGACGTCGTGGTCTTCGAGGACCCCGGCACCCCGACGCCGTGGCTGTCGGGCGTCGACAACGAGCACAGCGACGTCGGCGGGCCCTTCCACAACGCGCTCGTCTTCGTCGGCCTGCTGCCGGAGGACTCCGAGAACCACCTCATCAAGCGAGTCATCGGTCTGCCGGGCGACCACGTCCAGGCCGACGGCGGCACCGGCAAGATCAAGGTCAACGGCGTCGAGATCACCGAGCCCTACATCAAGCCGGGCGACGCGCCGAGCGAGGGCAAGGCTTTCGACATCATCGTGCCTCCGGGCAAGGTGTGGGTCATGGGCGACCACCGCTCCGACTCGTCCGACAGCCGCTGGCACGACGAGCCCGGCAACAACGGCACCAACGGATCCGTGCCGATCGACAAGATCGTGGGCCGAGCCCTGTTCGTCGTGTGGCCGATCGACCACGTGACCTGGCTGGGCGTGCCCGAGCGCACCTTTGCGAGCGTGCCCGACCCGGCCACCACTCCGACCCCGAAGACCTCCGGGTCGGTCACGCCCTCGCCGAGCGGCAAGCAGACCGCCTCGGCGACGAAGGTCGCCGCGGGCTGACGGAGGTCCGATGACTCCTCGCCCCGCCCCGTCCAAGAAGCCGTCGCTGCGCGTCGAGCGCGCCCTGCAACGCGACGGCCATCGCCTTCTGGCCGGCATGGACGAGGTCGGCCGCGGTGCCCTGGCCGGACCGGTCAGCGTCGGCGTGGTCGTCATCGACGAGAGCGTCCGGTCGGCCCCGATGGGGGTCAAGGACTCCAAGCTGCTCACGGAGAAGGCCCGTCAGGGGCTCGTGCCGCGCATCCAGCGCTGGGCCGTGGCGTATGCCGTCGGGCACGCCGGTCCGGACGAGATCGACGAGATCGGCATCATGGCCGCGCTGCGCCTGGCCGGGATACGCGCGCTGGCCTCGCTCGACCTCGTGCCCGACCTCGTGATCCTCGACGGCAACCACGACTGGCTCACCGCGCCGACCGAGGTCGGGCTGCTCGCCTTCGCCGACGGCTCCGTTCCCTCGACGCCCCCGGTGACCACGATGATCAAGGCCGACATGAAGTGCTCCTCGGTCGCTGCGGCGAGCGTGCTGGCCAAGGTCGAGCGCGACACGATGATGGTCGCCCTCGCCGGGGACCACCCGGCATACGGCTGGAGCCTCAACAAGGGGTATGCCGCGCCGGAGCACATGGATGCGCTGGCCCGGCTTGGTCCGTGCGAGCTGCACCGGCGCTCGTGGCGTCTGCCCGGTGTCTACGAAGAGGGCCTTGATGGGGTGTTGAATGAGATGACCGAGGCGTACTCTCCCGTCACGCCGGTGATCATGACGGCAGCTGAGCAGTGAGGAACGGCAAGACGTGAGTTCGGAAGATCTCGAGAAGTACGAGACCGAGATGGAGCTTCAGCTCTACAAGGAGTACCGCGACGTCGTCGGCCTATTCACCCATGTGGTCGAGACCGAGCGACGCTTCTATCTCGCCAACTCGGTCGACGTGAAGGTCCGCACCGACGGCGGCGAGGTCTTCTTCGACGTGACGATGGCCGACGCGTGGGTGTGGGACATCTACCGGCCGGCTCGCTTCGTCAAGAACGTCCGTGTCGTGACGTTCAAGGACGTCAACATCGAGGAGCTGCCCAAGCCGGACATCAAGGTCCCCGAGGGCGGCGACTTCGGCTGACGCCCGCTGGGTGGCGGGTCGTCCACATCCCCTGACCGGGGTGGTCCGTCGTCCACAGCCCGGGCCTACGGGGTAGGCCCCGGACCCGGCCGGCGCCGAGGCTGGGGGCATGGACTTCTCAGCTCGCGCGCTCGGTGAATACGGTGAGCGCCTCGCCTGCCGCTACCTGCTCTCGCAGGGCTGCACGATCCTCGACCGCAACTGGCGCTGCGCCCGCGGGGAGGTCGACATCGTCGCGCTGGACGGGCGCTGCCTCGTCGTGTGCGAGGTGAAGACCCGCAGCTCCGAGGCGTTCGGCGCGCCCTTCGAGGCCGTGACGTGGAGCAAGCGACGACGGCTGCGACGTCTTGCTGGGCTGTGGCGTGACGACCACCCCGGTCTCGCGCCTGGCGCCGAGCTGCGCATCGACGTGATCTCGATCCTGCGACCACGTCGGGGCCGAGCCCGGCTCGAGCACATTCGGGGTGCGTGCTGATGGGCCTCGGGCGCACGCGGTCGGTCGGGCTGCGCGGGGTGCACGGTTTCGTCGTCGACGTCGAGGCGCATGTGACGGCGGGTCTGCCCGGGTTCGCGATCAGCGGGCTCGGCGACTCCGCGGTCGCGCAGTCCTCGGACCGCATCAAGGCGGCAGCCTCTCTCATCGAGCGTATGCCGGTCACCCAGCGGCGCGTCACGGTGAACCTTTCGCCGGCCGGGGAGCGCAAGGTCGGAGTCGGGTTCGATCTCGGCATCTTCGTTGCCGTGGCGAGCGCCATGGACATCGTCCCCGATCGCGTGGTCCGAGAGGTCGTGCACATCGGCGAGGTCGGACTCGACGGCACGGTGCGACCGGTGCGCGGGGTGCTGCCGCTCGTCCATGCGGCCGCGCAGGCTGGAGTGCGGCACGTGGTCGTCCCCGTGCGCAACGCGGCCGAGGCCCGGCTCGTGTCCGGTGTCCGCGTCCACCCGGTCGCCGAGGTGGCCGAGCTCGTCCGGCGCTATGACGACCTTGCCAAAGGCCGGCCGGTCGAGGAGGTTCCGGTGCCGGTCTCGGCCTCGAGTGACGCCGGACCGGCGCCCGACCTGTCCGAGGTCGTCGGGCAGTCCGAGGCGAAGCTGGCCCTCGAGATCGCGGCGGCGGGTGGACATCACCTGCTCATGGCGGGTCCGCCGGGTGCCGGCAAGACGATGCTTGCCGAGCGGCTGCCTGGCCTCCTGCCGTCCCTCGAAGGGTCCGAGTCGATGGAGGTCACGGCGATCCACTCCATCCTCGGGGTGCTCGGGTCGAGCGGCGGAGAGGTCCAGCTCATCACGCGGCCGCCGTTCGTGGCGCCCCATCACGGCGCGTCCCAGGTCGCGGTCATCGGCGGCGGCAGCGGACAGATCCGGCCCGGAGCCATCACCCAGGCCCACCGCGGAGTGCTCTTCCTCGACGAGACTCCGGAGTTCGACAAGGCGGTCCTACAGGCCTTGCGGACTCCCCTCGAGCGGGGCTCCGTCTCGATCGCTCGAGCCCAGCAGACGGTGACCTTTCCGGCCCGCTTCCAGCTCGTCCTCGCCGCGAACCCATGCCCGTGTGGCAACGGGTGGGGCAAGGGGCTCGAGTGCACCTGCAGCCCGCTGATGCGTCGCACCTACTTCGCCAAGCTGAGCGGTCCGCTCCTCGACCGAGTAGACCTGCAGGTGCACGTCCAGCCGCCTGGCCTGTCGATGGCGGGCCAGCCGCCTGGTGAGCCGACCTCGGCGGTGGCCGCCCGGGTGGCGGCCGCCCGCCAGGCGCAGTCCGTCCGATGGCGGGACCTCGCGGAGGAGGTCGGGCTGCGCTCCCTGCTCAACGCCGACGTGCCGGGCTCGGTCCTGCGCGGCGCGACGTGGCGGCTGCCCTCGGCTGCGACCTCACGTCTCGACCGGGCGCTGGAGACCGGTGCGCTCAGCCTGCGCGGGTACGACCGCACGCTCCGGTGCTCATGGACCATCGCTGACCTGTTCGGGCTGCAGCGCCCCGCACGGGAGCAGGTCGACCTCGCCCTGTCGCTGCGGCACGGCTCGGGGGTGGCGGCATGAAGAAGACGCGGGCGTGCTGGTTGGCGCCTCGCTTCGCTGCGGCGCGTGCCGCGGCGCCTCGTGGGCGTTGCCTGGGTGGGTATCGCTCGTGAGCCCCCTCCCGATGCACCCCGAGCGAATCGCCCGGGCGGGACTGTCGCGGGTGGCGGAGCCGTGCGACAAGCTCGTCGACTCCTTGGTGCAGAGTGTCGGCGCCGTCGAGGCGCTCGAGCTCATCAGACGGGGTGAGGGCAAGCTTCAGCGGTACGCGCCACGTGTCGCGGTGCTGGACCCGGACCGGGACCTGGACGTGGCCACGAAGGTGGGGGCACGGCTCCTGATCCCCGGCGATGACGAGTGGCCGGCGAGTCTCGGTGATCTCGGCATGCCGCCCTGGTGCCTCTGGGTGCGTGGGCCGCTCGACCTTGCCCAGACCGTCGAGCGCTCGGTCGCGATCGTCGGTTCGCGGACCTCGACACGGTACGGCGAACAGCTCGCTGCGGACCTGGCAGCCGGCGTCGCGCATCGGGGGTGGACGGTCGTGTCCGGCGCAGCGATCGGCATCGACGGCGCAGCTCACCGGGGCGCGCTCGCTGTTGAGGCCCCAACGATCGCAGTGGTGGCCGGGGGAGTGGAGCGTCCCTACCCGGCGGTTCATCGCGACCTGCTGGAGCGCATCGCCAGCACGGGCATCGTCGTGTCCGAGGTGGCGCCCGGGTCAGCACCGATGCGCAGCCGCTTCCTGTCACGCAACCGGCTCATCGCGGCCTTGACCCGCGGCACGATCGTCGTCGAGGCCGATCTCCGTTCCGGGTCGCGCAACACGGTGACGCACGCGACGACCCTGGGTCGACCGGTCGGGGCCGTGCCGGGACCAGTCACCTCGATGACCTCGTCCGGGTGCCACCAGGAGATCCGCGACGGCAAGGCGGTGCTCGTGACCACCGCTGACGAGATCATCGACCTCGTGGGCGAGCTCGGCGTCGATGCCTGCGAGCCACCCCGAGGCGTCGTGCTGGACCGGGACCGGCTCGATCCGACAGACGCGATGGTGCTCGACGCCGTCCCCTTCCGCGCCGGGGTAGACCTCGACACGATCGTGCGGGTCACGACCGTGGCGCCCCTCATCGTCCGTGCCGCACTGGCACGCCTGGAGTCCGACGGCTTCGTCCGGCAGACCGACAGCGGCTGGCGCAAGCGCAACCGCAAGAGCGAGTGAGCACGCCTGGGGCGGGCTTTCGGCGGTCGCTGGGTGGCATTCGTATTGTCTATGACTGCAATCATGAAGCAGTCGAAGGCTTTGTCGAATCTTCGCCGCGCTTGTTGTATGTTTTCCATGCACGATTTGAGCCTAGTAGGGTAATGGAGGCGCCAGCACTCATCATGCGGTCGCCTATCGGGTGAAGACCCTCAGGCAGCTTTCGCGCATGCTCAAGGTCTGGATGCGGCAACTGCAGTTCAATCAGTAGGACGTTCAACTGGGTTGCGGCATTGTTCAAGGCCGCGTGCCCTTCACTGTGCGCCTCAAGGCGCTGGTCTCGCCAAGTGTCCTTGAGTTGATTCTCACGGTCCTGAGCACGCGTCCTGTCCGTGTGTTCCGGCCCCGCCTTCGTGGTGAACCATGCGGCCACCCCTGAGAGTGCAGGCACGACAAGCAACAGATACAGGTACTGCCACCAAGGAAGCGACGTTGGGTCAGGCGTGGCATGGATTTGCCTTGGGTCCATCAGCGTCCTCACCATGGCGGTCAGTTGGCCGGGCGGTGTCTCTGCGGCCAGTGGCTCCGAGGGGGATGCGCTCCCGCACAAGGTGGTACCAAGGGCTCAAGCAATAGACGCGCGACAGACACGTGTCAGTCTATGTTGTTCGGGAGATCGTCATCTGCCTGCCTTTCAGAGGCGTTCAGGCGACCATCATTGACGGGTTTGCGCCGACGAAACACAGCGCTGAATCCACGCGAGACGAACGCGCGAACTTTGCTCGACGCCCCGTAGAGAGTACTGAGAGCGCCGAAGATGACTACCGCCGATTGGAGCCTTCCCTCAGCGACCTTGTCCCACATTGACGGGGGATAGGTGGCGGGATAGGGCCCGTAGTCTGCAGTGGCGATTCGCGTTATCTGTTGTTCGCCCAGTTTTGTCTTCGCGGTGACGGTGACCACCGCGTGACTGTCGCCGGCAGTGTCGGGTGTCATGACGAAGGGTAATTTGAGGTCGAGCGTTCGTTCGGTGCTTGAAGTGGCGGACGCGCACTTTCTTTCACCTGTGGCGTGGCCTTGAGGTTCGGCACACGCCTCAATCTCGTATGTGAAGGGGGTACCTTTCACGCTTGCCTTACGGAAGTGCAGTTCGATCTTGGGATCCAAGGGCTCTCCGACTTCGGCTCGTGTTCCGACGGGTAACAACCGACCGATGTCGCTCAGAGCCGAGTCGAGTTGGTCGGCGACTCGGTCTTCTGCCACATTATTCGATGAAACGAGATCGCCTTCAAAAGTTATGGGCACTTTAACACCTCGTCCCACAAGCCCGGTTTCAATGATGAGACGATAGGGTGCGGGGACTGGAGCATCGATAAGGAAGGACTCGTTTCCATCCACAACGAGACGGCGTACGGACGTCCCGGTTGTTGGGAATAGGGATACGTGCGATGGCTTGACGCGTTTGCAACTCGATAGCATGTCTTTCGGAATGCGGATCTCAAACGGAGCATGGGCATCGATAATGACCTTGTCGAAGGCCTCCCTGGCGCGCAATGCGGCTCTGATGCAGGGATCATGAATGACGACGGCCCCTGGAGAGGTTGTTGTTATTGGAGGTTCCGCCTGTCCAATCGATGGGAACGGGAGGAACTGGAGTGAGGCGATCGCGCTCCCGAGCAGCACGAGGAGGCCGAGAAAGAGCCAAAATCGGCTCCAGATGCGGTTGTTTGCTAGATCGGACATGGATCCCCCGCCTTGATGGGTGCGTCTCGACCACTAATCAGGAGTATGACGGATGTATCGGGCGCTTGTTGGCTTATGGCCGTTATGTCCTGCGCGGTGGTACACGAATCGTGCGAGGAGACTCCGGAGTTCGACAAGGCGGTCCTCCAGGCGCTGCGGACTCCGCTCGAGCGGGGCACGGTCTCGATCGCTCGAGCCCAGCAGACGGTGACCTTTCCGGCCCGCTTCCAGCTCGTCCTCGCCGCGAACCCGTGCGCGTGCGGCAACGGGTGGGGCAAGGGGCTCGAGTGCACCTGCAGCGTGTTGATGCGTCCGCACCTACTTCGCGAAGCTGAGCGGTCCGCTCCTCGACCGAGTGGACCTCCAGGTGCACGTCCAGCCGCCTGGCCTGTGCCTTCGGCCAACCGATTGAACGTTTAATCGCGGCCTTTTGCTTGCGGCTGCCCTAGTTTCCTTCCGGGAGCCCGACTGCTCCCGGCCGAGCCGTCAGGCGGCCGAATCCATCCACACAGAGGAGATTCATGCGTTCTGGAAAGCGAGTTGTGGCCATCGCGGGTGTGGCCGGGTTGTCGGTGCTGCTTGGTGCGGGCGTCGCGATGGCGGCGGCGTCGGGCACCTTCAGCCTGAGCGTGAGCGGGGCGTCCGCTAGCGGCAGCTACCGATACGACGTGAAGCCTTCAGGAACCTACCCGGGTACCGGGATCTACTACTCGGGCACGCTGAGGAACACGGGGACGACCGATACTCACTACGCGTACTTCTACGCGCGGGTCGAGGGCTACGGCTGGACACAGCTGGCCAAGGCGGCGTCGCGTTCGAACGCGTCGATCAACCGCGTGGTTTACGACCCGCAGGCGCTTTACGTCCGGCACAGCCAGGCCCAGGTCTGCCGCGACCGCACGTTCCTCGGGCAGGTGTGCTCGGTCGGCACCTACAACTACTGATGGAGTCGGTGGCTGGTGCTGAGGTTCTGCTGTCGGGGGTAGATCTGCGGGTCGACTACGGGCAGACGCCGGCGCTCGGCGGCTTGAGCTTCGCGGCTCGGGCCGGCGAGTCGGTCGCCGTCGTCGGGCCGTCCGGGTCAGGCAAGTCGACGCTGCTGCGGTGTCTTGCGGGTCTGCAGCCGCCGACCGCGGGAACGGTGGCCTTCAAGGGCCGGGACCTGTACGAGCTGTCCGATCGGGTCCGGAGCCGGATCCGGTTGCGTCGCTTCGGGTTCGTGTTCCAGTCGGCCGAGCTCGTCTCGGAGCTGACGCTGCGTGAGAACATCGCCCTGCCGGTCGAGCTGAACGGCTCGAGCCGTCGCGCGTCTCTCGCGGTGGCCGACGAGTGGGCCGAGCGGCTCGGCATCTCGGACTCCTCGGGACGCCGACCCAAGCAGGTCTCCGGTGGGCAGCGCCAGCGCGCCGCCATCGCACGCGCTGTGGCCACCCGCCCCTCCGTGGTCTTCGCGGACGAGCCGACCGGGGCGCTGGACACCCGCAACCGGGACCTCGTGCTCGACCTGCTCGTCGAGTCCTCGGCCTCACTGGGGTCCTTGCTGGTCCTCGTTACCCACGATCCGGTCGCGGCCGCGAAGGTAGGCCGCCTGGTCCGGGTCGTGGACGGGCAGCTTGCCCATGGAGGGGCCCAGGGAGAGGTTCTCGGCGGACAGGGCGGCACGTCCTCAGGTCGCGAGGGCGCCGTGGTGTCGACGGGACCGGGGCAGTGATAGGGGATCTTCGGGTTGCGGCCCGGCTGGTGCGTGGCGCTGGTCGAAGAGATGTCGCACGGCTGATCATGATGGCCGTCGGGATGGCGCTGTCGGTGGCGGCTCTGCTCGTTGGGGTGGCGGTGCCCCGCGCCCTGGGCGCCGCCGCGCACCGCGAAGCCGCCCGTATGCCGGTGTGGGCACACCCGCCTGCCGGCACGGTCGGCCTCACGGTCGAGTCCTCCACCACGGTGCTGGGTGGCCAGCAGTGGAACCAGGTTCGGCTCGACCGCGGTGACGGGCACAGCCCGGTGCCGCCAGGCCTGGCCACCCTGCCCGCACCCGGGCACACGGTTGTCTCACCGGCGCTGCGGGACATGCTCGGTCGCGATCACCGTCAGCTGACGGGCCTCGGCACCATCGACCCCACGCCGATCGGCCAGGCCGGACTGGTCAGCCCGGACGAGCTGGTCTCCTACACCAGAGTCACTACCGGAGCTCCCGCAGAGTCCGGGCTCGGCGCGGCGCCGGGTCCAGGCCCGGCGCGGGCGGTCACGCCCGACCCACAGGCGCCGAATCCAGACGCGCTGAACCCAGTTTCGCCCGATCCAGGCTCGCCTGACGCAGACATGCCAGATGCGGTCACCTCTTTCGGGCCGCGCGACGGGACCAGCGACGACTCCTCGGCGCTCGGGCTCGAGGCGATGGTCCTGGTCGCGGTGCCCGCGCTGGTGTTCCTCAACGTCTGCGGGCGTCTGTCCGTCTCGAGTCGTAGGGCTCGGCTCGGTGCGCTGCGCCTTATCGGCGTCTCGCAGGACCGCTGCGCCCGGATCTTCGGCGCCGAGCTCGCCGTCGTCGCGGCCATCGGCGCGGCGGCGGGAGTGGGCCTGAACTCGCTGGCGCAGCCGTGGCTCGCGGGCGGAGTGCTCGGCGTGCGCTGGTTTGTCGAGGACACCCGGATCGGACCAGTCTTGGCGTGTGGGATGGTCGCCACGGCATACCTGGTGACCTGGGCGGTCGGCCGACGCGGCATGCGTCGCCTGATGCGCACGGGAGAGACGAGCGGCCGGCAGCGCCCATGGAGGGCCTGGGTCGGTGGCGCGCTGGCCCTCGTGGGCGCGGCGTTCCTCGTCGTCGTGGTCATCAAGGTCTGGCAGGCACCGCCGCACGGCACCGTCCTGCCCACGATGACCCACGTACCCCTGGTCCTGGCCGCTTGCGTGGCCACCACGGCCGGGCTGCTGCTTGCCCTGCCGTGGCTCTCGGCCGGGATCGGCCGGTGGCTGTCCACGACGGACCTGCCAGCCGGGCTCCGGCTCGGCGCCAGGCTGGCGCAGACGCCGGACTTGCTCGGCCGCCGGCTGGTCAGCGCGCTCGTGGCGACTCTTTTCGTGACCGGGTCGTCGACTGCCTTTCTCCACGGGACGTATCTGGATGCGGTCGGCGACCCAACCACGGCCGTCCTGACCGTGGATGTGTCACGGGCGCCGCAGAGTCAGCGAGATGCGGTACAGCGAGACCTGCCCTCCACGACCGAGATCACCGTCACCGGCCAGCGGGACGGCAGCGCCGAGCTCGTCACGATCACCGTCATGGGCTGCCGCGACTACGCCCGGGCCTACGCACTGACCGACATCGTCTGCACTCCAGGCCCGTTGCGCATTGGTGCCGACGGCGCTCCCGGCACCATCCCGGCCGGCGCCCGGGTGCGCGTCGCCCAGGCCGACCGTGCACCGGTCGCCCTCATCGCCCCGAGGGCGAGCACCGGCGGGATGGGACTCGACAGCCTGCTCATGCCGCCCGCCCTCGCGCCATGGGCGATGCACGAACCAAACCCGTTCATCAGCGTCACCGTCCCCGCCGGCCAGGCGGACGACCTGCAGGCACGTCTCCGCGCCGACGCACCGGACGCGCTGGTGGCGCACAACACCAAGGACCCGGAGTCGTTGGACCGCTACCGGTCGCAGACCGCCGTGCTGCGCGCCGCGCTCACGCTGGCGTACCTGCTCTGTCTTCTCATGTTCGTCTTCTCGATGACCGAAGCCCGGTGGGCCGCCGAGCGCACCCTGGTGGCACAACGCGCCATGGGCATCCCATCCCGGGTCACCCGATCCGCAGCCGCGGTGCAGGCCACCCTGCCGGTCGCGATCGCGGTGGCGGCCGGGGTGCCAGCCGTCGCGGCATCCGGCATCGCATTCCTCGCCGTCTGGGGCGCCGGGCAGGCGCGTGACCTGTCGCTGTGGACGCCCTTGGTCGTCCAGGCCACCGCCGCGCCCGCGCTGACTGTCACAGTCGGCTGGCTCCTGGGCCGCAGCCGACTCAACCTCGAGGCGTTGGCCGATACCTAGGCCACGACCCAGCTCGGACCTCTGAGGCCGTTGACGGGGCGTTCTTGGGCGCCGTCGGGCATCGGAGGCGCTGGGGGTGCTTGCGTTGGGCGTGTCGGTTTGTCATGGTGCGGGAGTGACTGATGTGACTCGCGCCCGCTCCGGCCTGGCGGCCGGCGGGGCAGTCGCGGGCTGGGAGGCCAGGGGCGGCGAGGACATCGCCAGCACGCCGGGCGCTGACGCGGTGCTCGATCAGCACGCGGAGCTCGAGCAGCACGTAGAGCTGCTTCACGACTTCTCCAGGCACCTCGGTGCGGAGCGGGGCCGGTCGGTGCACACGCGCCGGGCGTATCTCGGCGACGTCCGTCATCTCGTGTCGTTCGCGGCATCGCGTGGGATCACGCAGGTCGCGGACCTCAGGATCGGAGACCTCCGGGCCTGGCTCGGCAACCAGGCAGATGCCGGCGCGGCGCGCGCCACCATCGCCCGCCGCGCTGCGGCCGCGCGGACGTTTCTGAAGTGGGCCGAGCACACGGGCCGGATCCCGGTCGATCCCTCGATCCGCCTGGTCGCCCCGAAGCGACGAGCAGGCCTGCCGGGTGTCCTCAAGCAAGGGGAGGCAAGCGACCTGCTCGATCTGGCCGCGGTCCGCGCTGACGACGCCGACCCGATCCACGTGCGCGACAAGGCGGTTCTCGAGCTGCTCTATGCGTCCGGGATCCGCGTCGGTGAGCTTTCTGCGCTCGATGTCGATGACGTCGATCTGGCGCAGAACGTCGTCCGGGTCATGGGCAAGGGGGCGAAGGAACGGATGGTGCCGTTCGGCGTCCCCGCGGCGACGGCGATCTCCGACTGGCTCGCCACGCGACCCCGGCTCGTCAACGAACGGTCGGGCGCGGCACTCTTCCTCGGTCGGCGAGGTCGCCGAGTGGATGCGCGGCAGGTGCGGTCCGCGGTCCACGAGCTGCTCTCGCACCTGCCGGACGCGCCCGATCTCGGGCCACACGGACTGCGGCACAGCACCGCAACCCACCTGCTCGAGGGCGGGGCCGACCTGCGCATGGTTCAGGAGATCCTCGGTCACGCGAGCTTGGCCACGACACAGATCTACACGCACGTCTCAGTCGACCGGCTCCGCCGGAGCTACGAGCAGGCGCACCCACGAGCCTGACCATGGGGCGCGCTCCGGGGTCGACACGCGCCGGGCGGGCGGAACCGTCCACGGGTGGTCCGATCCGCACGCGATCAGGGCAGGGGCAGCAGGACGACGGGCGTCTGGCGCAGCCGGGACAGGGGATCGAGATAGATGCTGCCGCGCAGCACGCCCCAGTGCAGGCAGGTCACCGGCACGCAATGACCGGGCTGGCCTGACACGCGTCCGACCGTCGCGCCCGCGACGACGTGCGTGCCGACCGGTGGGCCGTCCTCGACCGGCTCGAACGTGCTGCGCAGCCCGCCGTCGTGGCTCACCACGACCACGCCTCGGCCCGCGAGGGTGCCGGCGAAGGCGACCGTTCCGTCAGCAGGGGACCGGACGGCAAGGCCGACCTCGGCGCGAAGGTCGACGCCGCGATGCCCGCTGCCCCACGGTTCCCCTGGCGGGTCGAACGGACGCACCACTTCGGGCCGTGGCTCGAGCGGCCACATCCACCCGCGCATCGGGGCGGCCCGCTGCCCGGTTGGCCCCGGGACCGGCCCCGGGACCGGTCCCGCGACCGGTCCCGCGACCGATCCCGCGACCGATCCCGCGACGGACCCACCGCTCGGCCCCAGGGTCGCTCCCGCGGCCGGTGCCGCAGTCGAGGTCGCAACAGAGGTCACGAGGGCGACCAGGCCGGCAAGTGCATCCGTGAACATCATGGACCAAGGATGAATCTGCCTCTGGGACAAGTAGGCCCAGCCACCGGCCACTGTGGACAACTGCGTCGTGGCGTCCGCCCTTGTGGAAAGCCCGACGCTCGCCCTCAGGAGCTCTGGTGGCCGGCCCTGGCGAGCCGGCTTGCGGCCTCGACGAGCACCTCGTCCTTCTTGCAGAACGCGAAGCGGATCAGCGTGCGCGCCGCGTCCTTGTCGTCGTGGAAGACGGAGACCGGGACACCGACGACTCCTGCGATCTCGGGCAGGCGCCGCGCGAACTCCAGCCCGTCGACCGCACCCAGCGGAGCCGCATCCGCGATGACGAAGTACGTCCCTCCTGGCCGGGACACGGTGAGACCGAGCTCGTCCAGCGCAGAGCACAGCAGGTCGCGCTTGGCCTGGAGCGAGTCGCGCAGGCCGGCATACACCTCGTCGCCCAGCCCGAGCGCGAGCGCGACGGCGGGCTGGAACGGCCCGGAGCCGACGTACGTGAGGAACTGCTTGACCGTGCGGGCGGCCGCGACGGCCTCCGCGGGCCCCGACAGCCAGCCGACCTTCCAGCCGGTGGCCGAGAACGTCTTGCCGGCCGAGGAGATGGTGATCGTGCGGTCGAACATTTCCGGCAGGGTCGCCATCGGCACGTGCTCGACCCCGTCGAAGACCAGGTGTTCGTAGACCTCGTCCGTCACGACCCATGCGTCGTGCTCACGGGCCAGGGAGGCGATGAGCTCCAGCTCAGCCCGGCTGAACACCTTGCCTGTCGGGTTGTGCGGCGAGTTCAACAGGACCAGGCGGGTCCGTGGCGAGAACGCCGCCCGCAGCGACTCCTCGTCGACCGCGAAGTCGGGAAACCTCAGCACCGACGTCCGTCGGTTGGCGCGAGCGAGCGCGATGGTCGCGGCATACGAGTCGTAGTAGGGCTCGAAGGTGACCACCTCGTCGCCCGGCTCGCAGAGCGCCAGCACCACCGACGCGATCGCCTCCGTCGCGCCGACGGTCACGAGCACCTGCGAGGCGGGGTCGACGGTGATGCCGTAGAAACGTGACTGGTGCCTCGAGATCGCCTCGAGCAGCTCGGGGACGCCAGGCCCCGGCGGGTACTGGTTGCGGCCCCCGTCGATCGCCGCCTTGGCAGCGGCGAGCATCTCGGGAGGACCGTCGGTGTCGGGAAACCCCTGCCCGAGGTTGATGCTCCCGGTGGCCGTCGCGAGGGCCGACATCTCGGCGAAGATCGTCGTGCCGAAGGCCATGACCGGGGACGTCGGGATGCCGGGTGACATGGGGCGAGCGTAGCCGCGCCGGCTGGACCCGAGGGTCCAGAGTGCTGAGGGCCCCGGAGGCCGGCCATCAGTCGACGTGGGGGTATCGGGTCAGGGCGTGGTTTCCGGGCAGCCGGTGACGCGGTACAGGGTGTAGTCGCCGACGGTCTGGACCTTCTCGACGCCGCTGACCTGGTCGAGGTCCTTCAGACCGGAGCTGCGCTCGGGCCGGTCGAGCCAGTAGACGTGCGGGGAGTCGATGGCCCAGCGGATGTCGTGCCGTGCCATGGCCTGGCAGACCTCGGGCCGCTGCTCCATCTCGTCGAAGCCGGTGCCGATGAGGATCTCGTCACCGGTCGCCGGGATCGGGATGGATCGGTAGAGGGTGTTCGTGCCGAAGAGGGCGTACATCAAGGGCGACCCGTTCTCGGGGCGACCCACCACGCCCTGCCCGGGCGGGATGAGGGCGGCGAGCTGCCGCAGCGAGTCCTGAGCCTCGAACGACAGGATGACCTTCTTCGGGTCGCTCGGCTGGTAGAACTCGGTGAGGAAGTCGACCCGGGTCGAGGCGTTCGCGACGACGGTGACCAGAGGGATGACCGCGAGGGCCGCGACCGAGGACGCGACCGGGCGCCTGGAGATCCAGGACACGCGACACAGCAGGGCGCGGATGGCAGGTGCCGACGCTGCGACGAGCACGACACCCGGCACGGCGGCGAGCGCGGCCAGCCGGACCTTGTCGTTGTACCAGTAGCCCGTGATGAGCGCGGTCCACGACGCCGTGGACGAGGCAGCCATGACATAGAGCACGACGACGGCACCCCACATGGCGACCACCGGGATGGCGGCCCTGGCGCGCATCACGATCCAGCCGATGCCGAGGGCGATCAGGGCCAGCAGGCCCCAAAGCACGACCGGGATCTGCAGCCTGCCGCCGACGACCTCGACGAGCGCGTCCCAGATCGGGATGCGGTTGTTCCAGGCGTACGACTGGGTCGAGGCGAGACGGTCTGACACCACGGGTGCGATGACCAGGCCGATGACGCAGACCACCCCGACCACGGCGAGGTCCCGGCCGACCTTCCACCACGGCAGGTGCCCCAGCAGCCCGGCTCGGAACCGCGCCGCGACGAACCACACGAGCGCGAAGAGCACGAGCGCCACGAGGGCGTTGGGCTGGATGAGCGCGAGACCCGGCATCGCGGCCGCGAAGCCGAGCCATTGGCCGACGCTGCGCGAGCGGGCCGCCTGCAGCATCAGGGCCAAGGCCCCCGGGGTCAGCGCGGTGGCCATGAGGTTGGGCCAAAGGACGCCCCACCCGAGCAGGATCGTCGGGAAGGAGATGAACGCCGCAGAAGCCAGCCCGGCCGCATACGTCACGAGCGGCTTGCTGCCGAGCGCGTGGCGCACGAGCGCCACGCAGCCGATCGGCCAGACCAGCACGGCAAGCACGAGCGTGGCGACATTGGTGCCGGGCAGCACGTCGGCGACGCCGGGTATGAGGCTTGTCGCGACCCAGGCGTGGAAACCGTTGGGGTAGAAGGTCGGGTTGGCGATCGAGAAGTTGCCGGTGTTGAGGAACAGGGCGATGCGGTTGAGGTGGTAGACCGCGTCGGGGCTGTCGACGAGCTCGTCGGGGCGGCCCATCGAGGGCACGATGAACGCGAGCGCGATGACCGCGCCGAGCGCCACGGCGATCGCAACGTCCGGGCGCGGACGGCCGAGGAAGCGGCGCGACGGCGTCAGGTGCGGGTCGTGGTGGCCGAGCAGCCGCACGACGAGCCAGGCGACGCCGACGCACACCGCGGTGACCACGATCAGCGGCACCAGTCCCCAGCGGACGCCGACACGCTGGGCGACCGTCGCGGACGCGGCCACCATCCCGACCGTGACGGCGGGGGAGACGGCCAGAGCCTCCAGACCGCGCGCGCCGAGCGCCCGCACCACGAGCCAGCCGGGCACGAAGAGCACGAGCGAGAGGACGACGAATGCCGGGATCGTCCCGAGCCAGTGCGCCATGCGAGTCATTCTGGCGGGTCCACTCGATTTCTCCACATCGCGGGTCAGGCCGTACCATGGAGGGCGGTCACGTGTGCTCCGGCGCACGGGGCCAAATTCGCGCGTCTTCTGCCGGGCCACACGGCCCGGGCCGCACCACGGCAGTCCCGTCCCGCTCCAGTGAGCAGGGTCGGGCGGGGTGCGGGCAGGCGCCAGGAGTGCGGCGTATGCCGTCCGGCTGTGTCCCTCGGGGCACGACCGTTCGCTTCACGCCGCCGACCAACTGTCGACAACGAAACAAGGGAGAACACGGCATGGCCGTCGTCACCATGCGCCAGCTCCTCGAGAGCGGCGTCCACTTCGGGCACCAGACCCGTCGCTGGAACCCCAAGATGAAGCGCTTCATCATGACGGAGCGCAATGGCATCTACATCATCGACCTGCAGCAGTCGCTGACGTACATCAACAACGCGTACGACTTCGTCAAGGAGACCGTGGCCCACGGCGGCACGATCCTCTTCGTCGGCACCAAGAAGCAGGCCCAGGAGCCGATCGCCGAGCAGGCGACGCGCGTCGGCATGCCGTATGTCAACCACCGCTGGCTCGGTGGCATGCTCACCAACTTCCAGACGGTCTCCAAGCGCCTCACGCGCCTCAAGGAGCTCGAGGAGATCAACTTCGACGACGTGGCCGGCTCGGGCCGCACCAAGAAGGAGCTCCTCGTCCTCAAGCGTGAGAAGGACAAGCTCGAGAAGACCCTCGGCGGCATCCGCACCATGGCCAAGGTCCCCTCGGCCGTGTGGGTCGTCGACACCAAGAAGGAGCACCTGGCCGTCGACGAGGCCCGCAAGCTCGGCCTGCCGGTCATCGCGATCCTCGACACCAACTGCGACCCCGACGAGGTCGACTACAAGATCCCGGGCAACGACGACGCGATCCGCTCCGTCACACTGCTGACGCGGGTCGTCGCCGACGCCGTCGCCGATGGCCTCGTGCAGCGCTCGACCGGCCGCACCGGCGAGGCGACGAGCACCGAGGAGCCCCTGGCGGAGTGGGAGCGCGAGCTCTACGCCGAGGCTGCGGTCTCCGAGGTCGCACCGGCCACGTCCGAGGCCGCCGAGGCGCTCGAGGCCGACGCCTCCGAGCAGGCCCCGCTCGAGCCTTCGGCCATCGCGGCCGAGACGGCCGAGACGGCCGAGACGGCTGAGCAGGCCTGAGCGTCCTTCGGCCACAGTCGAACTCCGCACGAAACTCACTGACGAAAAGAGCGAAACAGAGCATGGCGAACTACACCGCCGCTGACATCAAGGCGCTTCGCGAGCAGACCGGCGCGGGCATGATGGACGTCAAGAAGGCGCTCGACGAGGCCGCGGGCGACCGCGGCAAGGCCGTCGAGATCCTTCGCGTCAAGGGCCTCAAGGGAGTCACGAAGCGTGAGGGTCGCACGACCTCGAACGGCCTCGTGGCTGCCAAGGCACAGGACGGCTACGGCACGCTCGTCGAGGTCCTCTGCGAGACCGACTTCGTCGCCAAGGGTGAGAAGTTCATCGCCCTGGCCGACCAGGTCCTCGAGCAGGCGATCGCCTCCAAGGCCACCTCGGCCGAGGAGCTGCTCGCCAGCACGACGCCCGACGGCAAGACCGTCCAGGAGCTGCTCGACGACGCGAACGCGACGATCGGCGAGAAGATCGAGATCAAGCGCGTCGCCCGCGTCGAGGGCGCCAACGTCTCCGCGTACCTCCACAAGACGAGCCCCGACCTGCCCGCGCAGATCGGCGTCCTCGTGGCGATCGAGGGCGGCGACGACCAGGTCCGTCGTGACGTCGCGATGCACGTCGCCGCGTTCAGCCCGACCGTCCTGACCCGCGACGAGGTCGCGGCCGAGACGGTCGAGAACGAGCGTCGCATCGCCGAGGCGACCGCGCGCGAGGAGGGCAAGCCCGAGGCTGCACTCCCGAAGATCGTCGAGGGGCGCGTCAACGGCTACTTCAAGGACAACGTGCTGCTCGAGCAGCCGTTCGCCAAGGACGCCAAGAAGTCGGTCGGCAAGGTGCTCGAGGAGGCCGGCGCCACGGCGCAGTCCTTCGCGCGCTTCCGCGTCGGCCAGTGAGGTCCTGAGCGACCCACGCAGCACGTCCCGGTATGCCGCCCGCCTGACCCAGGCGGGCGGCATACCTGTCGGGAGGGCCGGCTCGTCCATGAGCCGGCCGCATTCACACAATCTCCACACGTCGCGCGCGCGACGCCCACCCGGGCACTCCTACGCTCGGACCATGCCTGAAGGGACCCCCGAGACGCCGCCGCCTGCCAACGTCGAGGCCACCCTGCTCGTCGTCGAGGACGACGCCACGATCAACGAGGCGGTGACCGATCGCCTTGTCGCAGAAGGTTTCCGGGTCGTTCAGGCCTACGACGGGCCCGGCGCCGTGGCCGCCCACCTGGATCACCGTCCGGACCTGGTGGTTCTCGACCTGATGCTCCCCGGATTCGACGGGCTGGAGGTGTGCCGACGCATCCAGGCCGAGCGACCGGTGCCGGTCCTCATGCTGACCGCGCGAGCGGACGAGACCGACCTGCTCGTCGGGCTCGGGGTGGGCGCGGACGACTATGTCACCAAGCCGTTCCGCATGCGCGAGGTGGTGGCCCGCATCCGGGCCCTGCTGCGCCGCGTCGAGCGGGCGCGGGCCCTGGCCGCCGAGCAGCCACCGGTGCTCGCGCTGGGGCAGCTGCGGGTCGACCGCGGCACGCGACGGGTCTCAGTCGACGGGGCCGAGGTCCACCTGACGCCGCTCGAGTTCGACCTGCTTCTGGCCCTCGCAGCCGAGCCCGGCGTGGTCCGCGAGCGCGACGACCTGATGCGTGAGGTGTGGGGCTGGGCCGACGCGACCGGCACGCGAACGCTCGACAGCCACGTCAAGTCGCTGCGCGCCAAGATCGGCGCCGACCGGGTCCGCACCGTGCACGGCATCGGCTACGCGCTCGAGCCCCCCGGCCCCGCGGCAGCAGACCAGTGAGCCCGGTGCGCCAGATGCGTCCCGGCCTGGTCAACCCGCAGCGACCCCTTGACGGCATCAGGTCGATCAAGGCCAAGCTTGGCCTGCTCGTCGGGGCGAGTGTGATCGCAGCCGCGTTCGTCGCGGAGATCGGCGATCGCGCCGGTGTCCCCGCCTGGCTCACGGTGCCGGTGACCGTCGCCGCGGCCCTCGGCGTGACGCAGTGGCTCGCGCGCGGCATGACGTCTCCGCTGCGCGAGATGACCGACGCCGCAGAGCGGATGGCCACGGGGGACTACTCCCGTCGGGTCACGGCCACCTCGGCCGACGAGGTGGGACAGCTGGCGCACGCCTTCAACACGATGGCGTCCGACCTGGCGACGGCCGACCAGCAGCGGCGGCAGCTCGTGGCGACCGTGTCACACGAGCTGCGGACCCCGTTGGCGGCGCAGCAGGCGCTGCTGGAGAACCTCGTCGACGGCGTGGTTGGTCCGGACGACGACGTGCTGCGCACGGCGCTGGCCCAAGCGGAGCGTCTGGGCGGACTCGTCGGCGACCTGCTCGACCTGAGTGCCGTCGACGGCGGCCGGACGCCGCTGGCGCTTGCGGAGGTCCGCGTCGCAGACCTGCTCGAGCGGGCCGTCGCGGAGGCAGGCGTCTCACGCCGTGGCATCGAGCACGTCACCCGCGTCGAGCCACCCGACCTCGTCGTCTCCGCCGACGCGGCCCGGCTCGCCCAGCTGCTCGCGAACCTGCTCGACAACGCCGACCGGCACAGCCCGCCCGGTGGCACCGTAACGGTGTCGACTGGCGTCGACGGGCCGGACCGCTGGTGGCTCGAGGTGGCCGACGAGGGTCCAGGCATCCCGCCCGAGCGCGCCGAGCGTGTCTTCGACCGGTTCGGGTCGGGGGACGACTCCGTCGGCGGCAGCGGCATCGGCCTGGCCATCGCGAGCTGGGTGTGCGACCTGCACGGCGGGTCGATCGCCGTAGTCCCTTGCGCCCCAGGCCAGTCGGGGGCACGCCTTCGCGCCGTGCTCCCTCAGGAACCATCGCCCGTCTCACCACTCACGTCGACCGCGACCCAGGAGACCACTGTGACCGCCAGCGTGCCCGTCGGACCGCCCGCGAACCCGAAAGCCGACCCACCGACGAGCCACCCGGCAAGCGCCCCGTCGAGCACCCCGTCGAGCACCCCGTCGAGCACCCCGTCGAGCACCCCTTCGGGCGCCACCGCGCCTCCGGGGCATCCGGTTGCCGCCCCGCGGCCCTTCCTCGACTCGGTCTTCGGCGACCTGTGGCCCGAGGCTGGTCTGTCGCCGCAGGTAGCCCTGCTGGTCGGCGCGCTCGGAGTCGGCGTCCTTGCCGGCGCGATCCTTCCCTTCCACCAGAACGGGGTGGCCCTGCTGCTCGTGCTGCTCGCCGGTGGCACACTCGTTTGGCGGACCTCGATCCACCGGCGCACCCGCTGGGCGACGGTCACGACCGTCGTGGGTGTGGGCCTCGCGAGCCTCGTCGTCCTCCGGGCGGCGGAGTGGCTCACCATGCTCGCCATCGCAGTGGGGATCGTGCTGACAGCTGTCGCCCTGACCGATGCAAAGGCCCTGGTGTCGATGCTCGGCAGCCTCGTCTCCTGGCCGCTCGCGGCCGTACGCGGCCTTCCCCTGCTCGGCCGCACCATCTCGGCGACGAGCAGCAGGTCGGTCCTGTGGCCCGTCGTGCGCACGGCGGCGATCTCCATCGTCGCGCTGGTCGTCTTCGGCGGTCTGTTCGCGTCGGGCGACGCGATCTTCGGCTCGTGGGCCAGCGCGCTCGTTCCCGACTTCGCGTGGGACAGCCTGATCATGCGGACGTTCGTCGGCTTCGTCATCGGTGGGTCCGTGCTGGCCGCCTGCTACCTCGCTCTCAACCCTCCACGCGTCGAGCGTCTCCGTCTGCCTGAGGCCCGGCCCGTGTCACGCATCTGGGAGTGGGTGGTGCCGGTCGGGCTCGTCGTGGCGCTGTTCGCTGCCTTCGTGGTCGCCCAGGCGGCCGCGCTCTTCGGTGGGCACGACTACATCCAGCGCACGACCGGCCTCACGTATGCCGAGTACGTCCACCAGGGCTTCGGCCAGCTCACCGTCGCGACGATCCTGACCCTGCTGACCGTGGCCGTCACCGTGCGCAAGGCTCCCCGGGCCACGGCCCGCGAGCGCCTCGTCCTCCGGGTCGCGGTCGGGATCCTGTGCGCCCTCACGCTCGTGGTCGTCGCCTCGGCGTTGCATCGGATGGACCTCTACCAGCAGGCGTATGGATTCACGGTCCTGCGCGTGCTCGTCGACGGTGTCGAGCTGTGGCTCGGCCTGCTCGTCGTGCTCGTCATGGTCGCCGGCATCCGCCTCGAAGGCTGGTGGCTCCCCCGTGCGGCGCTGCTATCGGCCGCGGTCTTCGTCCTCGGTACCGGCCTGGCCAATCCGGAGGCATGGGTGGCGCAGCGCAACATCGACCGGTACACGGCCACTGGACAGCTCGACGCGGCATACCTGGCGACCCTCGGTGCGGACGCGGCGCCGACGATCGTCGAGGGACTGCCCCGACCCATCGCGGCGTGCATCGTGTCTGCGAGCGACCTGCCCCTGCCACCCGACGTCCTGTCGTGGAACCTCGGACGGGCCCGCGCCGCCGCCCTCGGTCCTGCGCCGCTGGCCGGCCAGGACAGTCTCGCCTGCCAGACCCTCCTGGCCACCGACATCTCCCACTGAGGCAGGATCGACGGGTGCGCCATGACATCACCCGCCTCTTCGAGCTCGACCCCGACCTGACCCACCTCAACCACGGGGCGTTCGGCGCCGTGCCGCGGGCGGTGCGTGAGGCACAGGACCGGGCCCGTGCGGCCGTCGAGCGGGCGCCCATGCGAGCCTTCCGCGACGAGCTTCCGGCGCAGCTGGCCGCGGCTCGCGAGGATGCGGCGAAGTTCCTTGCGCTGCAAGCGGACTCGGTCGCGATGGTCCGTAACGTAAGCGAGGGCGTGGCGGTCGTGCTCGATGCGCTGGCCATCGGGCCGGGCGACGAGGTCATCGTCAGCAACCATGGCTACCCGACTGCCGCGATGGCGGTCGAGGCGCGCGGCGCCCGCGTCGCCGTCGCCGAGTTCGGCACCGACGCGACCAACGAGCAGGTCGTCGCCGCCTTCAGAAGCGCCACGACACCGGCGACGCGCCCCGTCATCGTCGACCAGATCACCTCGCCGACCGCGCTCGTGCTACCCGTGGTGGAGGTCGCCGCCGCGACAGCGGCGGCATCCCCCGGGACACCTGTGCTCGTCGATGCGGCGCACGTCCCCGGCGCCCTGCCCGGTGTCGATGTCGAGTCCCTCGGGGTCGACTTCTGGGTCGGCAACCTGCACAAGTGGGCCTTCTCGCCACGGTCCGCCGCAGCACTGTGGGTGGCGCCACGTCACCGTGACACGGTGCGGCCGCGCGTCACGTCGTGGAGCCACGGCGAGCCGTTCCCCGCATCCTTCGACCTCCAGGGCACCGTCGACCACTCGGCGTGGCTGGCCGTCCCCGACGGCATCGACTTCTGGCACCGTCTGGGCGGCTGGGACCAGGTCGCCCGAAGCGCCGACCTGCTCCGCCGCGGCGCCGAGCACGTGCGCACCGCGCTAGGGACGCAGAGCCCGCGCGGCGGCATACCCACGGCGCCGTGCATGGAGCTCGTCGTCCTCCCCGACGGCGTCGCCACGACGACCGACGCGGCCGATGCCCTCTGGCAGCGCCTGTATGCCGCCGGGATCGTCGTGCCGCCCGTTGCCTTCGGGGGTCGAGGGCACCTGCGGCTGGCCGCTGCCCCCTACAACGACGAAGAGGACTACGCGCGGCTCGCCGATGCGCTCCCCGCCGTGCTCCAGAAGGCGCTCGACGACTGACCTCGTCCGGGCCCGGCCTCGGGCGCCGCACTCGATGCGGTCCCTGCGGGCCGGATGTGGAAAGATCGACCGACCCGCTGGACCGCTGCCCACGAGGAGGCCCGCGCCATGACCGACGCCCAGACCACCCCATTTCACCGGGTTCTGCTCAAGCTCTCCGGTGAGGTGTTCGGCGGTGGCCGGATCGGTCTCGACCCCGCTGTCGTGGCCGGCATCGCCAAGCAGATCGCGGAGGCCGTCCGCCAGGGCGTCCAGGTGTCCGTCGTCATCGGCGGCGGCAACTTCTTCCGCGGCGCCGAGCTGCAGCAGCGGGGGATGGACCGCACGCGCGCCGACTACATGGGCATGCTCGGCACCGTCATGAACTGCCTTGCCCTGCAGGACTTCCTCGAGAAGGAAGGCATCGAGACGCGTGTGCAGTCGGCGATCGCGATGCAGCAGGTCGCCGAGCCGTACATCCCGCGCCGCGCGATCCGCCATCTCGAGAAGGGGCGCGTCGTGATCTTCGGCGCCGGCGCGGGTATGCCGTTCTTCTCGACCGACACGGTCAGCGCCCAGCGCGCCCTGGAGATCAAGTGCGACGCCGTCCTCATCGCCAAGAACGGCGTCGACGGCGTCTACGACGCGGATCCGCGCACCAACCCCGAGGCCAAGAAGCTCGACACCGTGACCTTCGGCGACGCCTTGGCGGCGGGGCTCCGTGTGGTCGATGCCGCCGCGTTCAGCCTGTGCATGGAGAACAAGCTCCCGATGATCGTCTTCGGCATGGAAGGCGCGGGAAACATCACACGCGCGCTGCTCGGTGAGAAGATCGGCACGCTGGTCACGAACGCCTGACCGCGCCGCACCACCCGCCGCACTACCCGCCACACCACTCGCAGCACCACTCGCAGCACCACCCGCACCAAGGGACGAGGAAGCCAGACAGCCATGATCGATGAGACGATGTTCGAGGCCGAGGAGAAGATGGACAAGGCCATCGACGTCCTCAAGGAGGACTTCGCGGGCATCCGCACCGGCCGCGCCAACCCGGGCCTGTTCAACAAGCTCCTGGTCGACTACTACGGCGCCCCCACCCCGCTCCAGACTCTCGCCTCGTTCCAGAACCCCGACCCGCGCACGATCCTCGTCATCCCCTTCGACAAGACGGCTCTGCACGGCATCGAGAAGGCGATCCGCGACTCGGATCTCGGGGTCAACCCGAGCAGCGACGGCAACACCATCCGCTGCATCATGCCGGAGCTGACCGAGGAGCGCCGCCGCGAGTACATCAAGCTCGCCCACCACAAGGCCGAGGAGGCCCGCGTCTCGGTGCGCAACATCCGCCGCAAGGCCAAGACCGACTTCGACCGTCTCGTGAAGGACGGCGAGGTCGGCGAGGATGACGGCACTCGTGCGGAGAAGGAGCTCGACACCCTGACGAAGAAGCACACCGACCTCGTCGAGTCCCTCGTCAAGGCCAAGGAGGCTGAGCTGCTCGAGGTGTGACCTCGCTGCTCCACCTGATGATGACGACTGACTCCCCGTCGGAGCGCCGCGACGCGGCGGCCGCAGGGGAACCCACCGACGAGCAGCCCGACGCCCCGGGCGAGGGCGTCCTGCAGCCCGTGCCGTACGACCCGACGCTCGACGACGTCGCGGGTCTGCCGCCCGAGAAGGTCCTCGAGAAGAAACCGAGCCGCGCCGGCCGCAACCTGCCCGCCGCGATCGGCGTCGGGGTCGGGCTCGGCATCGTCATCATCGCCTCGCTGCTCATCAACAAGGAGTCGTTCCTCGTCGTCATCACCCTCGCGGTGGGGGTCGGCATCTGGGAGATGCGGGCCGCGCTGCGCCACGCGGGCGTGCTGGCGCCGCTCGTGCCGGCGCTCGCCGGCGCCGTGGGGATGATGTGGGCGGCCTACGTGCACGGCCCGGAAGCGCTCACCGTCGCATGGGCGCTCACCTGCCTCGCCGTGGTGCTGTGGCGAGGCACCGGCCGCCTCGACGGCGCCGGTCGCGACGTCCTTGCCGGCGTCTTCGTCTCGACCTACCCGACCTTCCTGGTGGGCTTCGCCGCGCTGCTGCTCTCGGCCCAGGACGGTGTCGGGCGGATGTTCGTCTTCCTCATCACGACCGTCTGCAGCGACGTGGGTGGGTATGCCGCCGGCGTGCTCTTCGGGAAGCACCCGATGGCACCGACGATCAGCCCGAAGAAGTCGTGGGAGGGCTTCGGAGGCTCGGTGCTGCTGTGCATCATCGGCGGGTCGACCACCGTGCACTTCTTCCTCGGTCATCCGTGGTGGATCGGGATCCTCCTCGGCGTGGGCGTGGCCATCGCTGCGACCATCGGTGACCTCATGGAGTCGCTCATCAAGCGGGACCTCGGCATCAAGGACATGTCCAACATCCTTCCGGGGCACGGCGGCATCATGGACCGCCTGGACTCGCTCGTCGTCGTCGTACCGATCGTGTGGGCGGTGCTGACCCTCCTCGCCGCCCAACCGACCTGAGCTGCCCCGGCCCTCCGCCCACGTCGAGTGGGCGCTCAGTCCCAGCCCTCCGCGCACGTCGAGTGGGCGCTCAGTCCCAGCCCTCCGCCCACGTCGAGTGGGCGCTCAGTCCCGGCCCTCCGCCCACGTCGAGTGGGCGCTCTGTCCCATCCGTCACAAGTGTCACAGGTGTCACTGGGGCGGGTGGGACGGAGCGCCCACTCGACCGGGGTGGGGGCGGCATTCGGCTGGTGCGGCTGGGACGGGGCGCCCACTCGACCACGGGTGGGGGCGGCGATGGGCGTCGTTTTGACGGGGCTGAGACAATGGGCCGGCCATGACTGAGACCTCCGTGCCGCTGCCCGAGCCGACGACAACGCGCCCCGAGCCGGGTGAGCTGACGTTCCGCGCGCCGCGCCGCGGCAAGCCACCCCGTCACCTCGCCGACTTCTCGCCGGCCGAGCGCAAGGAAGCGGTGCAGTCGCTGGGCCACCAGGGGTTCCGCGCCAAACAGCTGTCGACGCACTACTTCGAACGGCTCGTCGACGACCCCGAGCAGATGACCGACCTGCCCAAGGCAGTGCGCGCCGAGCTCGTCGCGGACCTCCTCCCGACGCTGCTCACGCCGATCGTGCGGCGCCAGGCCGACGACGGCCAGACGATGAAGTACGCCTGGCGCCTGCACGACGGTGCGATCGTCGAGTCGGTGCTCATGCGCTACCCGAACCGGGTGACGATCTGCATCTCGAGCCAGGCCGGGTGCGGCATGAACTGCCCGTTCTGCGCGACCGGGCAGGCGGGTCTGACCCGCAACATGTCCACAGCCGAGATCGTGGAGCAGGTCGTGTGGGCGGCGCGTGCGCTGCGGCGCGGTGAGCTCGCGGGTGGTGGAGACGAGGATCGCGAGCACCCGCTACGGGTCAGCAACGTCGTGTTCATGGGGATGGGCGAGGCGCTGGCGAACTACAAGGCCGCCATCGGCTCGATCCGGCGCCTCACCGACCCCGCCCCTGACGGTCTCGGCATGTCGGCGCGCGGAATCACGATGTCGACGGTCGGGCTGGTGCCTGGCATCGACAAGCTCGCGGCAGAAGGCATCCCGGTCACGCTGGCCCTGTCACTGCACGCCCCGGACGACGAGCTGCGGGACGAGCTGGTCCCGATCAACACCCGCTGGAAGGTCGACGAGGCGCTCGACGCGGCGTACCGCTACTACCAGGCGACCGGTCGCCGCGTGTCCATCGAGTACGCCCTCATCCGCGACATCAACGACCACGGCTGGCGTGCCGACCTGCTCGGCGAGAAGCTCAACGCCCGGGGCCGCGGCTGGGTCCACGTCAACCCGATCCCGCTCAACCCGACTCCGGGGTCCAAGTGGACGGCCAGCCGCCATGGCGTCGAGCAGAACTTCGTCGAGCGCCTCCGCGCTCACGGCGTCTCGACGACGATCCGCGACACGCGGGGGCAGGACATCGACGGGGCCTGCGGCCAGCTGGCCGCTTCCACGGCCTGAGGCGGCCCCGGACGCTGCCAACCTGCGTATGCCGGTCAACCCGCGTATGCCGTCAGGCCGGCTCCGCACGGTAGGTGCGGCGGTAGGCCAGCGGGGACAGGCCGACCGCAGCGCCGAGGTGCTGGCGCAGCGACGCCGTCGTGCCGAACCCAGCGTCGGTCGCGACCCGGTCGACCGGCAGGTCCGTCGTTTCCAGCAGGTGCCGGGCCCAGTCGACACGGGCGCGCACCAGCCACGTCCCCGCCGTCTCGCCGGTCTCCTCACGGAACCGTCGGGTGAAGGTTCGCACGCTCATGCCCGCGTGCCGGGCCAGGTCGGCAAGCCCGACGGGCTCGGCGAGGTGCTGGAGCACCCAGGCGCGAGTCGGGCCGGTTCCGGCGTCGGACTCACCGGGCACTGGACGCTCGATGAACTGGGCCTGGCCACCGGCCCGCCAGGGAGCGACCACGGCACCTCGTGCGACGCGGTTCGCGGCCTCTGTGCCGAGGTCGCAGCGCAGCACGTGCAACAGCAGGTCGATCCCCGCGGCGTTGCCGGCTGAGGTGAGCACGTCGCCGTGGTCGACGTAGAGCACGTCGGGCGTGAGCCGCACCTGCGGGTGCCAGCGCCGGAACTGCTCCTCGTACACCCAGTGGGTCGTGGCCTCACGACCGTCGAGCATCCCGAGGCCCGCGAGGACGAACGCCCCGGTGCAGATCGAGAGCCACCGTGCGCCTGGCCGGGCCGTGCCCGCGAGCTCGACGAGCCCTGGCGGCAGCTCGCCCGAGGAGACGATGGGGCTGTTCGTGATGCCGGGCACGACGATGGTGTCCGCCTCGGCGAGCACGCTGTTCGGGTGCGTCGGCAGGGCGGCATACCCCGCGGACGTCGTCACGGGACCGTCGTCGAGCGTGCACATGGCCACGTCGTAGGGCGCGGGCGCGCCCGTGAGCGGGCCGGGCCACCCGGGGTCGAGCGCGCCGGCGCTGAAGAAGCGGTGCGGCAGGCCGAGCTCGAAGGCGACGACGCCCTCGAGGGCGAGGACGGCAACTCGGTGTGGGCCGGCTGGCGCGGTCATGGCCAGATTCTTGCACATCATGTCCTTCTGGCCACTCGTTCCGTCCGTCGCCATGCCGCAAGGTTGGCTGGTGACCCTCACTGACCGCCACGCGCCCGCACTCTCCCAGACCCGCCGTCGCCTCCACCCGGCGTGGTGGGTGGCGGGCGTCACCTTCCTGACGATCATCGGGGCAGCGGGCTTCCGGTCGACGCCCGGCGTGCTCATGACGCCGCTGCACGAGGAGTTCGGCTGGCCGATGGGCGTCATCGGCGCCGCCGTCTCGGTCAACCTCATCCTTTTCGGCCTCGCAGCCCCGTTCTCGGCCGCGCTCATGGAACGCCTCGGCGTGCAGCGGGTGGTCGCGGTGGCCCTCGTCCTCGTCAGCATCGGCTCGGTCCTGCCGATCTGGATGAGCGCCGCGTGGCAGCTCGTGCTCTGCTGGGGCATCGTCGTCGGGCTCGGCACCGGAGCGATGGCGATGAGCCTCGTCGCCGTGGTGACCGGCCGCTGGTTCGTGGCGCGTCGCGGGCTGGTCACCGGGGTGCTCACCGCGGCCGGCGCCACCGGACAGCTGGTCTTCCTGCCCTTGCTCGCGTGGCTGGCCGAGCACCACGGCTGGCGCTCGGCGGCCGTCGCGACCGCTGGATCGGCGCTCGCCGTCGTCCCGCTCGTGCTGTGGAAGCTGCACGACCACCCGAGCGACCTGGGCACGACCGCCTACGGCGCGCCGGCCGGCACGCCCGTGGCCCGACCACCGCGGCCCACCACCGACCCAGCCCGGCTGGCACTGTCGACCCTGCGGGGCGCGTCGCGGACGGGGGTCTTCTGGCTTCTCGTCGGCAGCTTCGCCGTGTGCGGCATGTCGACGAACGGCCTCGTCGGCACGCACTTCATCCCGGCCGCGCACGACCACGGCATGCCGACCACGACGGCCGCCGGCCTGCTCGCTCTCGTCGGCGTCTTCGACATCGTCGGGACGATCTTCTCCGGGTGGCTCACGGACCGGGTCGACGCTCGCCTGCTCCTGGCGCTGTACTACACGTTCCGCGGCGCGTCGCTGTTCCTGCTGCCGTCGCTGTTCAGCGACCACATGCACCCGAACATGCTCGCCTTCGTACTGTTCTACGGGCTCGACTGGGTGGCCACGGTGCCGCCGACGATCGCGCTGTGCCGCTCTGCGTTCGGCGACCGCGCCCCGATCGTGTTCGGCTGGGTCTTCGCCTCGCACCAGCTCGGCGCCGCGATCGCCGCCGCCGGTGCCGGCCTCGTGCGCGACCAGCTCGGGACGTACGACCTCGCGTGGTATGTCGCCGGGGCGCTCTGCCTCGTCGCGGCGGTCCTCTGCGTGTCCATCACGGCCCGCCGCATGTCGGATGCGTCACGCGAGCCGGAGAAGGCTGGTGCGCCGGAGCCCGCGACGGCAGAGTGAGGTCATGAACGATGGCCCCCTGACGGCATACCGGAAGTCCTACGACGAGAGCCTGCGCGACCCGGATGCCTTCTGGGCCAAGGCAGCCGAGGCGATCGACTGGGTGACGCCGCCGAGGCGCATCCTCGACGACTCGAACCCGCCCTTCTACCGGTGGTACCCCGACGCAGAGCTGAACGTCTGCTTCAACGCCGTGGACCGCCACGTCGAGGGCGGCCGTGGCGACCAGCCGGCGATCCGCTACGACTCGCCGGTCACAGGCCGCAAGGCCACGCTGACGTATGCCGACCTGCTGGCGCGGGTGCGTGCCGTGGCGGGCGGGCTCGCCGGTCTCGGTGTCAGCAAGGGCGACCGCGTCGTCATCTACATGCCGATGGTTCCCGAGGCCGTCATCGCGATGCTCGCGTGCGCGCGGATCGGCGCCATCCACTCCGTGGTCTTCGGCGGCTTCGCGCCACAGGAGCTCGCTGCCCGGATCGACGACGCCGCCCCCAAGGTCGTGCTGTCGGCGTCGTGCGGCGTCGAGCCATCCCGCATCGTGCCGTACAAGCCCTTCCTCGACGAGGCGATCCGCCGGTCGTCCCACCAGCCTGAGCGCTGCGTCATCCTCCAGCGGGAGCAGCAGCCGGCCGAGCTCGGTGAGCGCGACCTCGACTGGGTCGAGTGGGAGGCCGGTGACGCCGCGCGAGCCGGTGCCGACTGCGTCACCGTCGCAGCCACCGACCCGCTCTACATCCTCTACACCTCTGGCACGACCGGGAAGCCGAAGGGCATCTACCGTGACAGCGGCGGGTATGCCGTGGCGCTGCACTGGTCGATGGCCAACATCTACGACGTGGCCCCGGGAGAGACGATGTTCACCGCCAGCGATGTCGGCTGGGTCGTCGGCCACTCGTACATCGTCTACGGCCCCCTGCTCACCGGCGCGACCACCGTCCTCTACGAGGGCAAGCCGGTCGGCACGCCCGACGCCGGCGCGTTCTGGAGGGTCATCGAGGAGTATGCCGCCGTGACCCTGTTCACCGCGCCAACAGCCTTCCGCGCCATCAAGAAGGAGGACTCGAAGGCCTCGAAGGTCGCCGAGCACGACCTGTCGCGCTTCCGAGCCCTCTACCTGGCGGGCGAGCGCCTCGACCCCGACACCTATGAGTGGGCCTCGGCGGCGCTCGGCATACCGGTGGTCGACAACTGGTGGCAGACCGAGACCGGATGGCCGATCGCCGCCAACCCCAAGGGAATCGGGCTGCTGCCGATCAAACCCGGATCGCCGACAGTGGCCGTGGCCGGCTACGACGTCAAGGTCCTCGACGGCGGCGGGGAGCCCGTCGCACCTGGCGTCGAAGGAGCCATCTGCATCCGGCTCCCGATGCCGCCGGGCACGCTGCCGACCCTCTGGGGCGACGACGACCGGTACGTCTCGTCGTACCTGGCGGCATACCCCGGCTACTACCTCACGGGCGACGGCGGCTACCTCGACGAGGACGGCTACCTCTATGTCATGGGCCGCACCGACGACGTCCTCAACGTGGCCGGGCACCGGCTGTCGACGGGGTCTCTCGAGGCGGCGCTCGCCGGCCACGAGTCTGTCGCCGAGTGCGCGGTCATCGGGGTGCGCGACGAGCTGAAGGGACAGGTGCCCAGGGCGCTCGTCGTCCTGAAGTCCGGCGTCGACGCCGCGGCCGACGGTGACCGGATCAAGCGTGAGCTCGTTGCCCTGGTGCGGTCCGAGGTCGGGGCCGTCGCCGCGCTTCAGCAGGTCGACATCGTCGCGGGGCTGCCGAAGACCCGGTCGGGCAAGATCCTCCGCAAGACGATGCGCGAGATGGCCGACGGCGCAACGCCTTCCGTGCCGGCGACCATCGAGGACGCGTCGGTGCTGGACGCCCTCGCTCCGGTGCTGCGAGGCCCCGGGGCGCACGGGTGACGGCGACGGTGGGCTATCTGGGCGGTGCGCTCGGCTCGTAGACGCAGGTCGGGTCGGCTGCGAGCAGGTCACCTGTGACGGCATAGGCGTGGGAACGGCTTCCGCCGCACACGTCCCGGAACTCACACCGGCCGCAGGCGCCGTGGAAGCCGGCGGGGTCGCGCAGTGCAGTGAGGATCGGGCTCGTCCGGTAGACCTCGCGGAAGCCGCGGTCCTTGACGTTGCCACACCGATGGGGCAGGAACCCGCTGGGGTAGACCTCGCCGAGGTGGTCGATGAAGGCGAAGCCACGCCCGGAGTTCACGTCGATGGGCGGGCGCGCCCGCCGTGTCTCCTGGACCCGCTCTGCGCGAAGGTCGCTGACGGCCACGGTCAGTGACCGGTACAGGTCCCCGAGGGACGGTGCGGGTCCGGCGCTGCTGCGGGCTCGCTGGATCGCCACGCGCCGGTAGTGCGGTGCCTCCGTCGTCTTGACGGCAACGAGGTCGGACACGTCGTGAAGCCAGTGCAGGACGTCTTCTACCTGCTGTGGGTCCAGGGTCTTCAGCTGCTCGCCGCGCCCTGTCGGTACGAGGAAGAAGACGCTCCAGAGCGCCGCCTCCTTCTCGATGACCAGCCGGAGCAGGT
This sequence comes from Monashia sp. NPDC004114, assembly GCF_053603855.1. Taxonomy (NCBI): domain Bacteria; kingdom Bacillati; phylum Actinomycetota; class Actinomycetes; order Micrococcales; family Intrasporangiaceae; genus Intrasporangium; species Monashia sp. NPDC004114. The sequence continues at coordinate 44,660 of NZ_JBSGGK010000004.1, read as the reverse complement.
CGGGCAGCTCGCCCACGTTGGATCGCGTGACGGTCGAGTTGACCTGGAGACGGAAGCCCGCCGCCCGCACCTCCTCGGCGGCTCGCAGGGTGTTCTCGAAGACCCCGGCGACTCCCCGGAAGGCGTCGTGGGTTGCGGCGGTCGCCCCGTCCAGCGACAGCGAGACGGCGCCGGCACCGGCGTCCCGCAGCTCGACCAGCACGTCCCGGGTCAGCCGTGGTGTCACGGACGGCGAGAGTGCCAGGTGCAGTCCGGCCCGGGTGCCGTGCCGGACGAGCTCGGGCAGGTCGGGCCGCTCGAAGGGGTCGCCGCCGGTGAGCACGACGATCGGGCGGGGCGCGCCGAACGCTGCGATGTCGTCCAGCAGCGCACGCCCTTCGTGGGTCGTCAGCTCGCCCGGGTGGCGTCGGTGCTGCGCGTCGGCCCGGCAGTGCAGGCACACGAGGGCGCAGGCGCGCGTCACCTCCCAGATCACGATCATCGGCCGGTCGCCGGCCGCGTGCCGGAGCCGGCGGACGGCGGCTCTGCCGCGAGCTGGAGGGTCCGGGTTGGTGGCGTCGCGACCGGCCGGGCCGCGGGCAGCGGCGGTCATGCGGCGAGCGCGCGGGCGGCCGCCTCGCCGGAGGAGATGCAGGAGACGAGCCCGAGGCCGTCATATGCCGAACCGGCGAGCGCGACGTGAGGCAGCCGCTCGGCCACCTCGTGCCGGATGGCGCGCAGTCGGGCGTGGTGTCCTACCCGCAGCTGGGGGAGTCCGGCCGACCAGCGTTCGACGTGGACCAGGCGTGGTGCCGCATCCAGTCCGGACACCTGGGCGAGGTCCCGGAGCAGGCCGGCCACGAGCGCATCGTCGTCGAGTCCGTCGAGGGGGCCATCCGGGCCGTCGAGGCCGTTGGGAGGGTCGTAGGTGGCGCGGCCCGCAGAGAGCCGCAGGAGTGTGAGGTCGTCGTCCGCGAACTGCGGCCATTTGCGCGTCAGGTGGGTGACGGCCTTGAGAGAACCGCCCGCGGTCGAGGGCAGGAGCAGACCGGTGCCGGCCAGGGCGCGCAGTCCTTGCGTCTGCGCTCGGTCGAAGCCGACGACGACTGTGGCCACCCGGGCCACCACGGCCTCGGCGAGCAGTCGTCCGGCCGATGGGGCGTGGGGGAGCAGCAGCGGTGCGGCGGCGTGGGCCGGGATCGCGAGGACCACACCGTCGACATCGAGCGTCGAGGTCCGGCCGGCCGACTCGGTGGTCACCGTGTAGCCGCGCGCGCACCGGGCGATGCTCACGACACGCGTGTCGAGCCGAACCTCGACGGACTGCCCGTCGAGCACGGCGCGGGTGAGTGTCTCCAGGCCGCCGGGCCACGAGCCGAACATCGGTAGCGTCGGCGCCGTCTGCCCGGGCCTCCCGTCGGAGCGCGCCCGGGGTGCAGCGCGCCGAGCGACGACGGAGCGACGCTGGGTCGCCGCCTCCACGAGCCCCGGAGCACAGGCACGCAGGCTGAGCCGGTGGACGTCGCCGGCGTGCAGGCTCCCGAGGAGCGGGTCGACGAAGCGCTCGGTGACCTCACTGCCGAACCGTCCGGTGACGAACTCGCCGACCGAGACGTCCTCGTCGGCGCCGAGGGCTGGGCGGAGCCGGGCGGCGACGGGTTCGAGGCCGGCGCGCCCGATTCCGCGCACGGACATGACGCCGCTGGTCACCACGGGGCGCAGCCGGGTCGGACCTGTGGGGGTCATCCCGGGTGGCAGCGGCCTGAGCCGGTTCCGGCTCCACAGCCAGCTCTGGCCGGGGCGGCTGCCGACCACGGTGGACGTGAGGCCGAGCTCCTCCACGAGCGCCCGCACCGTCGGGGATCCCAGATGCAGGGCCTCGGCCCCGACGTCCACGAGGCGCCCACCGACCTGGGCCGTGTGCACCTGCCCGCCCAGCCGGTTGTCGGCCTCCACGAGGGTGACTTCGGAGCCGCTCTGACGCAGGCGCCGGGCCGCGACGAGGCCGCTCATCCCGCCTCCGACGACCACGATGTGACGGTGGCCCGGGTTGTCGGCCATGCGAGTCCTTTCCTCGACGCGAATGTCTACTACGCATCGTAGGACTAGTCGGCCGATGCTCCGAACCGGGAGGTGGCAAGGCGGGTCAGCGCGTCCGGATCAGGCCCGCCACATCCTCGACCCGGTCGACGAGATGGACCGAGTCCGTGATCTCGGCCTTCGCCGCCAGCGCACTCACGGCCGGCCAGACCGGTACGTCGATGGTCCAGTGCCTCTCTCCGACAAGCACGAGAGGTGGTGCCGGTTCGCCCGCGCGGGAGTAGTAGAGCGGGGTCATCGCCTGGAAGATCTCCTGCACCGTGCCGGCGGCGCCATCAAGGACGACGACGCCCGCGTTGCAGCGGGCGATGAGGCCGTCCTCGCGCAGGGCGTTCGAGAAGTACTTCGCCACCGCGTCGCAGAAGACGTTCGGCGGCTCGTGGCCGTAGAACCAGGTCGGGATGCCGAGGGAGCGCGCCGAGGGCCCGAGGGTCTCGGTGGGCACATCGTCACGATCGCCGACCAGCTCCCGGCGGACCTCGAGTGCCAGGCCCGCCCACGCTGTCACGTCCGTGAAGCTACGGACCGTCGCCAGCCGCGCGAGGGCACGGTCGAGCGAGGCCGCGAAAGGGCACAGCGCACCGAGGTTCGCCGCCTCCATGGCGCCAGGCCCGCCGCCGGTGGTGACGAGGTACCCAGCCTCGGCCAGCGTGTGTCCGAGACGGGCCGCGGCGGCATACGTCTCACTTCCTCGCTCGACCGCGTGGCCGCCCATGACACCGACCACCATGCGGTCGGCGACGAACTCGTCCAGCTCGTCGGTGACCGTGTCGTCATGGATCGCGCGGACCAGGGTGCAGTAGGCGTCGGTGCGCAGGTGGGCGTCCACGAACCACCGGTAGGCGAGGGCATCCGGCGTGTTGTCGTAGCCCTCGTCGAGGCCGGCGTAGAGGTCCTCGGGCCGGTACAGGCCGCGCCAGGGGTCGACCGGGGCGTCCGCGACGCCGGGGAAGACGATGGCCCCTCGTGCGAGCAGGACGTCCGCCACCTCCCGGGGCACCACGCCTCCGAGCACGACGAGCCCGGTGAGGTCGCGCCGCCTCGCGAACCGGTCCGCGTACCCGCTGAGGTCGAGCCCCTGCAGCCGCAGGCCGTTGAGCGCCTCGTGGTCGTCGTCGAGATAGTCGTCCAGCGCCGCGAGACTCTCGATCTCCATGGCGCCATCCTGCCCGGTGCCGCCGGCCCGTCAGGCGAACCCGGCCGTCGCGGCATCGAGCGGCGTTGAAAGGATCTGGGGCATGGTGGGGGTGCTCGAGGGGTTCGCGACGATCGCGGTCGTGGTCGCCGTGGGCTGGGTCCTGGCCGACCGGCGCATCCTCGACGACTCCGCCCAGGTGACCCTGTCGCGGCTCGCGTTCTTCGTCGCGTCGCCGGCGCTGCTGCTCACGGTCATGCAGCGCACGCCGCTCGATGCCGTGCTCTCGGCCAACCTCGCCACCGGCCTCATCAGCTTCACGCTCGTCGTGTGCATCTATCTGGCGATCGCGCGGCTGCGCTGGGCGGCGGGGACGCTCGGGTCACGGATCGTCGGGAGCCTGTCAGCGGCATACGTCAACGCCGGCAACCTCGGCATCCCCATCGCCCTCTACGTCCTCGGCGACGTCGCGTGGGTCGCGCCGATCCTGCTCATGCAGCTGCTCATCATCACGCCCGTCGCCATGGCCCTGTTCGACAGCGATGCGCGGGCCGAACGGCCCACTCTGTGGCGCAGCGTGCGGCGGATGTTCAGCAACCCGATCACGCTCGGCGCGATCTGCGGACTGCTCATCGCGGTGTTCGACCTTCACCTGCCGACCGTCATCGCCGCGCCGATCGACCTCCTCGGCGACATGGCCGTGCCCTCGATGCTCGTCGCGTTCGGCATCTCCCTGCGGCGCGGTCCGCGGCCGGCCAGCGGCCACACCGCCGAGCACGTGTGGTCGATCGTCGTCCTCAAGGTCCTGCTCATGCCGGCCGTCGCGCTCGGCGTGGGCCTCGTACTGGGGCTGCGCGGGCAGTCGCTGTTCGCGGCGGTCGTCGTCGCGGCGCTGCCCACTGCGCAGAACATCTTCACGTATGCCGTCCGCTACCGTCGCGAGGTCAACCTCGCTCGTGACGCGATCTTCGTCAGCACCTTCGCGTCCGTCCCGGTCATCCTCGGCATCGCCGCGCTGTTCCACCTTTTCGCCGGCGTCTGACCCCTCCGCCTCCACAGCGCAACACACCGGGCAGTCGAGAACGTCGGCGGTTATTTCCGCCGAAGCTGACGACCGCTCGGTGTGTTGCCGGATTTGGAGGTCATCGACAGACGGCGTCAGAAGTCTCCGCCGAAGCCGCCTCCGAAGTCACCCCCGAAGTCTCCGCCGAAGTCTCCGCCGCCGCCCCAGTCGCCGCCCGCGTCACCGGTGTCGGCCGAATCGGCTGAGTCGGCTGAGTCGGTGGAGTCGGTGGAGTCGGCCGATGCGTCACCGGCATCGGCGGTGTCGGCCGAGGTGTCGCCCGCTTCTGCGGCCTCGGGGGAGCTCTCGTACCCGCCGAGCATCGCGTCCGCCAGAGCCGAGCCGACCACGACACCCGCGATGGTGCCGAGCATCGAGCCGGCGATCATCCCGCCCATGCCCATGCCACCGCCCATGCCGCCACCCATGCCAGGCCCGGCGCCACGACCGGCGAACGCCCCCTGCAGGTATCCGGGCTGGCGCATCTCGGCTCGAGTCGCGCTGCGGGCGAGGTCGGCCGGCTGGTCGCTTCGTGGCCGCTCTGACTCGGGCAGGTCCTCGGTCAGGCGCTGCAACACCATCTGGCGCTGCTCGGGCGACAGCTGTGCAAAGGCCTCGGCGTGCACCTTCTCGAGGTCTTCCGGCGGTGCGGTGCGCAGCAGGTAGCGGTAGCGAGCGATGGCGCGCTCGTCCTCGCTCGAGGCGCCCCCGCGAGGTGGCGGGACGGCATACGGCTGGCCGGTGGGGGCTGGCGCACCCCACCCTTGGCGCTGCGGCTGCGTCTCGCGCCCGAGCAGGCGATCGAGGAATCCCATGACAACTCCTGAAGGTTCGGCGACGTTGTGTGTCGTACAACGAGGCCCCTACCCGTCATGGTTCCGCTCATCAGGCGCGCGGTGCAGCGGTGGCGGCCACAGCGTAGGCCGCCCAGCCTGCTCCGGTGGCCAGAGCGCACAGGACCCACGCGGCCGCCGAGCTCGCCGGGTGCATGGGCAGAGCCCACCACTCCGCTTTCCCGTCAGCACCGACTGTCCCGTAGGTGAGGGACAGGCCCGCGTAGGCCAGGGTGGGAAGCCACGCCAGGCCTACCTGCAGCCACCGTGCCGCGAGCGTCGTCAGCCCGACCATGATGAGGAGGTTGCGTACCACCACGACGCAGAGGTTCGGGTCGCGCGTGCTCACCACGAGAGCCGTGGACGATGTCAAGGTCAGCGTGACGACAGCCCACCAGCTCAGTCGGGACAGTCGCAGGCGGGCGTTGTTGCGTTCGATGCTGGCCGACGGGCGCCGGATCGCGAGGTGGATCATGGCACCCGGCAGTGCCATGAACACGGCCGCCGTTACGGCCCGCAGCTCCTCGCGGAAGGGGACCGGCACGACGCCGACGGGGGTCACCGCCGCCGCCAGCATCCCGAGCAGGCTGAGAGGTCCGAGCCACCGTCCTGATCGTGACCTCATGAACAGCCAGGCCACGTCCGCGCAGATGTTCAGGTATGCGGCGTACGTGCCGGGGTACCCGCTGAGCTGGCCCCGGAGCCCATATCCCGAAACCTTCGAGTTCGAGGCGTGCGCGGTCATTGAACGTACCTTTTCGGGTGTCCGAGGCCTGAGACGGATAGCCGTGCGCCACGCGCACAGCATCGAAGCCACCCGCGGGCGGGTGGCTTCGATGCTTGAGAGGTGCGTCGAGTCGGCGCTGGCTCAGAGGTGGTTCTCGGCCTCCGTGAGCACCGAGCGCAGTCGGGACTCGATGTCGTCGAACTGCTCCTGGCCCATGATCAGTGGCGGAGCGAGCTGGACGACGGGGTCGCCGCGGTCGTCGGCCCGGCAGTAGAGGCCGGCGTCGAAGAGTGCCTTGGACAGGAAGCCGCGCAGCAGCCGCTCGGACTCGGCGTCGTTGAACGTCTCGCGCGTCTGCTTGTCCTTGACCAGCTCGATGCCGTAGAAGTACCCAGCCCCTCGGACATCACCGACGAGTGGCAGGTCGAGCAGCCGCTCGAGCGTCGCCCGGAAGGCCGGAGCGTTCTTCTTCACATGGTCGTTGAGGCCTTCGCGCTCGAAGATGTCGAGGTTGGCCAGCGCGACGGCGGCCGACACCGGGTGGCCGCCGAAGGTGTAGCCGTGCGGGAAGTAGCTCGTGCCGCTCTTGAACGGCTCGAACAGCCGGTCGCTGGCGATCATCGCGCCGATCGGGGAGTAGCCGCTCGTCATGCCCTTGGCGCAGGTGATCATGTCCGGCAGGTAGCCGAAGTCGTCGCACGCGAACATCGAGCCGATGCGGCCGAACGCGCAGATCACCTCGTCCGACACGAGCAGGACGTCGTACTCGTCGCAGATCTCGCGAACCCGCTCGAAGTAGCCGGCAGGCGGCGGGAAGCAGCCTCCGGAGTTCTGCACGGGCTCGAGGAAGACGGCCGCAACGGTGTCCGGACCCTCGAACTCGATCGCCTCGGCGATCCGGTCCGCGGCCCACTGGCCGAAGGCCTTCTCGTCGTCCCGCAGGTGCTCGGGCGCGCGGTAGTGGTTGGTGTTCGGCACCCGGAACGTGCCCGGCACGAGAGGCTCGAACATCTCCTTGGCCGCCGGGATGCCGGTGATCGACAGGGCGCCTTGCGGGGTCCCGTGGTAGGCGACCGCCCGCGAGATGACCTTGTGCTTGGTCGGCTTGCCGGTCAGCTTGAAGTACTGCTTGGCCAGCTTCCACGCCGTCTCCACGGCCTCGCCGCCGCCGGTGGTGAAGAAGACCCGGTTCAGGTCGCCGGGAGCGTGGCTCGCGAGGCGCTCGGCCAGCTCGATGGCCTTGGGGTGGGCATAGGACCACAAGGGGAAGAAGGCGAGCTCGCGCGCCTGCCTGGCCGCGGCCTCGGCGAGCTCGTCGCGCCCATGCCCGACCTGCACGACGAACAGGCCCGCGAGCCCGTCGATGTACTCGTTGCCCCGGTCGTCCCAGATCGTCCAGCCCTGGCCCTTGGTGATGATCGGCACAGAGTGGCCGAGGCCCCCGGCGTCCTTCTGCTCGAAGACCGAGTGGCGGGTGAAGTGCATCCACAGGTGGTCCCGTGCGGCGTCGGACAGGAGGGTGCCTGCCGGAGTGCGCTGGTCGGAGCTGGGCTCCCATACCTCGTTCGGGTTGATGCTCATCGAGTACCCCAGTTGTAGAGCTGTTTGTTGAGTTTCAGGTAGACGAACGTCTCGGTGGCCGACACCCCCGGGAGGGTGCGGATCCGCGTCGAGAGCAGCTCGAGGAGGTGGTCGTCGTCCTCGCAGACCACCTCGGCCAGCACGTCGAAGCTGCCGGCGGTCGTCACCACGTAGGAGACCTCGTCCATCTCCGTGAGCGCGTCGGCAACGGACGTCATGTCGCCGGAGACGCGCAGGCCGATCATCGCCTGGCGCTGGAATCCCACCTGGAGTGGGTCGGTCACGGCCACGATCTGCATGACGTCGGCGTCGAGCAGGCGCTGGACGCGCTGGCGTACGGCCGCCTCGGACAGCCCCACCTCGAGCGCGATCGAGGCGTACGACTTGCGGCCATCGTGCTGGAGCAGCTCGATGATCGTCTTGCTCACCTCGTCGAGGTTGACCGGGGGCCTCTTGGCGGCGCCGCCTCCGGTGCTGGCCACACCACGGATCGTCGTCATGGCCCGATAGTGACCTGTGGAACGCGACGTTGGCAAGTGCCTCGACAACTGATTCCGAAGTTTTATCTGGCCAACTCTTCACCATTGCGCAGGTCTCTGTTTAGAGTGCGGCCATGACTTCGCAGCCGCGTCAGCTTCGCAACTTCATCGGTGGTCAGTATGTCGACCCGGAGAGTGATGCGAGGACCGAGATCGTCAACCCCGCGACGGCACAGGTCGTCGCCACCGCTCCCCTCAGCACCCAGGCCGATGTCGACCGCGCGTATGCCGCTGCGTCCGCGGCCTTCGAGACATGGGGTGAGACGACCCCGAGCGAGCGGCAGGCCGCCCTGCTGAAGTTCGCCGACGCGGTCGAGGCCCGCGCCGACGACTTCGTCCGGCTCGAGGCCGAGAACACCGGCAAGCCGCACGCCCTCACGGCGAGCGAGGAGGTGCCGCCGATGCTCGACCAGCTCCGGTTCTTCGCCGGGGCTGCGCGGGTGCTCGAGGGCAAGTCGGCGGGCGAGTACATGAAGGGCCACACGAGCTTCATCCGTCGCGAGCCGATCGGCGTCGTCGGCCAGGTCACGCCGTGGAACTACCCGATGATGATGGCGATGTGGAAGATCGCCCCGGCCCTCGCCGCCGGGAACACGATCGTCCTCAAGCCGTCGGACACGACCCCCGAGACGACGCTGCTGCTCGCCGAGCTGGCGTCCGAGTTCCTGCCGGAGGGCACCTTCAACGTCGTCACCGGCGACCGTGACACCGGCCGGAGGGTCATCGAGCACGCGACCCCGTCGCTCGTCGCGATCACCGGCTCGGTCCGGGCGGGCATGCAGGTCGCCGAGAGCGCCTCGCACGACCTCAAGCGCGTCCACCTCGAGCTCGGCGGCAAGGCGCCGGTCGTCGTCTTCGACGACGCCGACCTCGAGGCGGCGGTGGAGGGCATCGCGGTCGCGGGCTACTTCAACGCCGGCCAGGACTGCACGGCCGCCACGCGCGTGCTCGCGGGCCCGCGCATCCACGACGACTTCGTCGACGCTCTGGCCCAGTACGCCAAGGGGTCGGCCAAGGTCGGTATGCCGGACGACCCGGACGCGCTGTTCGGCCCGGTCAACAACCCCAACCAGGTCGCGCACGTGTCCGGCATGATCGACCGCCTCCCCGACCACGCGCGGGTCGTCGCCGGCGGCCAGCGCGCCGACGGCCTCGGGGAGGGGTACTTCTTCGAGCCCACCGTGCTTGCCGGCCTGCGCCAGGCAGACGAGCAGATCCAGGCCGAGATCTTCGGCCCGGTCATCACGGTGCAGCAGTTCACCGACGAGGCCGAGGCGCTCGCCTGGGCCAACGGTGTGCAGTACGGCCTCGCGTCGAGCGTCTGGACCAAGGACTTCGGCCGGGCCATGCGAATGAGCCGCAAGCTCGACTTCGGGTGCGTCTGGATCAACACCCACATCCCGATCGTTGCCGAGATGCCGCACGGTGGCTTCAAGCACAGCGGCTACGGCAAGGACCTGTCTATGTACGGGCTCGAGGACTACACGCGCGTCAAGCACGTGATGGCGAACATCGAGTCCTGATCATCCTCTAGAACCACTCCCGTACCACCCCGGTCAGCTCAGCCCTCCGCGACCTGACCGACCAGCCCCCCACGGAGAAACCATGAACGAGCTCAACAACCCCCAGTTCCGCGCAGCGCTTGCGCGCGGACTCGTCTCCCGGCGCACCGCGATGATGGGTGCTGCCGGCGCCTCGGCGATCGCGTTCCTCGCGGCCTGTGGCTCGGCCGGACGCAACCCCTCCACCGGTGCCAGTGGCACGGGCGCTGCCAGCAAGACGGCTGCGGCCGCACAGGACCTGTCCGACAGCGAGAAGGTCATCAACTGGTCCAACTGGACCGAGTACATCGACGTCGACGACAAGACCAAGAAGCGACCGACCCTCGAGGCCTTCCAGAAGGCGACCGGCATCAAGGTCAACTACACCGAGGACTACCTCGACAACGACGAGTTCTACGCCAAGGTCCGGCCGCTGCTGGCGGACGGCAAGGACACCGGTCGCGATGTGTGGTGCAGCACCGACTGGATGGTCGCCCGGCTCATCCGCCAGGGCTACGTCCAGAAGCTCGACTACGCGAACATCCCCAACGCCGGCAACCTCGCGGATGCCCTGAAGAACGTCGAGTTCGACCCGGGCCGGCAGTACTCCCTGCCCTGGCAGAGCGGTTTCGCCGGTATCGGCTACAACCTCAAGGCCACCGGCGGCAAGAAGATCGAGACGATGACGCAGCTGCTCACCGACCCGTCCCTCAAGGGGAAGGTCACCCTGCTCACGGAGATGCGCGACACGGTCGGCCTCGTCATGATGGAGCAGGGCGTGGACATCTCGAAGTTCACCGACGCCCAGTTCCAGGCGGCTCTCGACGTGATCCAGCAGGCGAAGGACGCCGGCCAGATCAAGGGCTTCACCGGCAACGAGTACACCGACGGGCTCGCCAAGGGCGACATCGCCGCCTGCACCGCGTGGACCGGTGACGTCGTCCAGCTCCAGTTCGCGGACTCGAACATCCAGTACACGCTGCCCGCGAAGGGCTTCACGCTGTGGTCCGACAACTTCGTCATCCCGGCGCTCGCCCAGCACAAGAAGAACGCCGAGAAGCTCATCGACTACTACTACGACCCCAAGGTCATGGCTCAGGTCGAGGCGTGGGTGAACTACATCGCGCCGGTCAAGGGCACCAAGGAGGAGCTGGTCAAGATCGACAAGTCCCTCGCCGAGAACGAGCTCATCGTCCCGCCGCCGGACGTGCTGGCCCGGGCCCAGGTGTTCCGCGGGCTGACGCCCGCAGAAGAGACGAAGTACTCCAAGGCGTACGCCTCGATCACCGCGGGCTGACCATGAGCACCGAGAAGGGCGACCTCAACCTGGTCGCACTGACGAAGTCGTTCGGCACGTTCACCGCGGTCCAGACGCTCGACCTCTCCATCGAGGCGGGGTCGTTCTTCGCCCTGCTGGGTCCGTCCGGCTGCGGCAAGACGACGACGCTGCGGATGATCGCCGGTCTCGAGGCTCCGACCTCGGGCCGGATCCTCATCGGCGACCAGGACATCACCGACACCAAGGCCTACCAGCGCAACGTCAACACGGTGTTCCAGTCGTATGCGCTCTTCCCGCACATGACAGTGATCGACAACGTCATGTTCGGCCTCAAGCGCAAGGGCGACAAGGACGCCAAGCGCAAGGCGCAGGAGGCGCTCGAGCTCGTCCAGCTGGCCCAGGTGGCGACCAAGCGGCCGACCCAGCTGTCGGGAGGCATGCAGCAGCGCGTGGCGCTGGCGCGCGCCTTGGTCAACCGCCCCGATGTCCTGCTGCTCGACGAGCCGCTGGGCGCCCTCGACCTCAAGCTGCGCCGGCAGATGCAGATCGAGCTCAAGCGGATCCAGCAGGAGGTCGGGCTGACGTTCATCCACGTCACCCACGACCAGGAGGAGGCCATGACGATGGCCGACCGCATCGCCGTGATGAACGCCGGCCGGATGGAGCAGCTCGGCGACCCGGCCACGCTCTACGAACAGCCGCAGTCGACGTTCGTCGCGAACTTCCTCGGCCAGTCCAACCTGCTTCGGGCCTCGCTTCTCGGGAGCACCGCGGCCGACGGCATCGTCCGAGTGCGCAGCCACGACACCGAGCTCGAGGTCTCGCGCGAGCATCTGCCGGCCGGTTCGAGCGACGTGTGGCTCGGCGTCCGCCCGGAGAAGCTGCGGCTCGGCGAAGACGGGGGGCCCAACCGGCTGCGCGGCACGGTGCGCGACGTGTCCTTCACCGGTGTCGCGACGCAGTACATCGTCGAGATGCCGTGGGACCAGGAGCTCACCGTGGTCCAGCAGAACGACGGCACGGCGAGGGCCCGCCTCGGCGAGAACGTCACTGTCTCGTGGGCCGCCGAGCACGGGTTCGCCCTCGACGCGTCCCAGGACGCCGAGGCCGGTGCTGAGCTCGAGGACGAACGTGTCTGAGTCCGCGGTCCTGCCGAGCGCCACCTCCCGCGCTCCGCAGACACCCCCGACGTTGGAGGAGCCGCGCAAGCGGCGCAACTGGGTGCCGTACGCTCTGCTGCTGCCGGGCGTGCTGTGGCTCGTGGTGTTCTTCGTCCTGCCGATGATCGCGCTCGGGTCGCAGTCCCTGCAGGAGGGCAACGTCGACGACGGGTACGTCTTCACCGGCAACGTCAGCATCTACGTGACCGCGTTCCAGGAGTACTGGCCGCAGATGCTGCGTTCGCTGGTGTACGCCGGGGCCGCGACGCTGTTGGCCCTGCTGCTCGGCTACCCGCTCGCGTACTTCATCGCCCAGAAGGCGGGTCGCTTCAAGAATGTCGTGCTCGTGCTTGTCATCGCGCCGTTCTTCACGAGCTTCCTGATCCGCACGCTGGCCTGGCGCACCATCCTCTCTGACGACGGGTTCGTCACGACGTGGGCGCGCAAGCTGCACATCACCGACCTGCTGCAGGCGGTGGGCCTGACCAACAACGACTCGCTGCTGTTCTCGCAGTTCGCCGTGATCATGGGCCTGACCTACAACTTCCTGCCGTTCATGATCCTGCCCCTCTACACCTCGCTCGAGCGGCTGGACCCGCGGCTGCTCGAGGCGGCCAACGACCTGTATGCAACGCCGTTCCAGACGTTCCGCAAGGTCACCTGGCCGCTGTCACTGCCCGGCGTCGTCGCGGGCACGCTGCTGACCTTCATCCCCGCGGCCGGTGACTTCATCAACGCCCGCCTGCTCGGCAACACGCAGACCACGATGCTCGGGACGGTCATCGACGCGCAGTTCCTGCGGGTGCTCGACTACCCGCTCGCTGCGGCGCTGTCCTTCATCATGCTGATCACGATCGTGACCATGGTGGCGCTCTACGTCCGCAGGGCCGGAACGGAGGAGCTCCTGTGATGGCCTGGATCAGACGGCACCTCATCGCCTTCGCGGGCATCGCCGTGCTCGTCTACATGCTCGTGCCCAACATCGTCGTGGCGATCTTCTCGTTCAACGAACCGAAGGGGAAGTTCAACTACACGTTCAACCAGTTCTCGACGGCCGCCTGGACCAGCCCGTGCGGGTCGCAGGGCATCTGCGAGTCGCTCGGCCTCAGTCTGCAGATCGGGATCACGGCCTCGATCGTCGCGACGATCCTCGGCACGATGATCGCGTTCGCTCTCGGGCGCTACCGGTTCCGTGGGCGCTCGGCCACGAACCTGCTGATCTTCATGCCGATGGCCACCCCTGAGGTCGTCATGGGCTCGAGCCTGCTGACGCTGTTCCTCGCGATGGGCGTGCCCTCCGGCCAGGGCGCCATCCTCATCGCGCACATCATGTTCTGCGTGTCGTTCGTCGTGGTCGCGGTCAAGGCCCGTGTCGCGACCCTGGACCCGAAGCTCGAGGAGGCCGCGGCCGACCTGGGAGCGAACCCGACCCAGACGTTCCTGCGGGTCACGCTGCCGCTCGCGGCTCCCGGCATCGCGGCAGGAGCCCTGCTCGCCTTCTCGCTCAGCTTCGACGACTACATCATCACGAACTTCAACGCGAGCCCGAGCTCGATCACCTTCCCGATGTTCGTCTGGGGCGCCACCGCCCGTGGCGTGCCGGTCCAGGTCTACGTCATCGGCACCATCATGTTCCTGCTCGCACTGCTGTTCGTCATCACCGGCCAGGTCATCGGCAAACGGCGCAACCGTCAGGTGGTCTGAAAGCCCATGCGTGTTCTCATGATCGGCTCGGGCGGCGTCGGCGACGCCGCCGCCCGGATCGCCGCCGAGCGGGACTTCTTCGACGCGTGGGTCGTCGCCGACTACGACCTGGCACGTGCCGAGCGCACGGTCGCAGCGGTCACCCACCGGCATACCGGCTCGGGTGACCGCTTCGTCGCCGCGCAGGTCGACGCCTCCTCTGCCGAGGCCGTCACGGCGCTGGCGCGCGAACACGGCGCCACGCACGTCTTCAACGCCGTCGACCCGAAGTTCAACATGCCGATCTTCAACGGTGCCAAGGCAGCCGGGGCCGACTACCTTGACATGGCGATGAGCCTCTCTCAGCGTCACCCGGAGCAGCCGTTCGAGAAGGTCGGCGTCATGCTCGGCGACGAGCAGTTCGCGCAGGCGGACGAGTGGGTGGCAGAGGGTCGCCTCGCGCTGGTCGGCATGGGCGTCGAGCCCGGCCTGTCGGACGTGTTCGCCAGGTATGCCGCCGACCACCTCTTCGACGAGATCGACGAGCTGGGCACGCGGGACGGCGCCAACCTCGTGGTCCGCGACGACGACGGCAACGAGGTCTTCGCGCCGAGCTTCTCGATGTGGACGACGATCGAGGAGTGCCTCAACCCGCCGGTCGTGTGGGAGAAGGAGCGGGGCTGGTTCACGACAGCGCCGTTCAGCGAGCCTGAGGTGTTCGAGTTCCCCGCGGGCATCGGCCCGGTCGAGTGCGTCAACGTCGAGCACGAGGAGGTCCTCCTCATGCCGCGCTGGGTCGACGCCAGGCGGGTGACGTTCAAGTACGGCCTCGGAGACGAGTTCATCACCATCCTCAAGGTCCTCAACACCCTCGGGCTCGACCGGACCGAACCGGTCTCCGTCAAGGGCGTCAGCGTCTCGCCGCGCGACGTCGTGGCGGCCGTGCTGCCCGACCCCGCCACGATCGGCCCCCGCATGACCGGCAAGACCTGCGCCGGCCTCTATGTCACCGGCACCGGCACCGATGGCAAGCCGCGGCGCACGTACCTCTACCACGTCGTCGACAACGCCTGGTCGATGGAGGCCTACGGCGCCCAGTGCGTCGTCTGGCAGACCGCGGTGAATCCGGTCGTCGCCCTCGAGCTGCTCGCCCGCGGGACCTGGAAGGCCAGCGGCGTGCTCGGGCCCGAGGCCTTCGACGCCGTGCCGTTCCTCGACCTGCTCGCCGCACCCAAGCCCGAGGGCTATGGGTCGAGCTGGGGCATCGAGGACCGTTGAGACTTCGCGACTCGAGGCGGGACGCGCCGGGGGGCCGCCGCCACCGCCTCGGGTCGCGGACCACATCCGCCACAGCCCGGGTCACCTCCGAGAGTTAGGGTCGAAGACATGGCAGCCGTGACAGAGAAGTCAGTGATCGAGTCCGTGCCCAAGGGCCTGCTCATCGGTGGGTCGTGGCGCGACGGCAGCGCCGGCGAGACGATCGCCGTCGACGACCCCGCGACCGGCGAGATCCTCACGCACGTCGCGGCGGCCACCGTCGAGGACGGCCGGGCCGCGCTCGACGCCGCAGTTGCGGCGCAGGCGGACTGGGCCAGAACGCCACCGCGCGACCGCGGGGAGCTGTTGCGAGCGGCATACGAGAAGATCACCGAGCGAGCCGACGAGCTGGCCATGCTGATGACCCTCGAGATGGGCAAGACCCTCGCCGAGAGCAAGGGCGAGGTGGCCTACGGCGCCGAGTTCTTCCGATGGTTCTCCGAGGAGGCCGTGCGGATCCACGGCCGCTGGTCCACCGCCCCCAACGGGGCCACCCGACTGCTCACGATGAAGCAGCCCGTCGGTCCGACGCTGATGATCACGCCGTGGAACTTCCCGCTCGCGATGGGCACCCGCAAGATCGGCCCCGCCATCGCGGCCGGCTGCACGATGGTCGTCAAGCCGGCGAGCCAGACCCCGCTGACGATGCTCGCCCTCGCCGAGCTGCTGCGCGAGTGCGGGCTGCCCGATGGCGTGCTCAACGTCGTGATGACCAGCCACGACCAGACGGGTGCGGTCATGGAGCCGCTCATCCGCGACCCGCGCCTGCGCAAGCTGACCTTCACGGGCTCGACGCCGGTCGGCCGCAAGCTCATGGAGCAGGCCTCCGAAGGCATCCTGCGCGTGTCGATGGAGCTCGGCGGCAACGCGCCGTTCCTCGTCTTCGAGGACGCCGACCTCGACCGGGCGGTCGACGGCGCCATGCTTGCGAAGATGCGCAACATGGGGGAGGCGTGCACCGCCGCCAACCGCTTCTACGTCCACGAGTCCGTGGCCGACGAGTTCTCCGAACGGCTGGCCAAGCGCATGGGTGCGCTCTCGCTCGGCCGCGGCACCGAGCAGGGTGTCGACGTCGGCCCGCTCGTCGACGAGAAGGCTCGCGACAAGGTCAGCGCGCTCGTCGAGGACGCGGTCGCCAAGGGCGCCCGGGTGCTCGTCGGCGGCTCGGCGCCGAGCGGGGCGGGCTGGTTCTACGAGCCGACCGTCCTCGCCGACGTGCCCCAGGACGCGGACCTGGCGCGTGAGGAGATCTTCGGCCCGGTCGCCCCCGTGACGACGTTCAGCTCCGACGCCGAGGCGGTCCGGCTGGCCAACGACACCGAATACGGCCTGGTCGCATACCTTTTCACCCGCGACGTGTCCCGCGCGATCACCACGAGCGAGGCGCTGGAGTACGGCATGGTCGGCGTCAACCAGGGCATCGTCTCCAACCCGGCGGCGCCGTTCGGCGGGGTGAAGGCCTCAGGGGTCGGGCGCGAGGGCGGCTTCGAAGGGATCGACGAGTACCTCGAGACGAAGTACGTCGGCCTCGCGCTCTGATCGTGTTGGCGTTATCCACCCCGAGGGGCACCGACACGATCACCGTCACCGGCCGGAGCGCCTCCTTGACCCACACGTCGACCTTCTCCTTGACCGTCCGCTGACGACCGGTCCGGATGTCGACAAAAACGTCACGAATGCCATCGTGGCGTGATCCAATCTGCCCATGGTGACACCCGCAGGACACCGCGACACCGGGCCGCTGCAGTCTCTCGACGCGCTGCTCAGCGAGACCGACGACGTGCTGAGGCGGGGTGCTCCCGCGGGCGCAACGGTCTGGCCCTCGGGCTTCCCGGCCCTCGACGATGCCCTCACCGGAGGCTTCCGGTCCGGTGAGCTCGTGCTGCTCGGCGGCCCGGCCGGCCACGGCAAGACGACGATCGGGCTCCAGTTCGCGCGGAACGCGGTGGCCGCAGGCGGCACCGCGCTCGTCTTCTCCTACGAGCACGAGAGTCACACGCTGCTCGAGCGCCTCATCTCGATGGAGGCCGCCGAGGCCGACCCTGGCGAGGTCGCCGGTGTGCTCGATGTGCGCCGAGCGCTGGAGCAGGGCTCGGGGGGCGCCTCCCTCGAGTCCGTCCTCGGCGGCCTCGTCGGCGGAGCGCGCGCGTATGCCGCCCTGGTCGGCTACGGCGACCGCCTGCAGATCCACGAGTCCTCCGGCGCGACGACGACGCTCGAGGAGGTCGAGGGCACGATCAACCGGGTCACCGAGCAGACCGGCAAGGCCCCGCTCGTCCTGCTCGACTACATCCAGAAGCTCCCCGTCGACCGACCCGACGAGGACGAGCGGATCACCGCTGCGGCTGAGGGCCTCAAGGACCTCGCGCTCGCTGCGCGGGTGCCGGTCGTCGCCATCTCGGCGGCGGAGAAGGACGCCCTGGTGTCCGGCCACCGGATGCGCACCCACGATCTGCGTGGCTCGTCCGCGCTGGCCTTCGAGGCAGACGTCGTCATGATCGTCAACGACAAGGTCGACGTCGTCTCGCGTGAGCACCTCGTCTACAACCTGGGCAACATCCAGCGGTTCCGCGCGTGGTCGGTCCTCAGCCTCGAGAAGAACCGCCACGGCAAGGCGCACGTCGAGCTCGAGTTCGCCAAGGACTTCGAGCACGGCAGGTTCCACACCGACGGCCGCGAGGTCAACGAGCGCCTCATCGACGAGCGCGTCTTCGTCTCCTGAGACCGCTCCGATGAGCTTCCTGCGAGGCCTCCTCGGAGGCTCGGCTCATCGGCGGCCGGACCTGGCAGCGGTGCCGGTCCGGGAGGTGGGCCACCGGGTGTTCGTGGAGCGCCCGCCGGACGTGGTGTGGGCCCACCTCGTCTCACCGCCCGAGGGCGGCGAGCTCGGCGTCGGCTGCGTCCGGGTGCTCGCGCTGCCACGGCACGACACCGGGTCGCTGCCCGAGTTCGCCTCGGTGTGGCGCCGGCCCAACGGCCGCCTCTGGGCAGGGCTGTCGACCGTCGTGGCCCTCGAGACGGGCAGACGGGTCGTGGCGAGAGCCGCGGGCGGCATCGCGTCGCTCGACCTCGTGACGACGCTGGAGCCGATGGACGAGGGCTGCGTGGTGTCGCAGCACCTCGACGGGGTTTCTGCGAGTGACCCTGCAGCGGCGTTCGCCACCGGGTGGGTCGAACGGGCCCTGCTGGGGCTCAAGGCCGACCTCGAAGGTGGCCGGCGGCCTACCGGTGGGGATGAGGATGCGCAAGGGCGGGTCGAGCGCGAGTCGCTCGCCGGGTTCGGGCCTGTGCTGGGCCAGCCGGGAGTCGCACCGGTGTCGGTGCGGGCCTCGATTGACGTGGCGGTCCCGCCGGAACGGCTGTGGACGCTGCTCACCGCGCCGACATCCGAGCAGCTGCTCAAGCCGACCGTGGAGCGCCTCGTGGCCGTCGAGCTCGCGGACGAGCCGGGCCTCGAGCACGTGCTCGCGCTCCACCGACGCGATGACGGCCGCCCGGCGGTGTCGGTGTCACGGGTTGTCGAGGCGTCGGAGCCGAGCCGGATCGTCGAACGCGACCTCACGTCGCCGCTCGAGAGCGACGTGGAGACGACGATCACGGCCACGGCCGAGGGCAGTGTGCTCACCGAGGTGCTGACGGCCTGGCTGCCGTCCGGGCCGGGCAGGGTTGTCGACGGGTCCGAGATCGCGGCGCTCATGCGCACCCGGCTCGAGGTCGTCAAGCACCTGGCCGAGCACGGTGTCGAGCGCCAGCGCGATCCGCGCACGGGGTTCCTCCCGCCGGGGCAGCCGCCGCCGGCGGACCAACAGGCGCCGGATCCGATGCTGACCGGGCTGCCGAGTCGTCCGTCGGTCCCGTCGAGCGTCCTGCTGCCGCCGCCCCACGTCGTGGCGCCGGCAGCCGGGTACATGCCCCGCCACGACTGGTGGTGGTGGAGCGACTACGCCCTCTTCTTCGGGCCAAGTGACGTCGCGTCGTGGTGACCGCATTGACATGTGACTAAATGGTCACCTATTGTCGAGGGGTGTCAGACGACGACGCCGTCTTCAAGGCCCTCGCCGACCCGACCCGCAGGTTCCTGCTCGACCGGCTCTTCGAGCGTGACGGCCGCACGCTCGGAGACCTCGAGTCCGAGCTGGACATGACTCGCTTCGGGGTCATGAAGCACCTGAAGGTCCTCGAGGAGGCGGGCCTGGTGACGGCGGTCCGGGCCGGGCGCGAGAAACACCACTTCCTCAACCCTGTGCCCATCCGCCTGATCCACGACCGGTGGATCAGCAAGTACGCCGAACCTCACGTGTCGGCACTCGCCGACCTCAAGTCTGCTCTCGAGGAGCACGACCATGACTGAGTCATCACTGTCACCCGTCTCAACCGTCCAGGCACCGGCCGCCGAGACCGCCGTTCCCGCGCAGGTGTTCCACATCTTCATCAAGGCCACCCCGGAGGCGATCTGGGAGGCGATCACCTCGCCCGAGTGGAGCGAGCGGTACTTCTACGGCGCCCGCATCACCGTCACCCCCGACGCCTACACCTCGCTCGGGCCGGACGGGACGAACTGGGGCGACAGCCGGACCATCGAGTTCGACCCGCCCCGGCGGCTCGTGCACGGCTGGCGGTCGCTGTACGACCCCGAGCTCGCCGCCGAGCCGGAGAGCCGCGTCACCTGGGAGATCACGCCCGGCGAGGACGGCGTCTGCCTGCTCACCGTGACCCATGACCACCTGGACGGCGCCGCCGGCACGGCACGCAGTGTCGCCGGTCCCGGCTGGATGCGGGTCCTCTCCGGCCTCAAGACCCTGCTCGAGACGGGGGCGCCGCTGTCCTGACCGGCAACCCGCTGCTGGTGTCGCTGTCGGTGTCGCCGTCGGTGTCGCTGCCGGTGTCGGCGCGCGGGTCTACCGTCAGAGGATGCTGGAGACATCTGACGAGATCGACGCCCTGCAAGGGCTGCTCGACGCCTCGCTCGCCACGGCGACGGGGCACCTGCGCTCCATCATCACGGACGAGCGCACGCTGTCCGCGGAGCAGCTCGTGGCGTTGCTGACGGGGATGAAGGTGCTCGCCGTCGCGACCGTGACGCAGGCGGGCGAGCCGCGGATCAGCGCCCTCGACGGCCACTTCCTCCACGGCACCTGGACCTTCAGCACCGCCGGCGGCGCCGCCAAGGCCAAGCACCTCGCGCGGAGCCCGGCGGTGTCCGTGGCCCACATCGACGGGGAGGAGCTCGCCCTCTTCACCCATGGGTACGCCGAGCTGATGCCGCCCGGCCCCGAGCGCGACGAGGTCGACGCCCACTGGACGGCTCACTACGGCAGCAGCCCGTGGTCGTGGGCCGACGACATCCGGATGTACCGCCTGCGGATGACCTGGGCCGTGGCCTACGCCTTCAAGCGCGACGAGCTGCTTCGTTCGAGGCACGTCACGGCCTGAGCGGCAGGTGCGGAACAATGCCGGGGTGACTCCAGCAGCCTCGGCGCCGTCCGCACAGCGTCCCCGACGCGTCATCCTGCTCGGCTCCACCGGGTCGATCGGCACGCAGGCGATCGACCTCGTGCGGCGTAACCCCGACCGGTTCGAGGTGGTCGGACTCTCTGCCGGGTCCAACCTTGCCCTCGTGGCGGAGCAGGCGGTCGCGCTGCAGGTGCCGGTCGTGGCTGCTGCCGCCGCCGGTGAGCGCGAGCTGGCCGACGCGATCGGCAAGGCGGCCGACCAGGCCGGCGTGACGGCATACGACCCGGAGCTGCTCACGGGCGCCGACGCCAGCACGACGCTGGCCGCCCGCCCCGCCGACGTCGTCGTCAACGGCATCACCGGCGCCATCGGGCTGGAACCGACGCTGGCCGCTCTGCGTGCGGGCACGACGCTCGCCCTGGCCAACAAGGAGTCGCTCATCATCGGCGGCCCGCTCGTCAAGGCCGTCGCCCGGCCGGGCCAGATCGTGCCGGTCGACTCGGAGCACAGCGCGATCGCGCAGTGCCTGCGCGGCGGGCGCGCCGACGAGGTGCGGCGGCTCGTCGTGACCGCGAGCGGCGGCCCGTTCCGGGGCCGGAGCCGCTCCGAGCTCGCAGATGTCACGCCCGCGCAGGCCCTCGCCCACCCGAACTTCGCGATGGGCCGCGTCATCACGACGAACTCCGCGACCCTCGTCAACAAGGGGCTCGAGGTGATCGAGGCCCACCTGCTGTTCGACATCCCCTTCGACCGGATCGAGGTCGTCGTCCACCCGCAGCAGATGATCCACTCGATGGTCGAGTTCGTCGACGGCTCGACCATCGCGCAGGCGGGCCCGCCGCGGATGCTCGTGCCTATCGCCCTCGGCATGTCGTGGCCCGAGCGCATCCCCGACGCCGACGTCCCGTGCGACTGGACGCGCGCCCAGTCGTGGGAGTTCGAGCCGCTCGACGACGAGGCGTTCCCCGCGGTCGCCCTCGCTCGCCGCGTCGGCGAGGCCGGTGGCACCTGGCCCGCGGTCTACAACGCCGCCAACGAGGTGTCTGTCGACGCCTTCCACGATGGCCGGATCGGCTTCGTGGACATCGTCGACACCGTCGCTGCGGTGGTGGAGTCGTATGCCGCCGAGTCCCTTTCGCAGGTCACCGACCTCTCGCTCGACGACGTCCTGGCCGCTGACGCGTGGGCCCGCTCCGCCGCGGCGACCACTCTCACCTGACCCCGAAACCCGGGTCGATGTACCCACGCGCACTATCCAGCGCGCTGGTACATCGACCCGGAGTCGGACGGCGAGCGGGGATGGGGCCGAGCACATGGGTGCGGATGTGACAATGAGGGTGTGCTGTTCGTCCTAGGTGTCCTCGTGATCGTCGTCGGTGTGGCGATGTCCATCGCGCTGCACGAGATCGGCCACCTCGTGCCGGCCAAGAAGTTCGGCGTCAAGGTCACCCAGTACATGGTCGGCTTCGGCCCGACCGTGTGGTCCCGCAAGCGCGGCGAGACCGAGTACGGCATCAAGGCCATCCCGCTCGGCGGATACGTCCGGATGATCGGCATGCTCCCGCCGCGGCCCGGGGACGAGCCGGGCAAGCTGCGCACCCTGTCGACCGGACGGTTCAGCCAGATGGTCGACCAGGCCCGGGCCGACTCGATGGAAGAGGTGCAGCCGGGCGACGAGGACCGTGTCTTCTACAAGCTGAGTCCCGGCAAGAAGATCATCATCATGCTCGGCGGACCGGTGATGAACCTCATCATCGCGTTCGTCCTGCTCACTGGCGTCATCACGCTCTACGGTCTCCCGCAGGTGGCCCCCAAGGTGGGTGCGCTCTCGACCTGCGTGCCCTCAGCGGTCCCCACCGTGCAGGTGCCCCAGCCGAAGTGCACGGCCGGTGACCCCGTAGCCCCGGCCGTGGCTGCCGGCCTCAAGGACGGCGACCGGGTCACGGCGATCAACGGCAAGCCCGTCACCTCGTGGACCGGGGTGTCCACCGCGATCCGCGACGGCAAAGGCCAGCCGATGACCTGGCAGGTGCAGCGCGGCAACGGACAGGTCGACCTCACCATCACTCCAGCAGTCCTCGAGCGGGCGACCTACGACGACCAGGGCAACCTCGTCGTCAAGGACGGCAAGCCGGTGCTCGCATCCATGGGCTTCGCCGGCATCACCCCCGGTCAGGAGCTCGTCAAGACTCCGCTGCTCCAGGCGCCAGCCTTCGTGTGGGACCGGACCGTCGACACCGCCTCGATCATCGTCAAGATCCCGCAGAAGATGGCCGGCGTCATGCAGGCCGCCTTCGGCTCGGGAGAGCGCGACCCGAACGGCCCGATCTCCGTGGTCGGGGTCGGCCGGATCGGCGGCGAGGTCGCCGCGCTCGACATCCCGGCCGACGAAGGCGGCAACTGGGTGAAGCTCGCGCAGCTCATCCTGCTCATCGCCTCGCTCAACCTCGCGCTGTTCGTCTTCAACCTCATCCCGCTGCTGCCCCTCGACGGCGGCCACATCGCCGGGGCGATCTGGGAGGCGATCAAGAAGGGCTGGGCGCGGTGGCGCGGCCGCCCCGACCCGGGGTTCGTCGACGTGGCCAAGGGCCTGCCGATCGCGTACGGCATGTCGATCGTGCTCATCACGATGTCGGTCCTGCTCATCTACGCGGACATCGTCAAGCCCATCAGCATCTTCGGCTGAGTTGTTGGCGCCTCGCTCCGCTGCGGCGCGTGCCGCGGCGCCTCGTGGGCGTTGCCTTCCTCCGCTCCGCTCGCTCGATCTTCGCTCGCTGCGCTGCGTCCTGGCAACGCCGGCGCCGCGGCTGAACCTCCGGCGGCGAGCACCAGCCCGACGCCCTCGAGGCGGGGCCGCACTACGGTCCGCGACATAATGGCGCCATGAGCGTTTCCCTCGGTATGCCGTCCGCACCCCCGCCGGTCCTCGCGCCTCGGCGCAAGACCCGCCAGATCATGGTCGGCAAGGTCGGGGTGGGCAGCGACTACCCGGTGTCCGTGCAGTCGATGACCACGACTCCGACGACCGACATCAACGCGACCCTGCAGCAGATCGCCGAGCTCACCGCGGCGGGCTGTGACATCGTGCGGGTCGCGTGCCCGAGCCAGGACGATGCGGACGCCCTGCCTGCGATCGCGCGCAAGAGCCAGATCCCGGTCATCGCCGATATCCACTTCCAGCCCAAGTACGTCTTCGCCGCGATCGACGCCGGCTGCGCGGCGGTGCGCGTCAACCCAGGCAACATCCGCCAGTTCGACGACAAGGTCAAGGAGATCGCGGACGCAGCCAAGGCAGCGGGCGTCTCGATCCGCATCGGGGTCAACGCGGGGTCCCTCGACAGGCGACTGCTCGAGAAGTACGGCAAGCCCACGCCGGAGGCCCTGGTCGAGTCCGCGGTGTGGGAGGCGGGCCTCTTCGAGGAGCACGACTTCCACGACTTCAAGATCTCGGTCAAGCACAACGACCCGGTCGTCATGGTGCGCGCCTACGAGCTGCTCGCCGAGCGTGGCGACTGGCCCCTGCACCTCGGCGTCACCGAGGCCGGCCCGGCTTTCCAGGGCACGATCAAGTCGGCGACGGCGTTCGGGGCGCTGCTGTCCAAGGGGATCGGTGACACCATCCGCGTGTCGCTGTCGGCCCCACCGGTGGAGGAGGTCAAGGTCGGCAACCAGATCCTGCAGAGCCTCAACCTCAGGCCTCGCAAGCTCGAGATCGTGTCGTGCCCGTCGTGCGGTCGTGCCCAGGTCGATGTCTACACGCTCGCCGACCAGGTGACGGCCGGGCTCGAGGGCATGACCGTCCCGCTCCGGGTCGCGGTCATGGGGTGCGTCGTCAACGGCCCGGGCGAGGCCCGCGAGGCGGACCTCGGCGTGGCCTCGGGCAACGGCAAGGGCCAGATCTTCGTCAAGGGCGAGGTCATCAAGACGGTCCCGGAGAGCCAGATCGTCGAGACGCTCATCGAGGAGGCGATGCGCATCGCCGAGGAGATGGGTGAGCCGGTCGACGACGAGTCCGCGGGCTCGCCCTCGGTCACCGTCGGCTGACGACTCGGCTCGCGCGGCTCGCCGAAGGTCCACCCGGCGTTCACCTCGGCTCACTACGATTTGTGGGAAAGCCAGCCTGAGCCGGAGGAGCGCGATTGTCCGATCCGCTGCTGGCCGGCGGACGTGCGCCGGCACCGCGCACCCTGCTGGACGTCCTCGACGAGACCATCGCCACCCATCCGGACGCCGCGGCCCTCGACGACACGCTCTCGGTGCTGACCTACGCCGAGCTGGGTGACCACATCGCCGCGCTGGCTGCCGAGCTGTATGCCGCCGGGGTCCGTCGCGGTGACAAGGTCGGGGTCCGCGCCCCATCGGGAACCCATGACCTGTACGTGGCGATCCTGGGCATCCTGCGGGCGGGTGCGGCATACGTCCCCGTCGACGTGGACGACCCGGACGAGCGAGCCGACCTCGTGTTCGGCGAGGCGGGCGTCGTCGCTGTTGTCGGCGCGGGCAGGCGGATCACCCCTGGAGCGGGCGCGAGCGGAGCGGCCGGCGCCGCAGCTCTGGTCCCGGAGACGGACGAGGACCCGCCGCAGACGCCCGGTCTCGAGGACGACGCCTGGGTCATCTTCACCTCGGGCTCGACGGGCGTGCCCAAGGGGGTGGCGGTGTCGCACCGCTCTGCGGCGGCGTTCGTCGACGCGGAGTCGAGGATGTTCCTCCAGGGCGAACCCATCGGGCCGGGTGACCGCGTGCTCGCGGGTCTCTCGGTTGCGTTCGACGCCTCGTGCGAGGAGATGTGGCTGGCGTGGGGGCATGGTGCGTGCCTCGTCGCAGCCCCGCGGGCCCTGGTGCGCACCGGC
This sequence comes from Monashia sp. NPDC004114, assembly GCF_053603855.1. Classification (NCBI taxonomy): domain Bacteria; kingdom Bacillati; phylum Actinomycetota; class Actinomycetes; order Micrococcales; family Intrasporangiaceae; genus Intrasporangium; species Monashia sp. NPDC004114. Next base: position 19,416 of record NZ_JBSGGK010000004.1, on the reverse strand, counting down.
ATGGACCTCGGCCCGTGGCTGATCACGCAGGAGATCACGATCGTCTCGACCGTGCCGACGCTGGCTGCCCTCTGGCCGCCTGAGGCGCTGGAGCCCGTCCGCCTGCTCATCTTCGGCGGCGAGGCGTGCCCGCCCGAGCTGGCCGAGCGCCTGGCCACGGCGGACCGCGAGGTCTGGAACACCTACGGCCCGACCGAGGCCACGGTCGTGGCGTGCGGCGCGCTCATGGACGGCCACAGCGCCGTGCGGATCGGGCTGCCGCTGGACGGCTGGGACCTCGTCGTCGTCGGACCCGACGAGCGACCGGTGGCCGCAGGGGAGACCGGCCAGCTGATCATCGGAGGCGTGGGTCTCGCGCGATACCTCGACCCCGTCAAGGACGCCGAGAAGTTCGCACCGATGCCGACCCTCGGCTGGGAGCGCGCGTACCGCTCGGGCGACCTCGTCGTCAACGACCCCGACGGGCTCCTGTTCGTCGGACGCGCCGACGAGCAGGTGAAGCTCGGCGGCCGGCGGATCGAGCTCGGTGAGGTCGACGCCGCGCTCCAGGGACTCGACGGTGTGTCCGGGGCCGCCGCGGCGGTCAAGTCCACCCTGGCGGGCTCGCAGGTGCTCGTCGGCTACGTCGTGCCCGACGACGCCGACGGGTTCGACCACGACCAGGCGATGTCGCGACTGCGCGAGGAGCTGCCGGCCGCGCTCGTCCCGCTCCTCGCGGTGGTCGACGACCTGCCCACCCGCACCTCGGGCAAGGTGGACCGCAACGCCCTGCCGTGGCCGTTGCCCGGTGCCGAAGCGGAGGGTGACGACGGGGCCGACGAGCTGAGCGGCATACCGTCGTGGCTGGCCGGGCAGTGGACGAAGGTCCTCGGAGTCCCGGTGCGATCGCTCGACGCTGACTTCTTCCGCCTCGGCGGCGGCTCGCTGTCGGCCGCCCAGCTCGTGTCCGTGCTGCGTGCCACCCACCCGACGGTCACCGTCGCGGACGTCTACTCCCACTCGCGGCTCGGAGCCCAGGCCGAGCTGCTCGAGTCCCAGGCGCCCGCCGTCACCGCCGGTCCGACACGAGAGGTGCGCCGGATCCCACGCACCTCGCAGCTCGTTCAGACGCTCCTGTCCGTCGTGCTCCTGACGATCCGCGGACTCCAGTGGCTGGTCGCCGCACTCGCCGCCACCGAGCTGCTCCGCGCCCTCGACCTCGCTCCGTGGGCGAAACCGGTGTCGTGGTGGGTGGTCGGTATCGGCGCCTTGGCGTTCCTCACGCCCATGGGGCGAATGACCTTGGCGGCGTTGGGAGCCCGTCTCATTCTCTCCGGCGTCCAGCCGGGCACGTACCCGCGCGGGGGCTCCGTGCAGATCAGGCTCTGGGCCGCTGAGCGGTTCACCGAGGAGATGGGTGCCATCACGCTCGCGGGAGCGGCCTGGATCAACACGTACGCTCGCGCCCTCGGGGCGCACATCGGTCACGGTGTCGACCTGCACACCGTCCCACCGGTCACGGGGATGCTGACGATCGGCGACGGCGCCAGCGTCGAGCCGGAGGTCGACCTGTCCGGCTACTGGATGGACGGCGACGTCGTCCACGTCGGCACCATCGAGATCGGACCGCGGTCGGTGGTCGGCGCTCGCAGCACGATCGGCCCCAACGTCCGGATCGGGCGCGACGCCCTGGTCGAGGCGGGCTCGACCGTCCTGACGGACGTCCCACGAGGGGTGTCGGTCGCCGGGTCGCCGGCATCGCGGGCCAAGGCGCGCCTCGGCGGAGGCGGCTGGCCGTCGGAACCGGCTCCGCGCCGGGTCTACTGGCTGCCGATCTACGCCGTCTCGTCCATGCTCGTGTCCCTGCTGCCGCTCGTCGCGCTGCTGCCCGGCCTGATCCTGCTCGGCCACGCGTTGCGCGACGCGACGTCGCTGCGTGCCGCGGTGCTGCGGTCGTATGCCGCCGTCCCCGTCCTCACGCTGTTCGCGATGGTCGCGCTCGGCGTCCTCATCGTGGTCATCGTGCGGCTCTTCGGCATCGGCCTGACGGAGGGGTTCCACCCGGTCCGCGGCCGGGTCGGCTGGCAGGTGTGGATGACCGAGCGGCTGCTCGACCAGGCGCGCACCCTGCTGTTCCCGATCTACGCGAGCCTCTTCACCCCGACCTGGCTGCGGTTGCTCGGTGCCGACATCGGCCGGGATGTCGAGGCCTCGACGGTGCTCCTCGTGCCTCGCATGACCTCGGTGGCAGACGGCGCGTTCCTCGCGGACGACACCATGGTCGCCAGCTACGAGCTCGGTCGCGGCTGGCTGCACATCGCGCCGGCCCGCGTCGGCAAGCGGGCCTTCCTCGGCAACTCCGGCATGACCGCGCCGGGACGGCGGGTACCGAAGAACGGACTCGTCGCCGTGCTCTCGGCGGCGCCGACGAAGTCGAAGCCGGGGTCGAGCTGGCTCGGCAGCCCGCCCGTGCGCCTGCGGCGCGCCCCCCAAGCCACGGACGACGAGCGCACGTTCCGGCCGTCGCGACGGCTCAAGCTGATCCGCGGGCTGGTGGAGCTGTCGCGCATCGTCCCCGTGATGGTCACCGTCGCGCTCGGCGTCACCGTGCTCGTGGTGCTCACCTATGTCGTGACCCGGTGGGGCATCTGGCCGGCGGCCCTGACGAGCGGGGTGCTGCTCGCGCTGGTCGGTGCTGTGGCCGCAGCGATCACGACCATCTCCAAGTGGGTCGTCGTCGGGTCGTTGCCGGCCGCGGAGCATCCCCTGTGGAGCCCGTTCGTGTGGCGCAACGAGGTCGTGGACACCTTCGTCGAGATGGTGGCGGGGCCGTGGTTCGCGTGGACGGCGACGGGCACTCCGGCGATCAACATCTGGCTGCGTTCGCTCGGGGCCAAGATCGGGCACGGGGTCTGGTGTGAGACCTACTGGCTGCCCGAAGCAGACCTCGTGCGTCTGGGCGACGGCGTGACCGTCAACCGGGGGTGCGTCCTTCAGACCCACCTATTCCATGATCGAATCATGAGCATGGACGCGGTGACCCTGGGCGACGGCGCGACTCTCGGCCCGAACGGCGTGATCCTGCCCGCCGCCGTGATAGCCGATGGCGCGACCGTGGGGCCGGGGTCCCTCGTCCTGCGCGGGGAGTCCGTGCCGGCGGGGAGCAGGTGGACCGGCAACCCGATCGCCCCGTGGACGCGAGCCGAGGGCTGATGTCGAGTCCCACCCGGCCGTTGCCGGCACTCGATCCGTACGTCCCGGAGCGCGGCGACGCGGGCTATGCCGTGACGCACTACGACCTCGACCTCGACTACCGCGTGTCGAGCAACCGCCTCGCGGGCAAGGCGGTGCTCGACATCGTGGCTGTCGAGCCCGTCTCGGCGCTCCACGTGGACCTCGTCGGGCTGCGGGCCACCAAGGTGCTGCTCGACGGACGCGCGGTGAAGTACGCCAACCGCGGCGATCGCATCCGCGTCACGCTTCCGCGCCGTCTCGCGGAGGGCGAGACAGCCCGGCTCCAGGTGACCTATGGCGGCAACCCCGCACCGGCACGCAGCCGCTGGGGCCCGGTGGGGTGGGAGGAGCTCGACGACGGGGTCCTCGTCGCGGCACAGCCGTCGGGAGCGGCCACCTGGTTCCCGTGCAACGACCACCCCAGCGACAAGGCGACCTACCGGATCACGGTCGACTGCGACTCTCCCTATGACGTCGTCGCGACCGGCACGCTGGTCTCGGTGCGGTCGCGGGGGAGCCGCACGCGACGGGTGTTCGAGCAGCCGCGGCCGATGGCGACCTACCTCGCCGCGGTCCACATCGGGCGCTACACGAGGTTCGTGCTCGCCGAGTCGCCGGTGCGCCAGGAGGTGGTCCTGCCGGAGCGGTTGACCCGTCAGGTGCGCATCGACCTCGCGCGCCAGCCGCGCATGATGGAGGTCTTCGAGCGCGCGTTCGGGCCCTACCCCTATGACGAGTACACCGTGGTCGTGACCTCCGACGAGCTCGAGATCCCGCTCGAGGCGCAAGGGATGGCAACCTTCGGCCCGAACTGGCTCGCGGGCCGGCGGCGCGAGGAGCGACTCGTGGCTCACGAGCTCGCCCACCAGTGGTTCGGGAACAGCCTGACCATCGCGACCTGGCAGGATATCTGGCTCAACGAGGGCTTCTCCTGCTACGCCGAGTGGCTGTGGTTCGAAGCGGCTGACGGCATCCCGGCGGGCACCTCGGCGCGGTCGCACTGGGCCAGGCTCGCTTCGCTGCCGACCGACATCGTCATCGGCGACCCTGGTCCGGACCTCATGTTCGACGACCGCGTCTACAAGCGCGGGGCGCTGACGCTGCACGCGCTGCGGCTGAGCATGGGTGACCCCGCCTTCTTCGCGATGCTGCGTGAGTGGACCGCGACCAACGCGCACGGTTCGGTGACGACGGAGGCCTTCACCGAGCACGCCGGTCGCTACCTCGACCCCGACCAGGTCGCCCGGCTGCTCGACGAGTGGCTCTGGGACACAGACCTGCCCGATCTGGACTGATCCCCGCGACGCTGTCGGAGCCAGACCCGTCCCCAAGGACATACCAACCCGGCTGGCGCCGGGAGCTCGTGCGGGGACGCCACGCGCAAGGTCGGGTTCGTATGTTCTCCGGGCCTGTGGATATCGAGAAGGCCGGCCCGACCACGCAGGCAACGCTGGTGCGATGGATCCCGTGGTGCATCAGCTGCGCCGACTCGGTGGAGTCGCGACGCCTACTGACCTGGCTCGAACGGTCACCAAGCGCCAGCTGCGCGCAGCGACTCGAGCCGGGCTCGTCCTCCGTCCGCGGCGTGGACGCTACGTGTTGCCGGACGCCGACGCAGCGCGCGGGGTCGCGCACGAGCTCAGCGCAGTGGTGTCGCACCGCTCCGCGGCACTCGCGCATGGATGGAGGGTGAAGACCGTTCCACCGCTGCCCGAGGTAACCGTCCCCGCCGGTCGCAAGATCACCGTCGACGCTCGCGCACGGGCGCGGATCCACTCTTCGCGGATCGCCGTGCACGATGCCGAGGCCGGGGTGACCTCTCCGCTGCGCACGGTCATCGACTGTGCCCGCTCCTTCCCGCTGGACGAGGCGCTGGCCATCGCCGACTCTGCCCTGCGTCATCGAGCCGTGCGACCTTCGGACCTTGCCCGGGCGATGGCCGAAGTCAAGGGTCCCGGTCGGCCGAAGGTGCTTCGCGTCCTCGCGCACGCCTCGGCCCGTGCGGCGAACCCGTTCGAGTCGGTGCTGCGCGCCATCAGCCTTGACGTTGCCGGCCTGCGCCTCCGACCGCAGGTGGGCATCGTGGTCGCGGGCCAGCGGGTGGTGCCGGATCTCGTCGATGTCGACCTGGGGCTGGTCGTCGAGGCTGACAGCCACGAGTTCCACACGAACCGCAGGCAGATCGCTGCGGACTGCTGGCGCTACGACGAGCTCGTGCTCGGCCGTTGGCGCGTGTTCCGCTTCGCCTACGAGCAGGTGATGTTCGACCAGGAGTGGGTGCGATCGGTTCTCTGTCGAGCGTCGCAGGCCGCACGGACATAGCAAGTGGGTCGGCCGGCATACGGCTGAGCGTGAAGGCGCGCAACGGAAGCACGTTGATGTGTCCGTCGGTACCGGCACGACGGCCCCATCGTGACGCATCCGTGAGGCGTGCCGGGGTGACACCCGGCCCGGCGGCGGGCAGTCTTGGGGAGTGCTCCGCCAACGCCTCCCCGTGCGGCCGCTGTCGGTGGCCGACCGCGCCGCGGCGCTCGCCTGCTGTGGGCGAGACCGGGTGGCCAACGTGTTCGTGGCGGCACGGATCGTCGAAGGGTCGATCGCGTCGTCACCCGGCTCGCTGCTCGGCCACTGGAGCGACGGACAGCTGGCGGGCCTGGCGTGGGTGAGCGCCAACGTCGTGCCGGTGGAGCTGGACGACGACGGTATCGCCGCGATGGCCACGCGGATCATGCGGATGCGCCGGCAGTGTGCGTCGCTCTTCGGGCCGTCAGAGCAGGTCAACGCGCTCTGGGAACGCCTCGGTCCCACGTGGGGCCCGGTGCGCGCGATCCGGACGCATCAGCCGCTGCTCACGACGAGCACCCGGCCCTCGACCCTCGGGCTGCCGCTCGACCCCGACGTCCGCCCGGCCCGGCTCAACGAGGTCGACATCGTCCTGCCGGCGGCTGCCCACATGTTCACCGAGGAGATCGGCTACCCGCCGTACCACGGCTCCGACCGCGGTTACCGCGCCAGCATCGGGGCGCTGATCCGTGCGGGCCACACCTACGTCAAGGTCGAGGACGGGGAGGTCGTCTTCAAGGCCGACGTCGGGTCGCTGGCGCTGGGCTGCGCCCAGGTGCAGGGGGTGTGGCTGCACCCGCGGCTGCGCGGCCAGGGCTTGTCGGTGCCGGCCATGGCCTCCGTCGTCGAGCAGGTGCTCGACGGGCTCGCCGACGAGGTCTCCCTCTACGTCAACGACTTCAACGTTGCGGCGCGGTCGACCTACGCCCGATGTGGGTTCCGGCAGGTCGGGGCGTTCACGACCGTCCTGCTCTGAGGGTGTTTCACGCGAACCGGATCGAGACGTTGTCGCGGCCGCGGCTGTAGCCCGTCGCCTGGTAGCTCGCGTTAGACGTCGGGTTGGCTACGGGACTGTTGAAATGGTTCGCCATCGGAGGGCTTCACCTGTCTCGGGACGTCTCGGGATCGTCGCCCGTCGTTTCCCGGGACCTCTCGATGACTCTCGAGCCCAACGTCCAGCCCGCCCGGCAGGACCGACGACGACCAATTCCGGCCGCCGCACCGGACGGGTCACTGGCCGTCGGCAGAGGTGCGCGCGCCGCCTGCGTGGTGGCGCCCGAGGAAGTCGGCCATGATCCCGACCTTCTCCGCGTTGATCTCATGCCCGGTGCCCGGCACGATCGCCAGCTCACCGTGCGGCAGCGCGCGGTACGTCCGTACGGCGTCCTCGGGCCGCGACAAGTAGTCCTGGTCGCCGCCGAGCACCAGTGCCGGCACGTCGATCCCCTCGAGGTCGGCGAACCCGTAGCCGGGCCACTGCGATGCCGTCTCGAAGAAGTGCTGGACGTAGGTTCGCCACGCGCCTGGGCCACCGGCCGCGTCCTGGTCGGCCTTCATCAGCTCGAATACGACGCTCATGTGCGGGTCGGCGCCGAAGAAGGCCTCCATCGCCTCCGGTGAGCCGGACGTGGCGTCCTCGGACCCGCCGAAGATCTTGCGCCCCATCGGGAAGCTCGGCGAGTCGGGGTCGAAGCAGTCGCAGCCGGCGTCGTTGACAATTGCGCCGACGGCCCCAGGGTGGCGAATCGCCAGGATCGTGGCGACCATGCCGCCCAGGCTGAAGCCCGCGACCGCGGGTCGCTCGAGCCCGAGTGCGGCGATCAGCGCGGCAACGTCGTCGGCGAGCAGGCTCACCGACACCTTCCCGCCGACGTGACGGGTCCGGCCGGAGGCTCGAGCGTCCGGCGCGATCACGTGGAAGTGCTGGGCCAGCAGCTCGAGGTGGGCGTTGTACGCCACGGGCGCCTGCTCCCACATCGGGCTGGTGGTGACCAGCCCTCCGTGCAGGAGGACCAGGTCGGGGAGGTTGGTCGACCCGACTTCGACGTAGTGGATCTCGATCCCGTTAGCGGGGATGCTCGCGCTGGTGCGTTCGACGGTGGAAGTACTCATGCCTGGAGGCTAGGAAGCCGACACCGGGACGGAATCGGGTGAACGCCCTATCTTTCGAAGTCGGACATGAGCCCGTGCTGCATCGCGAACAGTCCCGCGGTGGCGCGGTTCGTGGCCCCGGTCTTGGTGTAGATGTGTTCGATGTGCGCGCCGACGGTCTTCGGCGCGAGGTGCAGCCGATCGGCGATCGCTCGGTTGGTCAGGCCGAGCGTCAGCAGCCGCAGCAGCTCGATCTCTCGGTTGGTGAGTCCCGCGGGCCAGGCAGCGCGTCGTGGCACCCGGTGCCCCGCGCTGGTGAGCACCGCCTCCACGGCGGGGCCATCGAGCCGACCGGCCCGCACGTCGTCGCGCAGCAGCGCGGCCGCAGCCTCGGGGGCGTGCGGCGGCCGGTGCGGACGGCCCGCGATCAAGGTCGAGTAGCGGTCGGCGACCGCCAGCACTCGACCGGAGGTCGGGATCGAGGACCCGGAGAGCCCGCGGGGATAGCCCGATCCGTCCAGCCGTTCGTGGTGGAGTCCGGCGACCGCGGCGATCTCGGACAGCGCCGGGCTGGACGTGAGCATCCGCTCGGTGAGGTACGGGTGCATCCGCACCCGCTCCATCTCGGTCAGCGACAACGGTCCGGTCTTGTCCCAGATCGCGTTCGAGACGCCGAGCCGGCCGATGTCGTGGACCAGGCCGGCCCACCGGATCGTACGGACGTTCTCAGCGGCGAGCCCCATCGCGGCGGCGGCGCGGCCGGCCAGGTCGGCAACCTCGGCCGCGTGCCCGATGAAGTAGGGCGACTTGAGGTCCGCGAAGTCGCCCATCGCGGCGAGCACTCGGTCGAGCCCGTCCTCGTCGATCATCCGCTCGAGGCCAGGCTCGGCGGCGATGATCTCCGACCAGTGGGACTCCGCGTCGATGCCGGTGAGCAGCTCGGGCGCGTGCGCGCAGAACAACTCGACGAGCGCCGGATCGAACTGCGACCCGCTGCGTTCCTGCGCGCAGGCCAGCGCAGCGTCACGCCCTCCGAACCGCTCGAACGCGGCCACCACATCGGCGAGGTAGACGATGCGGGAGGTGAGCCGGATCTCCTCGCCCGCGAGGCCGGCCAGGCCACGCCCGTCCCACCACTCGTAGGACTCGGCCAGGCTCCCACGGACGTCCTCACCGAGCCCGAGCCGGTCCGCGAACAGGTCGGCCGTCTTCCAATGGTTCTCGAGCATCGAGGAGAACCAGCGCCGCCCCTCGCCCGGGAACGCCAGTCCGGTGCGCACCCGCTCCATCGGCGGGGCGCCGGCGCGGACGTGCCCGGCCAGGAACCGCGCGGCACCGACCGGCGACCAGTCGGCGAACATCGCGTCCCGCTTCAACGCCAGGTCGTCGCCGAACCACTTCGACTGCTCGTAGGCGTCGGTGTGGCAGCCAACCCAGGCCAGCAGGCCGGAGTAGTAGACGACTTCGCGGTCGGCACCCGGCAGGTCGAGCAGGTCGGCCAGCCGCAGCGCGATGAGGGTCTGCCGGATGACGTGCTCCATCGGCTGCCCAAGGCCGAGATCCGTGCCCAGCGAGATGGTTGCCACGAGTTCGGCGAGCCGGACCCGGCCGGGAGCCGCCACCACGCTCTGGAGTCTATCGGCGCTCGGAGCGTACGTGTCAGCCAACCATCGGGCCAGGCCACGTCACGAGCTTGCCGCTTACCGAGGTGTCGATCGCGAACTCCGCACGGGTCGCGAGGAACTCCGGCAGCCCTGCGCGCCACCGGACTGCAGCCTCGATCGCCGACCACCAGCCGTACGTCGCCTCCAGCACGACCTCCGGGGCCTGGCAGGAGCGTCAGGTCTGAGGGCCGAACCGGATCGAGACGTTGTCGCCGTCGCGGCGGTAGCCCATCGCCTGGTAGATCGCGTTCGACGTGGGGTTGGCCAGGTCGGTGTAGAGGATGCACCGCGCTCCCGCGTCCATGCGGGCCGCGCTCAGGGCGTGCACGACACCCGACGCGTAGCCGTTGCCGCGCAGCTCGACCGGCGTCCAGACGCCGGAGATGCGCGTGACCCCGCCGCTCGTCGGCGACGCGTACGCCATCGACGCGGGTATGCCGTCGACCTCCCAGATCCCGACGAGCCCGGCGGCGACGTGCTGGTCGAGGCTGTTCACCACCCGGCCGCCGGTCGCGACCGTGGTCCCTTCGATCGTGTCGACGAAGTCCTGGCTCCATGCGTCCACCACGGTCGCGTCGTCCGGCGTGGCGAGCCGGAAGCGCCCGGCGACCTCGAACGGCAGGTGGGGGCGCTCGGGCAGGTTGAACCGGCCGACCTCCATCTCGACGGCGGCCGTGGTGCCTGTCAGGCGCACCCACTCCGAGGCGAAGGCCTCGACGGGCTCGCGGAGCCCGGAGGCGCCGTGCAGGGTCTCGCTCTCGCTCGCGAGCAGCTCGGCCAGGCCGCGCGCCTGGTCCGGAGTCGACACGGCGATGTGCAGCGGGTGCGGCGGCGTGTGCATGAACGCGGCGACGACCTCGCCGGCAGCGTCCCGGGCAACCCACCACCGCGGCCCCACATAGCGCGTCGGGTCGGACACGAGCCCCTCGGTCACGCTCGACAGCACACTCATCGACTCCGGGTCCCGCTCGACGAGCGGAGCGACCGTCCTCTTGGCCTCGTGGGGGTCGGTGAGCAGGGTGAACGTGACGGAGGTGGGCGGCATACGGCACACGATGGCATCGCCGGGTGACGGCCGCACGCGGATTTCGTGCGGCAACGAGGCTGCATCCTCGCCCGTAGGGTGGAGCGATGACGAGGTCAGCAGGAGTCACCGCCACGGGCGACCGGCGGATCGCCGCCGAGGTCGTTCTCGCCAACCACTATGTCGTCCTCGCGACGGCCGACGCCGACGGTATGCCGTGGGCCTCGCCGGTCTACTTCGCGGCCGACCAGCTGCGGACCTTCTACTGGGTCTCCCGTCCCGCTTCAGAGCACTCGCGCAACATCGAGCAGCGCCCTGAGGTGTCGCTCGTCGTCTTCGACTCGACCCAGCCGCTCGGGACCGGGATCGGCGTCTACGCGCGCGGACACGCGGTGCGTGTGCCCGACCCGGAGGTGCCGGCCGCCATCGCCACGTACTCCCGTTGGAGCGAGGAGGACGGGGCCGGGCCCTGGGACCAGGCCCGTCTCGGCGCCGCGGGCCTGGCCCTCTACCGCGCGGAGGTCACCGACCTCAGCGTGCTGCCGGGCCGAGGCCTCGACGAGCGGGTCGCTCTCGAGGTCGACCTGACCGCCGACGAGCCCACCGCCTGAGGGCACCCGGCCGGCCGGACGACAATCCGGGAGCCAGCGGGACGGCATCGCCGGATATCCTTCCGGGGTTCGACCCCACAGCACCACGCCCAACAAGGAGTCCCGGTGGCCCTGCACATGTCGTCCCTGTTCCTGCGCACCCTTCGCGAGGACCCGGCGGACGCAGAGGTCCCGAGCCACAAGCTGCTCGTCCGCGCCGGCTACATCCGCCGTGTCAGCCCCGGTGTCTACACCTGGCTTCCGCTCGGGCTGCGGGTGCTGCGCAACGTCGAGCGCATCGTCCGCGAGGAGATGAACGCCATCGGCGCGCAGGAGCTGCTCTTCCCGGCGCTGCTGCCCAAGGAGCCGTTCGAGGCGACCGGCCGGTGGACCGAGTACGGCGACAACATCTTCCGCCTGCAGGACCGCAAGGGCGCCGACCACCTCCTCGGGCCGACCCATGAGGAGATGTTCACCCTCGCGGTGAAGGACCTGTTCAGCTCGTACAAGGACCTGCCGCTGTCGATCTACCAGATCCAGACGAAGTACCGCGACGAGGCGCGACCGCGCGCCGGAGTCCTTCGCGGTCGTGAGTTCGTCATGAAGGACAGCTACTCCTTCGACGTCGACGAGGCGGGCCTCGACAAGTCGTACCAGGCGCACCGTGATGCCTACGTGCGCATCTTCGACCGCCTCGGCTTCCACTACGTCATCGTCGAGGCGATGGCCGGCGCGATGGGCGGCAGCAAGAGCGAGGAGTTCCTCGCGACGGCAGAGGTGGGCGAGGACACCTACGTCCACTGCACGAGCTGCGGGTATGCCGCCAACGTCGAGGCCGTCAAGGTGCCGGCTCCCGCGCCGGTCGGGTGGGACGGCGTGCCCGCAGCGCACGCCGAGGACACTCCCGACACCCCGACCATCGAGACGCTGGTCGACCACCTCAACGAGCGGTTCCCGCGCGACGACCGCTCGTGGACGGCGGGCGACACGCTGAAGAACGTCGTCGTCACCCTCGTGCACCCCGACGGCACCCGCGAGCCACTGGCGATCGGCGTGCCCGGCGACCGTGAGGTCGACGAGAAGCGCCTCGGCGCCCAGGTCGAGCCCGCTGAGGTGGACGCGTTCACCGAAGCGGACTTCGCCGCTCACCCGGGGCTGGCGAAGGGCTACATCGGGCCCGGGGCGCTCGGGCTCGACGGGACGACCGGTATCCGCTACCTGCTCGACCCGCGCATCTCCGAGGGGACCCGCTGGGTGACCGGGGCGAACGAGGCCGGCCGGCACGTCATCGACCTCGTCGCCGGGCGTGACTTCACCGCCGACGGCACCATCGAGGCGGCCGAGGTCCGGTTCGGCGACCCCTGCCCGAACTGCGACCACGTCCTCGAGGGTGCGCGGGGAATCGAGATGGGCCACGTGTTCCAGCTCGGCAAGAAGTACGCCGAGGCGCTCGATCTCAAGGTGCTCGACCAGAACGGCAAGCTCGTCACGGTCGTCATGGGCTCCTACGGCGTCGGCGTCTCGCGGGCCGTCGCCTGTGTCGTCGAGGGCAACAACGACGAGGCGGGCATCGTCTGGCCGCGCGAGCTGAGCCCGGTCGACGTGCACATCGTCGCGACGGGCAAGGACGAGCCGGTTTTCGTCAAGGCGGAGGAGATCGCGCGCGAGCTCGAGGCGCAGGGGCTGTCGGTCCTCGTCGACGACCGCAAGGGCGTCAGCCCGGGCGTCAAGTTCAAGGACTCCGAGCTCATCGGCGTGCCGACGATCGTCGTCGTGGGCCGCGGTCTCGCGGACGGGACGGTGGAGATCAAGGACCGCCGTTCCGGCGAGCGGCGCGAGGTCGGGCTCGAGACCGTCGTCGGCGAGCTCGTGTCGGAGGTGCGCGGATCGTGACCGGCGAGGCGACGCTGCCCGGCGTGGCCGCCGTCATCTTCGACTGGGGCGGGACGATCACGCCGTGGCACACGGTCGACATGCTCGCGCAGTGGACGGCGTTCGCCGAGGGCGTCGGCGCGCTCGCGTGCGCCCGGAGCGACCTTGCCGCGCAGCTGTATGCCGCTGAGGACCTCGCGTGGAAGCGCGGGCGCTCGGACGGGGCGAGTGCCCGGCTGCACGAGATCCTCGCGGAGTGCGGGCTGCCCCACGGCCACCCGATGACGGAGGCAGGCACAGCGGCATACCGCGAGTTCTGGGAACCGCACACGCTGACACACCCTGCGATCGGCCCGCTGTGGGAAGCGTTGCGTGACAATGGGATTCGCGTCGGCGTGCTGTCCAACACGATCTGGGACCGCACGTATCACCGTTCGATCTTCGAGCGCGACGGCGTGCTCGAGCTCATCGACGGTGACGTCTACTCCAGCGAGACGCCGTGGGTGAAGCCGCGTGCGGAGATCTTCGCGCACGCGGCCGACGTGCTCGGCGTGGCGCCAGGGGAGTGCGCCTACGTCGGCGACCGGTCCTACGAGGACGTCCACGGTCCCCAGCAGGTCGGCATGCGCGCGATCTGGATCCCGCACTCGACCATCCCCGTGGACCAGCAGGTGTCACACGACGCTACGCCTGACGCCGTGGCGCAGGAGCTTGCGGACATCCTGACGATCGTCACGGGCTGGAACGAAAGGACGGCGTGAGCGACCCCTCTCTCACGACGTTCGTCTTCCTCGGGCTCGCTGCGCTCGTCGCCGGCTGGATCGACGCGGTGGTCGGCGGCGGTGGCCTCGTGCAGCTGCCCGCGCTGCTGGTCGGGCTCCCCGGAGCGAGCCCGGCTCAGCTGCTCGCCACGAACAAGTTCAGCTCGATCTTCGGCACGGCCACCAGCTCGATCACGTACTACCGCCGGGTGCGGCCCGACCTGCGCACGGCTCTGCCGATGGCCGCAGTCGCATATGTCGGCGCGGTCATCGGCGCGCTCATCGGCCTGCACATCCCGAAGTCTGCGTTCAACCCGATCATCCTCGTGCTGCTCGTCGTCGTCGGTGCGTACACCCTGTTCAAGCCCGACCTCGGCCGGGAGTCGATCCTGCGGTTCCACGGCCCGCGGCACGTGGTCCTCGCCATGATCACGGGCTTCGTCATCGGGGTGTACGACGGCGCGCTCGGCCCGGGCACCGGCAGCTTCCTCGTCTTCGCCCTCGTCGGCCTGCTCGGCTACAACTTCCTCGAGGCCAGCGCCAAGGCCAAGATCACGAACTTCGCGACGAACCTCGGCGCGCTGACGGTCTTCGCACCGATGGGCCTGGTCATGGTGAAGGTCGGCCTGGTCATGGCGGGGGCCAACCTCCTCGGCGGGTACATCGGGGCCCGCACCGCCGTGGCCCGGGGGAGCGGCTTCGTCCGGGCGGTGTTCGTCCTCATCGTCACCGCCTTCATCGTCAAGATCGGCGGGAGCCTCGTCGGCTGGTGGTCCTGACGGTGCCCTGAGGGTGTAACACGGTGGTCGCCCAGGGTCGCCAGCCGTCGTCACCAGGTCGCCGGATGCGCAGAGTGATCGCTCACACGGACGTCATCCCGCCCCCACAGGTGACCCACAGGGTGCCGCACAAGGCTCGTCCCATGTCCGCAGCCACCCTGTCCGAGGCGCGCACGCTGACGCGGCTCCCGCTCTGGTGGCGTGACCTGACCGCCTCGCTCGCCTGGGCCGTGCTTCTCTTCGTCATAGCGCTGTGGGTCGCTGGTGGCGGGCTGACGGCGTCGGACACCGTCGGCGATGCAGTGACGAGTGTCGGGCGCCTGTGCGGGCTCGTCGGCTCGGCGCTCATCCTCATCCAGCTGTTCCTCATGGCACGCGTCCCGGTGATCGAGCAGGCCTGGGGCCAGGACGAGCTCGCCCGCCTGCACCGCATCGTCGGCTTCACGTCGATCAGCCTCGTGCTCACGCACATCGTGGTGACGATCGTCGGCTACAGCCTCGGCACCGGCATCGGGGTCATCGGCACGTTCCTCGACGAGGTCCTCCACTCGCCGGGCATGCTGCTCGCGCTCGCCGGCGCGGTCGCGCTCGTCATGGTCGCCGTCACGTCGGTCAAGGTGGCCCGGCGGCGGCTGCGCTACGAGTCGTGGCACCTGCTGCACCTCTACGCGTACCTCGGTGCCGGACTGGCGCTGCCGCACCAGCTCTGGACGGGCCAGGACTTCCGGGCGAGCACCGTGTCTACCGTCTTCTGGTGGGGGCTGTATGCCGCCGCGCTCGCCTCGGTGCTCGTGTTCCGGGTCGCGCTGCCGCTCGTCCGGTCGTACCGGCACCGGCTCGTCGTGACCGACGTCGTGGCCGAGTCGCCGACCGTCACCTCCGTGGTGGTCTCCGGCCGGCGGCTCGACCGGATGCCGGTGCGCGCCGGGCAGTTCTTCCAGTGGCGGTTCGTCGATGGCCCCGGCTGGACGCGGGCCAACCCGTACAGCCTGTCGGCGGCCCCCGACGGCCGCAGCCTGCGGATCACGGCCTCCGCGGTCGGTGAAGGCAGTGCGCGGCTGGCGGGCCTGCGGCCAGGCGCCAAGGTGCTGGTCGAAGGGCCCTACGGCCGGATGCACTCGGGCGTCCGGACACGAGATCGTGCGGTGCTCATCGGCGCCGGCATCGGCATCACACCATTGCGTGCCCTGCTCGAGGAGCTCCCGGCCGGCCCGGACTCGACGGTGGTCATCTACCGCGTCTCGCGGGAGGCCGACATCGTCCTCGCCGGTGAGCTGCTGGACCTCGCCCGCGCCAAGGGCGCCCGCGTCGTCGCGGTCGTCGGTCACCGTCCCCGCGACCGCCAGAGCTGGCTGCCCGCTGACTCCGCCGGGCTCGGCGACGCCGGTGCACTGCTGCGCATCGTGCCCGACATCGCCTACCGCGACGTCTACGTGTGCGGCCACCCCGACTGGATGGACCTCGTCATCGAGGCCGCACACTCGGCCGGCGTGCCGGCCGAGTCGATCCACCACGAACGCTTCAGCTACTAGCGCGCTCCGACCGCACCTCGACTCCCGACTCCGACCTCACCAGACCGACCCGAACCAGAAAGCCCCCCATGCGAAGGATCGTCATCTGGGCAATGAGCACCCTGACGGTGCTCGTCCTGCTCTTCAGCTACAGCACGTCCCGTTCGTCGACCCTGCCACCCACCGCAGCGACCTCCGAGACCCGGAAGGTGGCGCCGAACGCCGTCTCCGGCTCGTCAGGTTCTTCGGGCTCGTCAGGTTCTTCGGGCTCATCGGGTTCGACGGGCTCGTCGGGCGGCACGTCTGCGGCATCGAGCGCGGAGAAGACCTACGCCGGGGACGCCGTGATGACGCGTTACGGCGCCGTCCAGGTCCAGATCACCGTGGCCGACGGCAAGATCACCGCGGTCGACGTGCTGCAGGTCCCGTGGCAGGACCGGCACGACCAGATGATCAACTCCCAAGCCGTCCCGATCTACAACGGCGAGGCCGTCCAGGCGCAGTCGGCGCAGATCGACGTCGTCTCCGGCGCGACGGTGACGTGGGAGGGCTACACGCAGTCCCTGCAGTCGGCGATCGACGCGGCCCACATCTAGGCCACCATCACGCGCGACGCAGCCCAGCGGCATACCGCACCCAGCAGCATACGAAACCACCCGACAGGACCGAGGAGAGCGAGGCACAGGATGAGCACGTGGGTCAGACACGTACCGGCACGCCGGGCATGGGTGGAGCAGATCATGGGGATGCCGGTCAGCATCCACTTGAGGGGTGATGCCGTCGACGGGCCCGAGGCCGAGGTCGCCGTGGCGCATGCCTTCCGGACGATGCGCGAGATGAATGGCATCTTCTCGACCTACCGCGACGACTCCGACCTGATGCGGCTGCGTCGAGAGGAGGTGGGCCTCGGCGCGTGCAGCCCGCTCGTCAGAGAGGCTCTGGCCATCGGTGAGCGGGCCGAGCGTCTGACCCACGGTGCCTTCACGACGTTGCTGCCGACCGGCGACGGCGACCTTGCGTTCGATCCGACCGGCTTCGTGAAGGGCTGGGCCGTCGACCTGGCAGCCAGGTCCCTGGCTAACCTGCCTCGGATCTCCTTCTGCCTCAATGCAGGCGGTGACATGCTCATCGGCGCGCACCCCGAGATGCCGCTCGCCGGTGAGGATGCCATTGCCTGGCGCGTCGGGATCGAGGATCCTCACGACCGGAGCCAGATCGCGAGCACGGTGTCGCTGACACACGGTGCCGTCGCCACCTCGGGAACGGCCGCGCGGGGCGCTCACCTCTACGACCCGGCGGCCGGCAAGCTGGTCGGGCGCGCCGGGTCGGTGACCGTCATCGGGCCGACCTTGCTGTGGGCCGACGTGTGGGCGACGGCGCTCTTCGTCGGCGGTGAGGTGACGCGGGAGGCGTTCGCGTTGTCCGCTCCCGACTACCTTTCGACGGCGCTCTAACTCCTTGCGTCTTGACTTAATTAAGCCGTCGTGCAAATACTGAGGCATGCATGCGCTGGACATCCTCGGCGACCCGGTCCGCCGGCGCATCCTCGAGCTGCTCGCCGGCGATGACGGCCGCGAGCGCTCCTCGGGTGAGCTCGCGGCCGTCATCGCCGGGGAGTTCGGCATCTCGCATCCCGCCGTCTCCCAGCACCTCAAGGTGCTGCGCGACAACGGGTTCGCGTCCGTTCGCGCGGAGGGCACCCGCCGCATGTATGCCGTCGAGCCGGGTCCCTTGGAGGAGCTCGACGCGTGGGTGGCGCAGTTCCGCGCCTTCTGGGGCCAGCGTCTTGACGCCCTCGGCACGGAGCTGCGGCGCGGTCGCCGAGCCGACCCCGCCCCGAGACACGCGCCGATGCGTCATCCGGCGCGTCCACCGAGGCCACCACAGACCCGACCATCTGACCTGTCGCCGACAAAGGAGAAGCCATGACTGCCATCGACCACGTGAGGTCCATCGACCGCACCGTCTCCGCAGGAGAGCGGGCGGGTGCGCCGACCAAGAGCGTCACCGTTACCCAGAGCTACCCGGTCGGCGTCGCCGAGCTGTGGGACGCCGTCACCACCGGTGAGCGGATCTCACGCTGGCTCATGCCGATCACGGGTGACCTCCGGATCGGTGGCCGGTACCAGCTCCAGGGCAATGCCGGAGGCGTCGTCGAGGAGTGCGTGCCGACCGAGCGCATCGCCGTCACGTGGGAGTACGGCGGCGACGTCTCCTGGGTCGTCGCCACGCTCTCGGGCACCGACGACGAGAGCAGCCTGCACGTTGTTCACACTGCGCAGGTCGACGACGAGCGATGGGCCGAGTTCGGCCCGGGAGCCGTCGGGATCGGCTGGGACATGATGCTGCTCGGCCTGTCGCTCTACCTCGAGTCGTCGATCTCGATGGACCCTGCGGAGGCCGCGGCGTGGACGATGAGCCCCGAGGGCAAGCAGGTCATGACCGAGAGCGGTACGGCGTGGCGCGACGCGCAGATCGCGAGCGGCGACGACGAGGCGGCGGCCCGGGCCGCGTCGGAGCGGTGCATCGCGGCCTACACCGGCGGCTGAAGCTCTGTATCGCCGCCTGCGCCGGCAACTGAGCGCCGAGCCGGGCCAGACCGAGTCGACTCGCCACGCCGGCTCGATGGCGTGGCCCGGCGGCGTCGGAGCGCCGTACTGCCGCCTGCGCCGGCGCCGGAGCGCCGTACCGCCGCCCGCACTGGCAACCGAGCGCCGAGCCGGGCCTGAACCGAGTCGACTCGCCACACCGGCTCCATGACGTGGCTGACAAGGGGCCACCGTGGTGTGGCTTCTTTATGAGGGCAGACTGAATCGCCCCGGGTCTGGTGGAGGGTCTGATCCCACGAAAGGGTGGAGTCATGCCTGTTCCGAGGAAGTACACGGACGAGCTGCGTGAGCGCTCGGTTCGGATGGTGAAGGAGACGCTCGGGGACAACCCGGGGATGGGTCTGCGGACGGCGTGTAGCCAGGTGGGTGACCAGTTGGGGATCCCGGCGGCGACGTTGCGGAACTGGCTGCGCTCGGGCCGGTCGAGCGCCCCGGGCCAGGTCGCGGGAGGGTCGCCGGGACCGGTCGACGCGGCCGGGCGGATTGCTCAGCTGGAGAAGGAGAACCGGGAGCTGCGCCGGGCGAACGCGATCCTCAAGAGCGCGTCGGCTTTCTTCGCGGCGGAGCTCGACCGCCCATCGCCACGCTGATCGCGTACATCGAGGAGTACAAGGACCAGTTCGGGGTCGAGCCGATCTGCTCAGTCTTGACCGAGGCTGAGGCAAAGATCGCCCCGAGCACGTACTACGCCGCCAGGTCCCGGCCCCCGTCGCGGCGGGCGCTCAGTGACGCGGCGCTGGATGAGCGGATCGCGCGGCTGTGGGAGGCCAACTACGGCGTGTACGGGGCTCGCAAGATGTGGAAGGCGCTGAACCGGCAGCATCGCGCGGATGCGTTCGGTCAGGCCACGACCCAGCCGTACGAGCCGGTCGCGCGGTGCACGGTGGAGCGGCGGATGCGTGCGCTGGGGTACGTGGGTGCGGTCGCCGGTGACCACAAGCGGGCCCGCACCACGATCC